>NZ_CAACUY010000021.1 GCF_900659615.1 Actinomadura fibrosa | reverse complement strand
CGTTCACCGAGGTGGGTCAGGATGCGGTCCGCTGACAGGGTGTGGATGTCGAAGGCGGAGGCGGTCTTCTGCGCGTGGTCGTTGACAGCCTTCGCCGCGATGACGTTCGTGCCCGCCTCACCCGCGACGATCTTCGTGATGTCGGCGAGGGCGCCGATCGCCGCGCGCCGTCCGGACCTGGCGGCGAACCGCGCCGCCGCCTCCACCTTCGGCCCCATCGAGCCGGCGGCGAACGCGTGGGCGGCCAGCTCCTCCGGCGCCACCCGCCCGAGCCGCCGCTGCTCCGGCGTGCCCCACCCGAGGTACGCGCCGTCCACGTCGGTGGCCATGACGAACAGGTCGGCGCGTACGTCCTCGGCGAGCAGCTCGGCCGCGTGGTCCTTGTCGATGACGGCCTCGACGCCCAGCAGCTCGCCCCGCTCGGAGGCCGGGAGCATCGTCGGGATCCCGCCGCCGCCCGCGCAGATGACCACGGCGCCCCGGGCGAGCAGCCAGCGGATCGGCTCGATCTCCAGGATCCGCTGCGGTCTGGGGGAGGGGACGACCCGGCGCCAGGCGGAACCGTCCTGGTGGAACGTCCAGCCCTTGTCCGCCGCGAGCTCGGCGGCGGCGTCCCGGTCGTAGCCCGGGCCCACGAACTTCGCCGGCGCGGCGAACGCCGGATCCTCGGGATCGACGGTGATCATCGTGAGCAGGGTCGCCACCTGGCGCCGCGCCGGCAGCAGGCTCCGCAGCTCCTGCTGGACCAGGTAGCCGATCATCCCCTGGGTGCCGGCGTCCAGGACGTCCAGCGGGTACGGCTCCGCTCCCCGGTACGCCTCCGCCTGGAGCGACAGCAGCCCCACCTGCGGCCCGTTCCCGTGCACGACCACCAGATCGTGGTCGGCGGCCAGCGGCGCGATCTGCTCCGCCGCGACGCGGACGTTCCGCCGCTGCACCTCGGTGGTCATCGGGTCCGAGCGCCGGAGCAGCGCGTTGCCGCCCAGCGCGATCACGATCCGCACAGGAGCCCTCCTCGTTTCCCAGGACGGCCCCGGCGGCGGGCCATGTGTCCTGCGCGCGTCCGCTCGGCGTTGTGTCCAGTGCGCGGCGTCCCGCGTGTTCGCAGGACAAAGGTCCGTCGGCGGCCCCGGGCGTGCCTCACCCGCCCGGGGTGAAGCACCGCGAGGAGGCCCCGGCCGATCCTTGCGGACGACACGACGCCCCGCCGCACGACCACCGACCGGTGCGCGCCGCGGCCCGCCTGGAACGAGGTGATCGGACATGCCGTTCGGAGTGCACTCCGAGGTCGGCCGGCTGCGCAAGGTCATGGTGCACAGGCCCGGGCTGGAGCACGCGCGCCTCACGCCGTCGAACGCCGCGGAACTGCTCTTCGACGACGTCCTGTGGGTCAGCAGGGCCAAGTCGGAGCACGACGCCTTCTGCGAGGTGATGCGCGAGCGCGGCGTCGAGGTGTTCCACGCCGAGAGGCTGCTCGCCGAGGCCCTGGCCGGAGCCGAGGCCCGGAGCTGGGCCTGCGGCCACATCCTGAACGAGCGCGAGATCGGGGTCACGGCGGCGGCCCGCGCCCGCGAATGGGCCGAGGACGCCGATCCGGGCGTCGTCGCCGAGTTCCTGATCGGCGGGATCACCCGGGCGGACGTGGGCAGGGACGTCGGGCTCGTGTGGGAGTCCGCCGATCCGACGGGCATGCTGCTGCCCCCGCTGCCGAACTTCCTGTTCCAGCGCGACCCGTCCTGCTGGATCCACGAGGGGGTCACCCTCAACCCGATGACCAAGCCCGCCCGCCGGCCGGAGACCATGATCATGGAGGCGATCTACCGCTTCCACCCGATGTTCGCCGCCGACAAGTTCCCGGTCTGGCTGGGCGGCGCGGACGAGGACTGGGGGCGCGCCCATGTGGAGGGCGGCGACGTCCAGCCGATAGGCAACGGCGCCGTGATGATCGGCATGGGCGAGCGGACGACGCCGCAGGCGGTCCTGTGGATCGCGCGCTCGCTGTTCCGGGCCGGCTCGGCGCGGCTCGTCCTCGCCGTGCACCTGCCGAAGTCGCGCAGCTACATGCACCTCGACACCGTCATCACGATGTGCGACCGCGACCTCGTGACCCTGTTCCCGCAGGTCGTCGACGGCGCCCGGACGTGGGCGATCCGGCCCGGCGAGAACGCCGACGACCTCGTCGCCGAGGAGCGGCGGCGGCCGCTGCCCGAGCTGATGGCCGAGGCGCTGGAGGTGTCCGCGATGCGCGTGGTCCCGACGGGCGGGGACGCGTTCGAGGCCGAGCGCGAGCAGTGGGACGACGGCAACAACGTCGTGGCCCTCGAACCCGGCGTCGTCATCGGCTACGAGCGCAACACCGGCACCAACACCGCCCTCCGCAAGGCCGGCGTCGAGGTCGTCACCGTCGAGGGCTTCGAGCTCGGCCGCGGCCGGGGCGGCTCGCACTGCATGACCTGCCCGCTGCAACGCGACCCGGCGTTCTGACGCCCGACCGCGGTGACCCGTCCTCCCGACCGTCCGCACCGACGACCCACCAGGAGCCTCACGTGGCGCTCAACCTCAAGAACCGCAGCTTCCTCAAGGAGATCGACTTCGAGCCCCGCGAGCTGCGGCACCTGCTGCGGCTCGCGGAGGCGCTGAAGCTCGCCAAGTACGCGGGCAACGAGGTCCGCCGGCTGCACGGCAAGGAGATCGCGCTCATCTTCGAGAAGACCTCCACCCGGACCCGGTCGGCGTTCGAGGTCGCCGCCTACGACCAGGGCGCCCACGTCACCTACCTCGACCCGTCGGGCTCCCAGCTCGGGCACAAGGAGTCGGTCGCCGACACCGCCGCCGTCCTCGGCCGCATGTACGACGCGATCGAGTTCCGTGGCACCCGGCAGGCGGACGTGGAGACGCTCGCCGCCCACGCCGGCGTGCCCGTCTACAACGGGCTCACCGACGAGTGGCACCCCACGCAGATGCTCGCCGACTTCCTCACCATGCAGGAGGCGAGCGGCAAGGCCCCCGACGGCCTCTCCTACGCGTTCGCGGGCGACTGCCGCTTCAACATGGGCCGCTCCCTGCTCGTCATGGGCGCGCTGATGGGCAGCGACGTCCGCCTCACCGGCCCGGCCGAGCTGCACCCTCCCAAGGACGTCGTCCAGCTCGCGGAGGACATCGCCCGCCGCACGGGAGCCCGCGTCACCGTCACGTCCGATGCGCGCGAAGCCGTCGCGGGGGTCGACTTCGTCCACACCGACGTCTGGGTGTCCATGGGGGAGGCGAAGGACGTCTGGAACGACCGTGTGAACCTGCTCAAGCCGTACCAGGTGAACACCGCCCTCCTTGAGGCGTCCGGCAACCCGTCGGTGAGGTTCATGCACTGCCTGCCGGCCTTCCACGACCCGAACACGGTGGTCGGGCGCGGCATCATGGAGCACACCGGCATGACCTCGGGCCTCGAAGTGACCGGGGAGGTCTTCGAGTCGGAGGCCAGCATCGTCTTCGACCAGGCGGAGAACCGCCTCCACACGATCAAGGCCGTCCTGGTGGCGACCCTGGCCTGAGGTCGGAGGCATCATGGCTCAGGACACGTCCGGGCGGCGGGCCGCCGGCACGGCACCGGATACCGGACGGCGCCGCGGGCCGCTCCACGCGACCCTTCCCGGCTGCTGGGGCGCGGTGGCGCTGGCGTGCCTCTCCTTCACGCCGTCGCTGCTGCCGCGCGGCGGCCTGCTCCAGGGGCTCATCAGCGGCCTCGCCGCAGCCATCGGCTACGGGCTGGGCGTGCTCGCCGCGCTCCTGTGGCGGGCCTTCGCGGACCGGGAGCCGCGACCCGCCCGGCGCTGGGCCCGGCTCACCCTCCTGGTCGCCGCGCCCCTGCTGCTGGCCGCCGCGTTCGGGCTCGGGCAGTACTGGCAGCACGAGATCCGCGAACTGATGGGGGTGACGGACTACAACGTCCCCCTCGCCGTCGCGTCACCGCTCATCGCGGCGCTGACCTTCACCCTCCTCCTGCTCACCGGACGGGGCGTCCGCGCCCTCTACCGCCGGGTCGTGCGTCTCCTCAGGCGCTGGATCGGGCCGCGTGCCGCCCTCGCGGTCGGCTGGCTCCTCGTCGCCGGCCTCGTGTACGCCGTCGTCAGCGGCGTGCTCCTCGACGGGCTCATGGCCTTCGCGGACAAGGCGTCCTCGCTGCGCGACACCGAGACCCCGGAGGGCGCCCACCGGCCGGCGTCGGGCCTCCGCTCCGGAGGGCCCGGCTCCGCCGTCCCGTGGGACTCGCTCGGACGGGAAGGACGCGCCTTCGTCGGCACCGGACCGTCCCAGGCCGGCATCGCCGCCCTCACCCACCGGCCGGCGAAGGAGCCGATCCGGGCGTACGCGGGACTGGCGACGTCCGGCGACACCGAGGCACGGGCCGCCAAGGCGGTCGCCGACCTGAACCGGGCGGGCGGCTTCCAGCGCAGGAACCTGCTCGTCGTCACGACGACCGGCCGCGGCTGGGTCGACCCGGCCTCGGCGGACACCTTCGAGTACCTCAACGGCGGCGACACCGCCATCGTCGCGATGCAGTACTCCTACCTCCCGTCGTGGATCTCCTACCTGGTCGACCAGTCGAAGGCCAGGGAGGCGGGACGCGGCCTGTACGACGCGGTCTACGACCAGTGGTCGAGACTCCCCGCGGACCGGCGCCCGCGGCTGTTCGTCACCGGCGAGAGCCTCGGCTCCTTCGGCGGCGAGAGCGCCTTCAGCGGCGAGTACGACCTGCGCAACCGCACCTCCGGCGCGCTCTTCGTCGGCCCGCCCAACTTCAACACCCTCTTCCGGGACTTCAGCGACCACCGCGCCGCGGGCAGCCCGGAGATCCAGCCCGTGTACAAGGACGGCCGGACCGTCCGCTTCACGGACGACGCCGGCGCGGGCGTCCCCCCGGCCGGACGGCCCTGGGACGGCACCCGGGTGCTCTACCTGATGCACCCGTCCGACCCGATCGTGTGGTGGAGCCCCCGCCTCCTGCTCCACAGGCCCGACTGGACCGGGCAGGCGCCCGGCGACGACGTCCTGGGGAGCGTCTTCTGGATGCCGTTCGTCACCTTCTGGCAGATCACCGCCGACCTCCCCTTCGCCACGGAGGTACCGGGCGGCCACGGCCACGCATACACGACGGAGAACGTCGACGCGTGGAACGCCGTCCTGCGGTCCGGCGCCACCGGCCAGGAGCTGGCGGACCTCAAGAAGACCATCGCGGCGACCGGCGACTGACGGCGGTCACCGCAGCAGGAAGCCCCCCAGGTATCCGAGCGCGTTGACGGCCCAGTGCAGGCCCATCGGCGCGAGCAGGCTCCCGCTCCGGCGGCGCAGCTCGCAGAACACCACGCCCGCGGCGCCGGTGAACAGCACCGCGCCGAAGTCGACGACGGCGGTGCCGAGCACCGAATGACCGAACACCGGCTCCAGCGCGGGCACCGCGGCCGCCAGCCCCAGCGACGGCAGGACGTGCCACAGCCCGAACAGGACGCTGGACACCGCCGTCGCCCACACCGTCCCCCGGGCGCGGCGCACCAGCCCGTACAGCACCCCGCGGAACGCGATCTCCTCCAGGAGCACCGTGCAGACCGGGACCTTCACGAACATCCGGAAGGCGATGCCGGCACCCGTCAGCCCGTTGTGCCGCTGGTCCTCGAACAGGCCCCGGGTGGCCGGAAGCAGCGCCCCGGCCGCGTACACCACGGCGACCGCGCCGACCAGGACCGAAGCCCAGCGGGCCCCGCGCCCGAGCGTGGACGGATCCAGCCCCGCGTCCGTCCACGTGCCCCCGGCCGCCGCGAGCACGGCCAGCAGAAGCGCGCTGACCGCTACGGCGGTCAGCGCGCAGAACGACGGCGCCCACCGGTTGCCGAGCAGGTTCGCGAGCACGAGAACGAGCACGACGACGGCCACGGCCGTGCCCACGGTGATCCGCCGCCGCGTCGGCGCACCCGCGGCCAGGTCGCCGGGACCGGTGTCCGGCGGGACGTCACCTGGCGAGGATCCTGGCCTTCTGCGCCGCGAACTCGGCATTGGTCAGGATGCCCCGCTCCTTCAGGTCCGCCAGGTCCTTGAGCTGCTCGACCGGGTCGGTCGGCGGCGCCGCGGGACCGGACGCGTAGCCCGGCTGCCGCTCGTACGCCTCCTCGCGATCGGCCGCGATCCGCGCGTCGCGCTCGGCGAACCGCTCGGCCTGGCGCCGCTGCACGCGTCCGCTGACCGCCGACGCCGTCCCCGCGATCACGGCCGTCCGCGCGACCCCTCTGAGCAAACCGGGCATGACTCTCCTCCTCAGGCCGTCGCTTCGAGCGCTTCGAGCGCGTCCATCACGTCCGTGGCGGGAATGCGCGCGCTCGCGACGACCTCGCCGCCGCTCGCCCGCGCCGCGGCCACGAACGGCACGGCCCAGGTGTTCTCGTAGACGACCAGCGCCGCCACCGTGCCGGGACGCAGGGCGGCGGACGCCTCGCGCACGTCCTCGTCGCCCAGCAGCCCCGACCGCGCGCCCGCGAACTCGGCGAACACCCCGAGCTCCTTCGCCTCCGGCCGCGCCAGGTCGAGCAGCCGCACCGACCCGTCCGGCCCCATCTCGATCACCACGAGGTCGTACACCCGGATCACGCCGCGCTCGACGAGATCCATCAGGGCGCGCGCCGTGTCACCGGTGAGCCGGTCGCCGGGGAACTCCAGCAGAAGGAAGTCGATGGGACCGTGGACGTCCACCGCCATGCCGCTCACCTCGTCCGTCTCGGGAACGCGCTGCCTACACGCGGAAGTCTGCGAGAAGCCGAGGACCGGCGGCATCCCCCACGACGGGTGACGCTCCCTCCCACACGACAGCCGACCGGGTTCCCCCGGACTCGACCATGCCGAGCACGCCCCGCCGCATCGTCCAGAGACGCCTACGGGCCTGGAGACACCAGGCACACCGACCGTCTCAGGTGGCCGCCGGGGCGATACAAGTGTCCCCGCCTCTCACGAGCGACCTGGCGTATCGATCTCGTCCGCCGGAAACACCTGCGGGGACGCCCGCAATGGCCACCGGACGAGCGTCCGGAAAGCCGCGTCCCACGACATCAACGAGGAGCTCCCGATGGCTCTGCACTTCCCGATCGCCGTGCGCGGCGTGTCCGCGGCGCTGCTGGTGCCGGTCCTGGCCGCCGGCTGCGGCGGCGATGCCTCAACACCGCATCGAGCCCGTCCTCCCTCGGCGTCGGGCAAACCCTCGGGGACACCGGGAACGATCCCCAGCCGGGCCGCCGGGACCTGCCACGCCACCAGCACCGGCCCCGCCGTCACCCGGCCTGATCGCACGTGCACGCCGGGTGCCACCAACCCCGCCGTCACCCAGGCCACGATCAAGTCCACGGTGTGCCGGCCGGGCTACACCCGCTCGATCCGTCCGCCCGCCTCCTACACCGATCGGCTCAAGGTCACGCAGATCCGCTGGTACGGGTACCGCGACCACCGCACCCGCTCCTACGAGGAGGACCACTTCCTGCCGCTCAGCCTCGGCGGCGCCCCCAGCGACCCCCGCAACCTGTGGCCCGAACCGGGCGCGAGCCCCAACCCCAAGGACGACGTGGAGTTCTCGGTCTACCGCGGGCTGTGCGAGGGAAAGGTGACGCTGGCCGCCGCGCAGCACGCCATGCTCACCAACTGGACGACCGCGCTGGCGGTGCTGCACCTACCGGCGCAGCACCCGGCCACCACCGACTGATCCAAGCCCACGGGCGAGCACCCGTGCGCGCCATCTTCACCAGCGCGACGACCGACACCTGAACGACCCGGCCACGCCGCGAGAGGCCGCTGGCAGGAGCGCGTCGGTGTCAGACCCAGTAACGGCCCAACTTGGCTGATGTGAGCGGTGCATCGGATTTATAGATGACGTCGAGCTGCAACTTCGCGGGGTTCGTGGGACCGTGGAAGTGCGGGCAGGCCGACGGCGGGAACCCTACGTATTCGGTGCCCGCGTAGAGGTACCAGGCGACGCAGGCTCCGTCCGGTCCGGTGAACACGCCGTCGCCGGGAAGCAGATCCTCGATCCAGCCGGTGATGTGATAGGTGCCGTCGCCTTGCGGGCAGAGGGAGATCTCACCCCGGCCGTAGTCCTGGGTCTCGGTGGCGGTGACGCAGTCCGCCTCCTTGGGCGGTGCGGCATAGGAGGTCGCCGCGGCCGCCGGTAACAGCGCGCAGGCGATACCGATCACGGATAAGAAGCGGGTGGGAGCCTTCATCTCGGAGCCTTTCCTTGCGGTCATGCCGGGGGAGCGAAAAGGTCGGCCGCCATCGAAGGCCCCACTCTAGGGGTGACGGGACGGGCCGTCACCATGAGGCCGTTGGATGCCGGGGACGCGGTTTCCCGCGGAGTGTTCAAGTGTGGCACCGCCCCAGTTGGACGCAGGTCACGTGCGGGTTCGCGTGGCATCTCGGCAGCGTCCGCGCAAGGGCGGTGCCGCCGCGCGCCACAGTGTTGATCAGTTCGTGGCCCTCATGCATAGTGAGCGGCGGCTGGGGTGCCTTACCGATGGGGGCCGGCCGCGACAGCGGCGCCCCGCCGCGATTTCCCGGTCTTTGATGCGCCTTTCTCGACCGCCTTCCGCCGCTGCGCGGGGACGGCCGCTGATCTGGTCACGAACGCGAGGAGAGGGTAGGGAATGAATCCTTTCGACGACCCCGATGCGAACTTTCTCGTCCTGGTCAACGAGGAGGGCCAGCACTCCCTGTGGCCGGTGTTCGCCGATGTGCCGGAGGGGTGGACGACCGTGTTCGGGGAGGCGGGCCGGCAGGAGTGCCTCGACTACGTCGAGAAGAACTGGACCGACCTGCGTCCCAAGAGCCTGATCAAGGCCATGGAGCAGGGCTAGGGCCCGTTCTTCCCGGCGGGTTCCGAGTCGATGGCACGCACGCTCGGATGCGCGCCGCATGCCTGCCCGGACCGGTCGGCTCGGTACCGGCCGGCATTCGCTGTCCAGTAGTCGCTGAATCGGTGGGGTGTGCGAGCGTGGCTGCGATCCAGATCCGCGGGTTCCGGGTGGAGCCGGACGAGGTCGAGTCGGTACTGGCCGGGCATCCCGCGGTCGCGCGGGCGGCGGTGGTCGTCCGGCCGGACGCTCCGGACGCCGAGCGCCTGATCGGCTACGTCGTCCCCGCGCACGGTGCGGACGGCGCGGAGCTGCCCGGGAGCGTCAGGCGGTTCTGCGCCGGCAGGCTGCCGGAGCACATGGTGCCGTCCGCGGTGGTGGCCCTAGAGGCCCTGCCTCTCACGGTGGGCG
The DNA here is from genome assembly GCF_900659615.1 of Actinomadura fibrosa. Classification (GTDB taxonomy): domain Bacteria; phylum Actinomycetota; class Actinomycetes; order Streptosporangiales; family Streptosporangiaceae; genus Spirillospora; species Spirillospora fibrosa. The sequence continues at coordinate 69,754 of NZ_CAACUY010000021.1, read as the reverse complement.
GTGAACTGGATCGCCGCGCGCTGCCGCCGCCGACCGGGCTCGACCTGGCGGAAGCGCGCGAGGAACTGCTGTGCCAGGTCTTCGCCGAGGTGCTGGGCCTCGACCGCGCCGGAACGGACGGCGATCTCCCCACCGCGGGCGTCCGCCCGCTGCCTGCCCCGGCGGGTGCGGTACGCGCGTCGGTGGTGGAGATGTTCCAGGAGCAGGCGCGCCTGTCGCCTGAAGCGCCGGCGGTGGTGTCGCAGGAGGAGACGATCTCGTACCGGGCGCTGGACGAGCGGGCGGACCGGCTCGCTCGGTACCTGGCGGCCCAGGGCGTGGGCCCGGAGTCGGTGGTGGGGCTCTGCCTGCCGCGCGGCGTGGAGATGATCACCGCGTTGCTGGCCGTGTGGAAGGCGGGTGGCGCCTACCTGCCCGTCGACCCGGCCTTGCCGGCGGGACGGGTCGCGTTCATGCTCGCCGATGCCGGGGCCGTCCTGGTGCTGGGGACGCGCGAGGTGGCCGAGAACCTGCCCGCGGGCCGCGTGCGCGTCGTGGCGTTGGACGACCCGATGCTGGCGGTCCTGACAGACGGCCTCGCGGATCGGCCCCTCGAAGTGGTGGTGCCGCGAGGCGGGCTGGCCTACGTGATGTACACCTCCGGCTCGACCGGCCGCCCGAAGGGCGTGGGCGTCACTCATGAGGGCTTGGCCGATTACGTCACCTCAGTGCCTCCGGCAGTGGGTTTCAGGCCGGACGGCGAGCCCGGCCGATACGGGTTGTTGCAGCCGCCCTTCACCGACCTGGGGAACACGGTGATGTTCTCCAGCCTGGTCAGTGGTGGCGAACTGCATGTACTGCCGGGGGAGACGGTCACCGATCCGGGCGCGGTGGCGGAATATCTTGAGCGGCACGCCATCGATTTCGTGAAAGCGGTGCCGTCCCATTGGGCGGCGCTGTCGGCGGGGACGGCGAAGGTCCTGCCCGCGCGGTCGCTGGTCCTGGGCGGTGAGGCGGCTCCGGCGAGCTGGCTCGAAGAACTGCTCGCCGCTGCCGAAGGCGCCGGTTGCGGGGTGTTCAACCACTACGGGCCGACCGAGGCGACGATCGGTGTGGTGACCACCCGCCTGACCCGTGAGAAGGTCACCGCCGGGACGGTTCCGATCGGCAGACCGGCCGCTGCTGCCCGCGTCTACGTGCTGGACGGGAAACTGGGCGTGGTGCCGCCGGGAGTGACCGGCGAGCTGTACGTTTCCGGTCCGCAACTCGCCCGGGGATATGTGGGGCGCGCCGCACCGACCGCCGAGCGGTTCGTGGCGTGCCCGTTCGAGCCGGGGCGGCGGATGTACCGGACAGGGGACCGGGTCCGCTGGAACTCCTCCGGTGAAGTGGTGTTCGTCGGCCGGAGCGATGACCAGGTGAAGATCCGCGGTTTCCGGATCGAGCCTGGCGAGGTCGAGGCGGTTCTGGCCGGGCATCCCGCGATCGCGCGGGCCGCCGTGGTCGCCCGCGAGGACGCGCCCGGTGATCGGCGGTTGGTCGGCTACATCGTTCCCGCTGAGGGGCCGGCGAGCCGGGACGACGCGGAACTGGCGCTGTCGGTCAAACGCATGTGCGCGGAACGGCTGCCGGAGTACATGGTGCCGTCGGCGGTCGTGACGCTGGACGCGCTGCCCCTGACGGGCAATGGCAAGCTGGATCGCCGCGCCTTGCCCGCGCCCGAATACCGGGTGAAGCAGAGCCGCCCCCCGGCGAACGAACGCGAAGAGTCGCTGTGCCAGGTCTTCGCCGAGGTCCTGGGCTTGGAACGAGTGGGCGTGGATGACGACTTCTTCGCCCTCGGCGGCCATTCCTTGCTGGCGACGCGGCTGGTGAGCCGGATCCGTACGGTGCTGGGCGCCGAGGTGGAGATCCGAGCCGTCTTCCAGACCCCCACCGTGGCGGATCTGGCTTCGCAGGTCGGTGATCGGAAGTCGACGCGGCCTGCGCTGCGGCCGATGCGTCAGCAGGAGGAGTCCCGATGATCCCTTTGTCGTTCGCGCAGCGCCGGTTGTGGTTCCTGGCGCAGTTGGAGGGGCCGAGCGCGACGTACAACAGCCCGGTGGTGCTGCGGCTGACCGGTGCGCTGGACCGCCGTGCGCTGGCCGCCGCGATGCGGGACGTGCTGGAGCGCCATGAGGTCCTGCGGACGGTGTATCCGGCGGTGGACGGCGAGCCGTTCCAGCGCGTCCTCGGCATGGACGAGCTGGACTGGTCCCTGCGGATCGTGGATCTGGTCGGCAACGGAAACGGTGAGCCGGTCCTCGATGAGGTGACCGACCTGCCGGTGATGGACGCCTTCGGTGACGACTCGGCGGGCTGGCCGGTCGTCCAGGTGCCCACGCAGGTGGCCGAAGAGATCACCACAGCGGTGTCGTACGCGTTCGACCTGCTGGTGGAGATTCCGATCCGGGCGTGGCTGCTGGGAGCAGGGCCGGACGAGCACGTGCTGGTGCTGGTGGTGCATCACATCGCCGGTGATGGCTGGTCGATGGGGCCGTTGGCGCGGGATGTGTCGCAGGCGTACACGGCTCGATGCGAGGGTCGGGCGCCGGGGTGGGCGGCTTTACCGGTGCAGTACGCCGACTACGCGTTATGGCAGCGCGAATTACTGGGCGATGAGAATGACCCCGGCAGCGTCCTGTCTCGGCAGATTGGCTATTGGCGGGAAGCGCTTGCGGGAATTCCCGAGGAGCTGGCGTTACCGGTGGACCGTCCGCGTCCGGCGGTGGCCAGCCACCGTGGGCACAGCGCTGAGCTGGAGGTGCCCGCGGATCTGCACGCCCGTTTGCTGGAGTTGGCCAAGGCCGAGGGCGTGACGCTGTTCATGGTGCTGCAAGCTTCCCTGGCGGCCCTTCTCTCACGCTTGGGTGCCGGCACCGACATTCCGATCGGTTCGGCGATCGCGGGCCGTACCGATGAGGCGCTGGACGATCTGGTCGGCTTCTTCGTCAACACCCTCGTCCTTCGCACCGACCTATCAGGCGACCCGACTTTCGCTGAACTGCTAGAGCGCGTCCGGGAAACGAGCCTGGACGCCTACCAGCACCAAGACGTCCCCTTCGAGCGGCTCGTGGAGGAGCTCGACCCACACCGCAGCCTCGCCCGCCACCCCCTCTTCCAGGTGGTCCTGACGAAGCTGAACGCCGGGACCTCGGCCGCCGGAGGCATAGGGGCGCTGGACTGGGCCGGGGCCGAGAGCACGACGCTGTTCGCCGGCAGGTCCGCGGCAAAGTTCGACCTGGACGTGATGGTCGGAGAGGTGTTCGGCGCGGGCGGCGTTCCGGCGGGCCTGCGCGGCGTGGTCACCGGCGCCGCGGACATGTTCGACGCCGTGACGGTCGAGCGGATCACGGCGCGGCTGGTACGGGTGCTGGAGCAGGTGGCCCGGGAGCCGGGGATCCGTCTCGGCGCCGTCGAGGTGCTGACGCGGGACGAGCGCGAGCGCGTGCTGGCCGCCGGGACCGGCGGACCGGTGCCGTCGTCCGGTGCGCCCGTCGTGGAGCTGTTCGAGGAGTGCGCGCGGCGATCGCCCGATGCGGTGGCGGTGGTGTCGGGCGGTGAACGCGTCCGCTACCGGGACCTCGACCGGCGGGCGAACCGGCTGGCGCGCTACCTGGTCGCGCAGGGTGTCGGTCCGGAATCGGTGGTGGGTCTGTGCCTGCCCCGCGGCGTGGAGATGATCGCTGCGTTGCTGGCCGTCTGGAAGGCCGGCGGCGCGTACCTGCCCATCGATCCGGCGCTGCCCGCCGGGCGGGTGGCGTTCATGCTCCAGGACGCGGGCGCGGTGCTCGTCCTGGCCGAGCAGGAGGTGGCCGGGGACCTTCCCGCGGGCCGCGTGCGCGTGGTGGCGCTGGACGACCCGGCGGTGGCGCTTCTGACGTGCGACCTCCCGGAGGACCCCCTCGGAACGGCGGTGTCCGGCGGCGGGCTGGCGTACGTGATGTACACCTCGGGGTCCACGGGCCGTCCCAAGGGAGTGGGCATCACGCAGGAAGCTCTGGCCAACTATGTCGCGTCGGTGCCGTCGGCGGTGGGATTCCGAGCCGACATCGACCGGAGGCCGGGTCGCTTCGCGTTGTTGCAGGCGCCGTTCACGGACCTGGGGAACACGGTGATGTTCGCCAGCCTGGCGAACGGCGGTGAACTGCATGTGCTGCCGACGGACGCGGTCACTGATCCCAGCGCGGTGGCGGAGTACCTGGAACGGCACGGTATCGACTTCCTCAAGGCGGTGCCTTCGCACCTGTCGGCGTTGGCGGCGGCCGCCGGCATGAAAGGCGTGTTACCGGCGCGATCATTGGTCCTGGGCGGTGAAGCGGCCCCGGTGGGGTGGCTTGAGGAACTGCTGACAGCGGCCGAGGGCGTCGGCTGCGAGCTGTTCAACCACTACGGCCCGACGGAGACCACGATCGGCGTGGTGACCACGCGCCTGACCCCGGCCGGTCTCGCGGACGGGACCGTACCGATCGGCCGACCGGTGGCAGGTACGCGCGCGTACGTGCTGGACGAGGCCCTGAGCGTGCTGCCGCCGGGCGCGATCGGTGAGCTGTACATAGCGGGCGCCGGAATGGCCCGCGGATACCTGAACAGGGTCGGACTCACCGCGGAACGCTTCGTCGCCGACCCCCTCCGCCCTGGCGAGCGCATGTACCGGACGGGTGACCGGGCCCGCTGGAACGCCGCGGGTGAGCTGGAGTTCGCGGGCCGGATCGACGAGCAGCTGAAGATCCGGGGGTTCCGGGTCGAGCCGGGCGAGGTGGAGGCGGTCCTGACGGGCCACCCCGCGGTCGCGCAGGCAGCGGTGACGGTCCGTGAGGACGCGCCGGGTGACCGGCGCCTGACCGCCTATGTCGTCCCGGCGGACGGCACGGCGTCCCACATCGGCGACGATCTGGCGTCCGCGGTCAGGCGATCGTGCTCGGACCGGCTGCCGGAGTACATGGTCCCCTCGGCGGTGGTGGTGCTCGACGCGCTGCCCCTGACCGGCAACGGCAAGCTGGACCGCCGCGCGTTGCCCGCACCGGAATACCAGGTGAAGCAGGGACGTGGACCGTCCAACGCCCGCGAGGAACTGCTGTGCCAGGTGTTCGCCGAGGTCCTGGGCCTGGACCGGGTCGGGGTCGAGGACGACTTCTTCGCGCTGGGCGGTCACTCGCTGCTGGCGACGCGGCTGGTGAGCCGGATCCGCACGGTCCTGGGTGCCGAGGTGCCGATCCGGACGGTCTTCCAGACCCCCACCGTGGCCGGATTGGCGGCGGGTCTGGCGGCCGGGACGGAGGGCGAGGTGGTGCGCCCGGCGCTGACGGCGCGGGAGCGTCCCGAGCGGGTGCCGTTGTCGTTCGCGCAGCGGCGGTTGTGGTTCCTGGCCCAGTTGGAAGGGCCGAGCGCGACGTACAACAGCCCGGTGGTGCTGCGGCTGACCGGTGCGCTGGACCGCCGTGCGCTGGCCGCCGCGATGCGGGACGTGCTGGAGCGCCACCAAGCCTTGCGGACGGTGTATCCGGCGCTGGACGGCGAGCCCTTCCAGCGCGTCCTGGCCATGGACGAGCTGGACTGGGACCTGCGGATCGCGGAGATGCAGGACATCGGCGCCATGGCCGATGGAATCTCAGCCGCGGTGTCGTACGCGTTCGACCTCTCGGTGGAGGTTCCGATCCGGGCGTCGCTGCTGGCGTCGGGATCGGGCGAGCACGTGTTGGTGCTGGTGGTGCATCACATCGCCGGTGACGGTTGGTCGATGGGGCCGCTGGCGCGAGATGTGTCGCAGGCGTATTCGGCGCGCTGTGAGGGTCGGGCGCCGGGGTGGGCGGCTTTACCGGTGCAGTACGCCGACTACGCGTTATGGCAGCGCGAACTACTGGGCGATGAGAACGACCCCGATAGCGTCCTGTCTCGGCAGATTGGCTATTGGCGGGAAGCGCTCGCTGGAATCCCCGAGGAGCTGGCGTTACCGGTGGACCGGCCGCGTCCGGCGGCGGCCAGCCACCGCGGGCATAGCGCCGAGTTGGAGGTGCCCGCGGATCTGCACGCCCGTTTGCTGGAGTTGGCCAAGGCCGAGGGCGTGACGCTGTTCATGGTGCTGCAAGCCTCCCTAGCGGCCCTTCTCTCACGCTTAGGCGCGGGCACCGACATTCCGATCGGTTCGGCGATCGCGGGCCGTACCGACGAGGCCCTGGACGACCTGGTCGGCTTCTTCGTCAACACCCTCGTCCTTCGCACCGACCTATCAGGCGACCCGACTTTCGCTGAACTGCTAGAGCGCGTCCGGGAAACGAGCCTGGACGCCTACCAGCACCAAGACGTCCCCTTCGAGCGGCTCGTGGAGGAACTCGACCCGCACCGCAGCCTCGCCCGCCACCCGCTCTTCCAGGTGGTGCTGACGATGCACGACACCGTTGAGGGCGCCCCGAAGCTGCTGGGACTGGACGTCGAGCTCCTGCCGACCGCCAGGCCGGCGGCCAAGTTCGACCTCGACGTGATGGTCGGTGAGGCCTTCCAGGACGGTCGCCCTTCCGGGATCCGCGGAGCGGTGACCGGCGCGGCGGACCTGTTCGACGAACCGACGATGGCGGGACTGGTCGAACGCTGGATCCGGGTACTGGAGCAGATCGCCGGACGGCCCCGCACGCGCCTGAGCGGTGTCGAAGTCGTATCGCCGGGCGAACGGAAGCGGTTGCTGGCCGCGGGCACCGGCAGCGTCCGGCCAGGACCGGACGCGTCGGTGGCCGAGCTGTTCGAGGAGCGTGCGCGCCGATCACCGGACGCGGTGGCGGTGGTGTCGGGCGCTGAGATCGTCACCTACGCGGACCTGGACGAGCGCGCGAACCGGCTGGCCCGCTACCTCGCGGCGCAGGGCGTGGGCGCGGAGTCGGTGGTGGGGCTGTCCCTGCCGCGCGGCATCGAGATGATCGCTGCGTTGCTGGCCGTCTGGAAGGCCGGCGGCGCGTACCTGCCCATCGACCCGGCGCTGCCCGCGAGCCGCATCGCGTTCATGCTCGCCGACGCCGGCGCGGTCCTCGTCCTGGGAACACGGGAGGTGGCGGAGGACCTGCCCGCGGGCCGCGTCCGGACAGTGGTCCTGGACGATCCCATCGTCGAGACGACGATCGCCGCCCTTCTCGACGGCCCCCTCGGAGCAGACGTGCCAGACGTGTCGGACGGCGGACTGGCGTACGTCATGTACACCTCCGGGTCCACCGGCCGACCGAAGGGTGTGGGCGTCACACAGGCCGCACTGGCCAACTACGTCGCTTCAGTACCGCCGGAGGTGGGTTTCCGGGGCGACGCCGATCAGAGGCCGGGCCGGTACGCGTTGTTGCAGGCGCCGTTCACGGACCTGGGGAACACGGCACTGTTCGCGAGCCTGACGACGGGCGGCGAACTCCATGTGATACCGGCGGAACTGGTCACCGACCCGAGCGCGGTGGCGAACTACCTGGACCGCCACGAGATCGACTTCCTGAAGGCGGTGCCATCGCACCTGTCGGCGCTCTCGGCGGGCGCCGGCATGAAGGGCGTGCTGCCGACGCGGTCGCTGGTCCTGGGCGGTGAGTCGGCCCCGCCCAGTTGGCTGGCGGAACTGCTGGTGGCGGCCGAGGATGCCGGCTGCGAACTGTTCACCCATTACGGCCCGACCGAGACGACGATCGGTGTGGTGACCGCGCGCCTCACCCGCGACAGCGTGCCGGCGGGGACGGCGCCGATCGGCGAACCGACCGCCAATACGCGCGTCTACGTGCTGGACGAGGGGATGGACGTCGTCCCGACCGGGGTTACCGGCGAACTCTACGTTTCGGGTGCTCAGGTCGTCCGGGGATATGTGGGTCGTGCCGGATTGACCGCCGAGAGATTCGTGGCGTCTCCGTTTGGGTCGGGCGAGCGGATGTATCGGACGGGCGACCGGGTCCGGTGGAACGCCGCTGGTGAGTTGGAGTTCGTTGGCCGGGTGGACGACCAGGTGAAGATCCGGGGGTTCCGGATCGAGCCGGGCGAGGTCGAGGCGGTTCTGTCCGGGTATCCAGCCGTCGCCCAAGCGGCAGTGATCGCTCGTGAGGACGCCCCGGGAGACCGGCGCCTGGTGGCTTATGTCGTGCCTGCCGACAGCGTGGCGGATCAGGACGATGGGGAGCTGGCGTCGGCGGTCAGGCAGCGGTGTGCGGACCGGTTGCCGGAGTACATGGTGCCCTCGGCGGTGGTGGTGTTGGACGCGCTGCCGCTCACCACCAACGGCAAGCTGGACCGCCGCGCCCTCCCGGTGCCGGAGTATCGCAGCAGGCAAGGTCGGGGTCCGGCCGATGCACGCGAGGAACTGCTCTGCGAGGTGTTCGCCGAGGTCCTGGGGCTCGACCAGGTAGGCGTGGATGACGACTTCTTTGCTCTGGGTGGTCATTCGCTGCTGGCGGTGTCGTTGGTGGAGCGGTTGCGGGTCCGTGGAGTGTCGATCTCGGTGCGGGCGTTGTTCCAGACACCGACGGTGGCGGGCCTGGCAGCGGTGGCGGGGCCCGAGCCGGTCGTGGTCCCGCCCAACCTGATTCCCGAGGGCGCCGAGCAGATCACCGCGGAGATGTTGCCGTTGGTGGAGCTCACCGAGGCCGAGGTGGAGCGTGTGGTGGCGGCGGTGGAGGGTGGTGCGTCCAACGTCGCCGACGTCTATCCTCTGGCGCCACTCCAGGAGGGCATCTTCTTCCACCACCTCATGGAGGCGGGCGAGGGCAGCGACACGTACGTGCTTCCGCTGGTGCTGGAGTTCGACGGCCGTGACCGTCTGGACGCGTTCGTGGACGCGTTGCAGCAGGTGGTGAACCGTCACGACGTGTTCCGTACCGGTGTGGTGTGGGAGGGGTTGCGCGAGCCGGTGCAGGTGGTCTGGCGTAAGGCCGAGCTGCCCGTCCACGAGGGCGTGCTGAGCGCTCAGACCCAGGATCCCGTGGCCGACCTGGTATCCGCGGGTGGCCTGGTGATGGACCTGCGGCGCGCACCCCTCATGGACGTGCACATCGCCCAACGTCCCGATTCCGGGCGATGGCTGGCCTTGATCCGCGTCCACCAGCTGGTCCGTGACCACACCGGTCTGGACGTGCTGCTCGGTGAGGTGCGGGCGTTCATGGCGGGCCGGGGCGGTGAGCTGGCTGAGCCGCCGTCGTACCGGGAGTTCGTGGCGCAGGCCAGGGGCGGGATCCCGGCCGCTGAGCATGAGCGGTTCTTCGCGGAGATGCTGGCGGAGGTGAGCGAGCCGACGCTTCCGTTCGGGGTGGCGGAGGTTCGTGGCGACGGTTCGGGTGTGGTGCGTGCCGCCCGGCCGGTGGAACCCGACATGTCGGGGCGGTTGCGTGAGGTGGCGCGGCGGCTGGGCGTGAGCCCGGCGACGGTGATGCATGTGGCGTACGCGCGGATGCTGGCGGTGGTCTCCGGGCGTGACGACGTGGTGTTCGGGACGGTGCTGTTCGGCCGGATGCAGGCCGGTGCCGGTGCCGACCGCGCGGCCGGGCTGTTCATCAACACGCTGCCCGCCCGCGTCCAGGTCGGCGGAGCGGGAGTGCGCCAAGCCATCACCGCCACCCGGAACCTGCTCGCCGGGCTACTCGAACACGAACACGCTCCACTAGCCCTGACCCAACGCGCGAGCGCGGTCCGCGGCGATGCTCCGCTCTTCGCCTCGATTTTCAACTACCGCTACACCAGTCCGGCTGCCGGACGCGCGAAGGAGCTCGGCGCCGGGATGAGGCTGATCTTCAGCCGGGAGCGCAGCAACTACCCGCTCGCGGTCGCGGTCGGTGACCGCGGTGACGGGTTCGACCTGGTGGTCGATGCGGTCGCTCCGGTCGAGGCCGAGTTGGTGTGCGGGTTGCTGCACACCACGATCGGCAACCTGGTCGACACCCTGGAGGCCCTGCTCGACACCAGCGCTGACGTGCCATTGGAGCGGGTCGAGGTGCTGTCGAGGGACGAGCGTGAGCGGGTCCTGTCGGCCGGCACTGGCGAGGTCCTACCCGTCCCGGGTGCGTCGGTGGTGGAGCTGTTCGAGGAGTGGGTGCGGCGGTCGCCGGATGCGGTGGCGGTGGTCTCGCAGGACGAATCCGTCACGTACCCGGAGCTGGACGAACGAGCGAACCGGCTCGCTCGATACCTGGCCGCCCAGGGTGTGGGCCCTGAGTCGGTGGTGGGCGTGGTGATGGAGCGGGGCGTCGAGCTGATCGTGTCGCTGCTGGCGGTATGGAAGGCCGGCGGCGCTCATCTGCCGATCGACCCGGGGCTGCCCGCGGACCGGGTGGCGTTCATGGTGCGGGACGCGGGCGTGACGTGCGCGCTGGCCACGTCCGCCTTGGCCGGGAAGCTCCCTGGAGAGCTGACCGGCGGGCTGACCATCGTCCTGCCATGGGACGTGAACGTGGTCGTGGTCGATGATCCGGCGGTGAGGGGAGCGGTGGGCGAACTCTCGGGCGCGGGAATGGCGGCGGGAGCCTCAGCCGGCGATCTGGCGTACGTCATGTACACCTCCGGATCGACAGGAGTGCCCAAGGGCGTGGGGGTGTCGCATCGGGACGTGGCGGCGCTGGTCTCGGACACCTTCTGGGGGCTGTCGTCCGACTCCCGGGTGCTGTTCCATGCGCCGCACGCGTTCGACGCGTCGGTGTATGAGGTGTGGGGACCGTTGGCGGCGGGGGCGTCGGTGGTTGTGGCACCGGCGCGTGAGGTGGGTGCGGCGTGGCTGCGTGAGCTGGTCGCCGCGTTCGGGTTGACGCATGTGCATGTCACGGCGGGGTTGGGGCGGGTGCTTGCGCAGGAGGATCCGGGGTGCTTTGCGGGTTTGCGCGAGGTGCTGACCGGCGGGGATGTGGTGCCGACCAGCATGGTGTCGCGGATCTTGGAGGCGTGTCCTGGGATCTCGGTGCGGCAGTTGTATGGCCCGACCGAGGTGACCTTGTGCGCGACGCAGTTCCAGACGGCTGGTCCGGTGGTGGATGTGCTGCCGATCGGTCGGGCGTTGGCCAACACGCGGGTGTTCGTGCTGGATGAGGCCCTGAGTGTGGTGCCGCCGGGTGTGGCGGGTGAGTTGTACGTGGCCGGGGCCGGGGTGGCGCGCGGGTATGTGGGGCGCGCGGCGTTGACGGCGGAGCGGTTCGTGGCCGACCCGTTCGAGCCCGGTGAGCGGATGTACCGGACGGGTGATCGCGTCCGCTGGAATGCCGCCGGTGAGCTGGAGTTCGTGGGCCGGGCCGACGACCAGGTCAAGATCCGGGGGTTCCGGATCGAGCCGGGCGAGGTGGAGGCGTGCTTGGCCGGGCATCCCGCGGTCGCCCAGGCCGCTGTGATCGCTCGCGAGGACACCCCCGGCGACAGGCGCCTCATCGCCTACATCGTCCCTTTGGACCACGCGGGTGGTAGTGAGCTGCCCGTGAGCGTGAGGAAGTTCGCCGCTGGGCGCTTACCGGAGTACATGGTGCCGTCGGCGATGGTGGTCCTGGACGCGCTGCCGCTGACCGTGAACGGCAAGCTGGACCACCGCGCCCTTCCGGAGCCGGAGTACCGGGTGACCGTGGGCCGCGCCCCGTCCAACGAATGCGAGGAGTTGCTGTGCCAGGCCTTCGCTGAGGTCCTTGGACTGGACCGCGTCGGGGTGGACGACGACTTCTTCGAGCTGGGCGGCCACTCGTTGCTGGCGACGAGACTGGTCAGCCGGATCCGCAGGATGCTGGGCGTCGAGGTGGGCGTCCGGACGGTGTTCCAGGCACCCACCGTCGCCGCGCTCGCGGCGGGGCTCACCACAGGACCGGAGCGCGGGTCGGCAAGGCCCGCACTCGTCAGACGCGAACGTCCCGAGCGGCTGCCTCTGTCGTTCGCCCAGCGTCGGTTATGGTTCCTGACCCAACTGGAAGGCCCTGGCGCGACCTACAACATCCCGGTCACCTTGCGGCTGACCGGAAAGGTGAACAGGGAAGCGCTGGCTCAGGCGTTCAACGACGTCATCGCCAGGCATGAAGTGCTGCGGACGGTCTATCCGGCACTCGACGGCGAGCCCTATCAGCACATCCTCAAGATGGACGAGCTGGACTGGGAGCTCCAAGTTCTGGACGTCTCCGATGGCGGGCACCTGGTCGCGGAGGCGATCGCCGCAGCGGCGTCCTATGCGTTCGACCTTTCCGGCGAGCTGCCGGTTCGCGCGTGGTTGCTCGCGGCGGGGCCGGACGAACAGGTGCTGGTGCTGGTGGTGCACCACATCGCCGGTGACGGCTGGTCGATGGGGCCGCTGGCGCGGGATCTGTCCGAGGCGTATGCCGCGCGATGTGAGGACCGGGCGCCGGCCTGGGCGGAGCTGCCGGTCCAGTACGCCGACTACGCACTATGGCAGCGCGAACTGCTCGGCGACGAGAACGACCCCGACAGCGCGCTCTCCCAGCAACTCGGCTACTGGCGGCAGGCCCTCGCCGGGATACCGGAGGAGCTGACACTGCCGGCGGATCGGCCGCGCCCGGCGGTGGCCAGCCATCGCGGCCATGGCACCAAGCTGAACCTGTCGGCGGATCTGCACGCTGAACTGCTGAGTCTCGCCAGAAGTGAAGGCGTGACGTTGTACATGGTGTTGCAGGCCTCCCTCGCGACGCTGTTGTACCGCCTGGGCGCGGGCACGGACATCCCGATCGGGTCGGGAACGGCGGGCCGTGCCGATGAGGCGCTGGACGATCTGGTCGGCTCTTTCGTCAACACGCGGGTGCTGCGTACGGACCTATCGGGTGATCCGTCGTTCAGCGAGCTGCTGGGGCGGGTCCGGGAGACGAGCCTGGATGCCTACCAGCATCAGGACGTGCCGTTCGAGCGGCTGGTGGAGGAGCTCGACCCGCATCGCAGCCTGGCCCGCCACCCCCTCTTCCAGGTGATGCTCCGCTTGCAGAACACGGCGCGCGGCATCGTGAGCATGGCGGACGTGGACGTTGAGGGATTGTCGTCCAGGGCGTCACGGGAACTGGACACGGCGGAATTCGACCTCGACGCGGAGATCAGGGAGTTCTTCGATTCCGCGGGAACTCCGTCCGGCATTCGCGGCGCGGTGACCGGGGCGGCGGACCTCTTCGACGCGCCGACAGTCGAGCAGATCACGGCGCGCTGGGTCAGGGTGCTGGAGCAGGTCGTCCAGGAGCCGGACACCCGTCTGAGCCGGATCGAGGTGCTGGCGGCGGGTGAGCGCGAGCAGGTGCTGGCCGCTGGGGTCGGCGAGGCCGTGCCCGTGCCGGACGTGTCGGTGGTGGAGCTGTTTGAGGAGTGGGTGCGGCGGTCGCCGGATGCGGTGGCGGTGGTGTCGGCTGGTGAGTCGGTGTCGTATCGGGAGTTGGACAGGCGGGCGAATCGGCTGGCTCAGTTCCTGGTGGCGCAGGGTGTGGGTGCTGAGTCGGTGGTGGCTTTGTGTTTGCCGCGTGGGGTGGATTTGGTGGTGGCGTTGTTGGCGGTGTGGAAGGCCGGTGGTGCGTATTTGCCGGTTGATCCGGCGTTGCCGGCGAGCCGGGTGGCGTTCATGCTGGCCGACGCCGGTGCGGTGCTGGTGTTGGGGACGCAGGAAGTGGTCGAGGATCTGCCCGCAGGTCGCGTCCGGACGGTCGTCCTGGACGACCCAGCCGTCATGACGACGGTCGACGCCCTTACCGATGAGCCTGTCAGTCGGCCAGGGTCCCAGGACGCTTTGGCGTATGTGATTTATACGTCGGGGTCGACGGGGCGTGCGAAGGGTGTGGGGGTGACCCATGCGGGTGCGGTGAACCTGGTCCGGGCCCAGATGGAGCGCTTCCGCGTCGAACCCGGAGCTCGTGTGTTGCAGTTCGCGTCGATCGGTTTTGATGCGGCGACGTCGGAGTGGTTGATGGCGTTGTGTGCGGGGGCGGGTCTGGTGGTGGCTCCGGCGGCCGAGCTGGTGCCGGGTGCGGGCCTGGCCGAGGTGGTCGAGCGGCATGGGGTGTCGCATGTGACGTTGCCGCCGGCGGTGCTGTCGGTCCTGGACGTGGCGGATCTGGCGTCGGTGCGGACGTTGGTGTCGGCGGGTGAGGCGATGGGGCCGGGGCTGGTGCAGCGGTGGGCTGCGGGGCGGCGGTTGATCAATGCGTATGGTCCGACGGAGACCACGGTGTGCGCGACGATGAGCCTGCCGTTGATGCCGGGGGAACAGGCGCCGATCGGCGCTCCGATCGCCAACACCCGCGTCTACGTTCTGGACGGGGAACTGGGGATAGTTCCGCCGGGGGTGACCGGTGAGTTGTATGTGTCGGGCGTCCAGGTGGCGCGCGGGTATGTGGGCCGGGCGGGGCTGACGGCGGAGCGGTTTGTGGCCTCCCCGTTCGAGCCGGGTGAGCGGATGTACCGAACCGGAGACCGGGTCCGGTGGAGTTCCGGTGGTGAGTTGGAGTTCGTCGGCCGGGCCGACGACCAGGTGAAGATCCGCGGGTTCCGGATCGAGCCGGGCGAGGTCGAGGCGGTTCTGTCCGGGCATCCCGCCATCGCTCAAGCGGCGGTGATCGTTCGTGAGGACACCTCCGGTGACCAGCGCCTGATCGCCTACATCGTTTCCGCCGACCGTGCAGCAGAGGACTTGGCGGGCCTTGCCAGGAAGGTCTGTGCGGATCGGTTGCCGGAGTACATGGTCCCCTCGGCGGTGGTGGTGCTGGACGCGCTGCCGCTCACCACCAACGGCAAGCTGGACCGCCGCACCCTCCCCGCTCCGGAGTACCGGAGGAAGGAGGGGCGGCCACCGTCCAACGAACGCGAGCGGCTGTTGTGTCAAGTCTTCGCGGAGGTCCTGAAGCTGGACCACGTCGGAGTGGATGACGACTTCTTCGAGCTGGGCGGCCATTCGTTGCTGGCGACCCGGCTGGTGAGCCGGATCCGTACGGTGCTGGGCGCCGAATTGGAGATCCGGGCAGTGTTCCAGACTCCCACGGTGGCGGAGCTGGCACGGCAGGTCGGTGATCGGAAGTCGACCCGGCCTGCGTTGCGGCCGATGCGTGAGCAGGAGGAGTCCCGATGATCCCGTTGTCGTTCGCGCAGCGACGGCTGTGGTTCCTGGCCCAGCTCGAAGGACCCGACGCCACCCAGAACATCTCGACGGCGATGAAGCTGTCCGGGCCGCTGGATCTGGACGCGCTGGCCCGGGCGTTCCGGGACGTCATCGCCAGGCACGAGATCCTGCGGACGGTGTACCCGGCGCTGGACGGTGAGCCGTACCAGCGCGTATTGAACATGGACGAGCTGGATTGGTCCCTCCAGATCGTGGACGCGACGAGCGGCGGTTCGTTGACGTCGCAGATGGCCGATGCGGTGTCGTACGCGTTCGATCTGTCGGTGGAGGTGCCGATCCGGGCACAAGTACTGGTGCTGGGGCCGGGGGAGCATGTCCTGGTGCTGGTGGTGCATCACATCGCCGGTGACGGCTGGTCGATGGGCCCCTTGGCGCGGGATCTCTCGCGGGCGTACGCGGCCCGGAGCGAAGGGCGGGCGCCGGGGTGGGCGGCTCTGCCGGTGCAGTACGCCGACTACGCGTTATGGCAGCGCGAACTGCTCGGCGACGAGGACGACCCGGACAGTGTGTTGTCCCGCCAGGTCGGGTACTGGCGGGAGGCCTTGGCCGGGATACCAGAGGAGCTGGTGCTGCCGGTCGATCGGCCGCGTCCGGCGATGGGCGGTCGGCGCGGGCATAGCGTCGACTTCCGCGTCCGGGCGGATTTGCACGCTCGACTACTGGAACTCGCCAAGGCCGAAGGCGCCACACTCTTCATGGTGGTGCAGGCGTCGCTGGCGATGCTGCTGTCGCGGCTGGGGGCGGGCACCGACATCCCGATCGGTTCGGCGATCGCGGGCCGTACCGATGAGGCGCTGGACGATCTGGTCGGCTTCTTCGTCAACACCCTCGTCCTTCGCACCGACTTATCGGGCGACCCGACTTTCGCCGAGCTGCTGGAGCGCGTCCGGGAAGCAAGCCTGGACGCCTACCAGCACCAAGACGTCCCGTTCGAGCGGCTCGTGGAGGAGCTGGACCCGCACCGCAGCCTCGCTCGGCACCCCCTCTTCCAGGTGATGCTCAGGCTCGGGAACACCTCGCGGGCAGTGGTCGAGCTGGCGGGCATCGAGGCACAGGACATGTCGGCCCGCCGATGGGCGGGTGACCTGGCGGCCAAGTTCGACCTCGATCTGGGCATGACGGAGTCTTCCGATACCGACGGTGTCCCGGCGGGCCTGCGGGGCGTGCTGACGGGTGCGGCGGATCTGTTCGAGGTCGGGACGGTGGAGCGGATCGCGGCGCGGCTGGTCCGGGTGTTGGAGCAGGTGGCCGGGGAGCCGAAGGTCCGTCTGAGTGCTGTCGAGGTGCTGACGGACGACGAGCGTGAGCGGGTGTTGGCGGCCGGGGAGGGCGCCGTGTTGCCGGTCCCGGGTGCGTCGGTGGTGGAGCTGTTTGAGGAGCAGGTGCGGCGGTCGCCGGATGCGGTGGCGGTGGTCTCGCAGGACGAGTCCGTCTCGTATCGGCAGTTGGACGAGCGGGCGACCCGGCTGGCGCGCCACCTGGCAGCACAGGGTGTGGGCACGGACTCCGTCGTGGGTGTGGTGATGGAGCGGAGTGTCGAGCTGATCGTGTCGCTGCTGGCGGTATGGAAGGCGGGGGGCGCGTACCTGCCGGTCGATTCGGCGCTGCCGGCGGAGCGCGTGGCGTTCATGCTCCGGGACGCGGGGGTGCGGTGTGGGCTGACCTCGGCGGAGTCGCTCAGGGAGCTGACTGAGGATGTGCGAGGGGCGGTGCCGTGGGTGGTTGTAGACGACCCGGCGGTGATGGCCCAGGTCGAGAGTCTCCCGACGGAGCCCTTGGACGTGAAGGCTCCGGGCGGTGGCCTGGCGTATGTCATGTACACCTCCGGATCGACAGGAGTGCCTAAGGGCGTGGGGGTGTCGCATCGGGATGTGGCGGCGCTGGTCTCGGACACTTTCTGGGGGCTGTCGACCGACTCCCGGGTGCTGTTCCATGCGCCGCACGCCTTCGATGCGTCGGTGTTCGAGGTGTGGGGTCCGCTGGCCGTAGGGGCTCGCGTGGTCGTGGCTGACGTCCGGAAGGTGGATGCGGCGTGGCTGCGAGAGCTGATCACCGAGTTCGCGTTGACGCATGTGCATGTCACGGCGGGCTTGGGGCGGGTGCTGGCGCAGGAGGATCCGGGGTGCTTCTCGGGTCTGCGGGAGGTGCTGACCGGCGGAGATGTGGTGCCGACCAGCATGGTGTCGCGGATCTTGGAGGCGTGTCCGGGGGTGTTGGTCCGGCAGTTGTATGGGCCGACCGAGGTGACGTTGTGTGCGACGCAGTTCCACACAACGGGTCCGGTGGCGGGTGTGCTGCCGATCGGTCGGGCAGTGGCCAACACGCGGGTGTTCGTGCTGGACGAGACCCTGAGTCTGGTGCCGCCGGGAGTGGCGGGCGAGCTGTATGTGGCTGGGGCAGGGGTGGCGCGCGGGTATGTGGAGCGCGCCGGTTTGACGGCGGAGCGGTTCGTGGCCGACCCGTTCGAGCCCGGTGAGCGGATGTATCGGACGGGTGATCGCGTCCGCTGGAATGCCGCCGGTGAGTTGGAGTTCGTGGGCCGGGTGGACGACCAGGTCAAGATTCGGGGTTTCCGGATCGAGCCGGCCGAGGTGGAGGCGGTCTTGGCCGGGCACCCCGCGGTCGCCCAGGCCGCGGTGATCGCCCGCGAGGACATCCCAGGCGATCAGCGCCTGGTCGCCTACGTCGTTCCCTCGGACGGCACTACCGGCCAGGATCGCGAGCACTTGGCGTCCTCGGTAGAAGAGCTGGCCGGGGACAAGCTGCCCGCCTACATGGTTCCGTCCGCGGTAGTGGTGTTGGACGCGCTGCCGCTGACCGTGAACGGCAAGCTAGACCGCCGCGCGCTCCCGGCGCCGGAGTACCGGGTGACCGCGGGCCGTGCCCCGTCCAATGCGCGCGAGGAACTGCTGTGCCAGGTGTTCGCCGACGTCCTGGGTCTGGACCGGGTGGGCGTAGACGACGACTTCTTCGCTCTGGGCGGTCACTCGTTGCTGGCGACGAGGCTGGTCAGCCGGATCCGCAAGGTCCTGGGCGCCGAGGTGGAGATCCGGACGGTCTTCCAGGCACCCACCGTGGCCGGGCTCGCGGCGGGTCTTGTCACGAACTCGGAGGGAGCGGCGGCGCGCCCGGTCCTCGCGGTGCGGGAGCGATCCGAACGGCCGCCGTTGTCGTTCGCGCAGCGGCGGTTGTGGTTCCTGGCCCAGTTGGAAGGCCCGAGCACCACCTACAACATCCCGGTCGCGCTGCGACTGACCGGCGCCCTGGACCGCGAGGCGCTGGCCCACGCCCTTCGTGACGTGATCGCCAGGCACGAGGTGCTCCGCACGGTGTATCCGGCCGTGGACGGTGAGCCGTACCAGCGGGTCCTGGGCATGGACGAGCTGGACTGGCGCCTGGAGGTCACGGAGGCGTGGGACCCTGGCACCTCACTGCCGGCGCTCGTCGCGGACAGCGTCTCTTGTGCGTTCGATCTGTCGGCTGAGGTGCCGGTCCGGGCACGGCTGCTGGTGCTGGGGCCGGATGAGCACGTGCTGGTACTGGTGGTGCATCACATCGCCGGTGATGGCTGGTCGATGGGGCCTTTGGCGCGGGACGTGTCCGAGGCCTATTCGGCACGCTGCCACGACCGGACCCCGGGGTGGGCGGCTCTGCCGGTGCAGTACGCCGACTACGCGTTATGGCAGAGCGAACTGCTCGGCGATGAGAACGACCCCGACAGCGTCCTGTCCCGGCAGGTCGGGTACTGGCGAAAAGCGCTGACGGAGATACCCGAGGAGCTGGCCCTACCGGTGGACCGACCGCGCCCGGCGGCGGCCAGTCACCGAGGCCACAGCATCGACCTTCGAGTTCCGGCGGACGTCCACGCCCGGTTGGTGAAACTGGCCCGGGCCGAGGGCGTGACGCTGTTCATGGTGCTGCAAGCCTCCCTAGCGGCCCTTCTCTCGCGTTTGGGAGCAGGCGCCGACATCCCGATCGGTTCGACGATCGCAGGCCGTACCGATGAGGCGCTGGACGATCTGGTCGGCTTCTTCGTCAACACCCTCGTCCTTCGCACCGACTTATCGGGCGACCCGACTTTCGCCGAATTGCTGGAGCGCGTCCGGGAAACGAGTCTGGACGCCTACCAGAATCAGGATGTGCCGTTCGAGCGGCTGGTGGAGGAGCTCGACCCGCACCGCAGCCTCGCCCGCCACCCCCTCTTCCAAGTGATGCTCAACCTCCAGAACAACGTGCGCGAAGGGCTGAACCTGGAGGCGGTCGAGGCTGGCGGGCTGTCGGCGGATGCCGCTGTCCCGCTCTCGGCCGGACTGTCGGCGGCGAAGTTCGACCTCGATCTGGCGATGGAGGAGCGCTTCGATCACCAGGGCGTCCCGGCGGGCCTGCGGGGCGTGCTGACGGGTGCGGCGGATCTGTTCGAGGTCGGCACGGTGGAGCGGATCGCGGCGCGGCTGGTCCGGGTGTTGGAGCAGGTGGCCGGGGAGCCGAAGGTCCGTCTGAGTGCTGTCGAGGTGCTGACGGACGACGAGCGTGAGCGGGTGTTGGCGGCCGGGGAGGGCGCCGTGTTGCCCGTTCCGGGTGCGTCGGTGGTGGAGCTGTTTGAGGAGCAGGTGCGGCGGTCGCCGGATGCGGTGGCGGTGGTCTCGCAGGACGAGTCCGTCTCGTATCGGCAGTTGGACGAGCGGGCGACCCGGCTGGCGCGCCACTTGGCAGCACAGGGTGTGGGTGCGGAGTCGGTTGTTGGTGTGTGCCTGCCGCGCGGTGTGGAGTTGATCGTGGCGTTGCTGGCGGTGTGGAAGGCCGGTGGCGCCTACCTTCCGATCGATTCGGCGCTGCCGGCGGAGCGCGTGGCGTTCATGCTCCGGGACGCGGGTGTGCGATGCGGCCTGACCACGGCGGAGTCGCTCACGGAGCTGGCCGAGGAGGCGCGTGGGACGGTCCCGTGGGTGGTAGCAGACGACCCGGCGGTGATGGCCCAGGTCGGAGGTCTCCCGGCAGAACCTCTGGACGTGATGGCGCCGGGCGGTGGTCTGGCGTATGTCATGTACACCTCGGGGTCGACAGGAGTGCCCAAGGGCGTGGGGGTGTCGCATCGGGATGTGGCGGCGCTGGTCTCGGACACCTTCTGGGGCCTGTCGTCCGACTCGCGGGTGCTGTTCCACGCTCCGCACGCTTTTGATGCGTCGGTGTATGAGGTGTGGGGTCCGCTGGCGGCGGGGGCGTCGGTGGTCGTGGCGCCGGCGCGTGAGGTGGATGCGGCGTGGCTGCGTGAGCTGATCGCCGCGTTCGGGTTGACGCACGTGCATGTCACGGCGGGGCTGGGGCGGGTGCTGGCCCAAGAGGATCCGGGCTGCTTCGCGGGCTTGCGGGAGGTGCTGACCGGCGGAGATGTGGTGCCGGCGGGCATGGTGGCGCGGATTTTGGCAGCCTGCCCTGGGATCTCGTTGCGGCAGTTGTATGGCCCGACCGAGGTGACGTTGTGCGCGACGCAGTTCCGCACAACGGGTCCGGTGGCGGATGTGCTGCCGATCGGCCGGGCGGTCGCCAACACGCGGGTGTTCGTGCTGGACGAGACCTTCAGTCTGGTGCCGCCGGGTGTGGCAGGCGAACTGTATGTGGCTGGTGCCGGGGTGGCGCGCGGCTATGTGGGGCGCGCCGGTCTGACGGCCGAGCGGTTCGTGGCCGATCCCTTCCAGCCCGGCGAGCGGATGTACCGGACCGGAGACCGCGTCCGCTGGAACGCCACCGGTGAGCTGGAGTTCGTGGGCCGGGTGGACGACCAGGTCAAGATCCGGGGGTTCCGGATCGAGCCGGCCGAGGTGGAGGCGGTCTTGGCCGGGCATCCCGCGGTCGCCCAGGCCGCGGTGGTGGCTCGCGAGGACACCCCCGGCGACCAGCGCCTGGTCGCCTACGTCGTCTCCGTAGAAGGCGCCACCGATCAAGGCCGTGGGCACTTGGCGTCCTCGGTACAGAAGCTGGCCGGGGACAAGCTGCCCGCCTACATGGTGCCGTCCGCGGTCGTGGTCCTGGACGCCCTCCCGCTCACCGCCAACGGCAAGTTGGACCGCCGTGCGCTACCCGCACCGGACTACCAGGTGCAACAGGGCCGCGAGCCTTCCAATGAACGCGAAGAGCTGCTGTGCCAGGTGTTCGCCGACGTCCTGGGTCTGGATCGGCTGGGCGTGGACGACGACTTCTTCGCCCTGGGCGGTCATTCGTTGCTGGCGACGAGGCTGGTCAGCCGGATCCGCAAGGTGCTGGGCGCCGAGGTGGAGATCCGGACGGTCTTCCAGACACCCACCGTGGCCGGGCTCGCGGCGAGTCTGGCGGCTGGGCCAGAGGACGCGGAAACGCGACCGGCCTTGGTGGTGCAGGCGCGTCCCGCACGGGTGCCGTTGTCGTTCGCGCAGCGCCGGTTATGGTTCCTGAGCCAGATCGAAGGCCCGGGCGCCGCGCGCAACCTCTCGACGACCATGAGGCTGTCCGGGCCGCTGGACCGGGACGCGCTGGTCCAGGCGTTCAGCGACGTCGCTGCCCGGCACGAGGTGCTGCGGACCCTGTGTCCGGCCGTGGACGGTGAGCCGTATCAGTGGGTCCTCCCGGCTGACGAGCCGGGCTGGAGCCTTCAGATTACGGACCTTCAGGACGACGGGCCGGTCTCGCCGGAGCGGGTGGCCGAGCGGATCGCCGAGACCGTGTCGTACACGTTCGATCTCACGACAGAGGTACCGGTCCGCGCGTCGTTGCTGGTGGTGGCGCCGGACGAGCACGTCCTCGTGCTGGTGGTGCACCACA
Organism: Actinomadura fibrosa; assembly: GCF_900659615.1. Classification (GTDB taxonomy): domain Bacteria; phylum Actinomycetota; class Actinomycetes; order Streptosporangiales; family Streptosporangiaceae; genus Spirillospora; species Spirillospora fibrosa. Next base: position 47,880 of record NZ_CAACUY010000021.1, on the reverse strand, counting down.
TCGCCGCTGACGGCTGGTCGATGGGACCGCTGGCGCGGGACGTCTCCGAGGCTTATGCCGCGCGGTGCGAGCGCCGGGCGCCGGTGTGGGCGGAGCTGCCGGTGCAGTACGCCGACTACGCGCTGTGGCAGCGCGAACTGCTCGGCGACGAGGATGACCCCGACAGCGTCCTGTCCCGGCAGCTCGCGTACTGGCGGGAGGCCCTCGCCGGTATCCCCGAGGAGCTCGCGTTGCCAGCGGACCGGCCGCGGCCGGCGGTGGCCGGTCACCAGGGGCACAGCACCGACCTGGCGGTCCCGGCGAGACTGCACGCCCGGCTGAGGAGGCTCGCCCAGGCCGAGGGCGTGACGCTGTTCATGGTGATGCAGGCGTCGCTGACGACGCTGCTGTCCCGGCTGGGCGCGGGCACGGACATCCCGATCGGCTCGGGAACCGCGGGCCGTACCGATGAGGCGCTGGACGAGCTCGTCGGCTGCTTCGTCAACACGCGGGTGCTGCGTACCGACCTGTCGGGCGATCCGTCGTTCAGTGAGCTGCTGAAGCGGATTCGGGAGACGAGCCTGGACGCCTACCAGCACCAGGACGTCCCGTTCGAGCGGCTGGTGGAGGAGCTCGACCCGCACCGCAGCCTCGCCCGCCACCCCCTCTTCCAAGTGCTGCTCACTCTGCAGAACAACGTACGGGGCACTGTGGACCTGCCCGGCGTCCAGGCCGTGGGCATGGGTTCGCGGACGGCGACGGTGACGTCCGATCTCGATCTGGGGCTGGAGGAGCGCTTCGATCCGGCGGGTGCACCCGCCGGAATGGGGGGCGTGCTGACCGGTGCGGTGGACCTGTTCGACAAGCCGACGGTCGAGCGGATCGCGGCGCGGTTGATGCTCGTCCTGGAGCAGGTCGTCGAGGAGCCGGGTACTCGTCTGAGCCGGATCGAGGTGCTGGCGGCGGGTGAGCGTGAGCGGGTGCTCGCCGCCGGGGTCGGCGAGGCCGTGCCCGTGCCGGACGTCTCGGCGGTGGGGCTGTTCGAGGAGTGGGTGCGGTGGTCGCCGGATGCGGTGGCGGTGGTGTCGCAGGAGGAGTCCGTCTCGTACCGGGAGCTGGATGCGCGGGCGAATCGGTTGGCTCGATTCCTGGTGGCGCAGGGTGTGGGTGCGGAATCGGTGGTGGGGTTGTGCATGCCGCGCGGCGTGGAGCTGATCGTGTCGCTGCTGGCGGTGGGCAAGGCCGGTGGTGCGTATCTGCCGATCGATCCGGCCTTACCGGCGAGCCGGGTGGCGTTCATGCTGGCCGATGCCGGTGCGGTGCTGGTTCTGGGCATGCAGGAGGTGGCCGAGGATCTGCCCGCCGGTCGGGTGCGGATCGTCGCGCTGGACGACCCGGCGGTGTCGGCGCTGGTCGACAGCTTGCCTGATGAACCGCTCAGGCTGCGGACGTCCCGGGACGGGCTGGCGTATGTGATCTACACGTCGGGGTCGACGGGGCGTGCGAAGGGCGTGGGGCTGTCGCATGCGGGTGCGGTGAACCTGGCGACCGCTCAGATGGAGCACTTCTGCGTTGAGCCGGACGCGCGGGTGTTGCAGTTCGCCTCGATCGGTTTCGACGCCGCGACCTGGGAGTGGTTGATGGCGTTGTGTGCGGGGGCGGGTCTGGTGGTGGCTCCGGCGACCGAACTGGTGCCGGGTGCGGGATTGGCGGACGTGGTCGAGCGGCATGGCGTGTCGCATGTGACGTTGCCGCCGGCGGTGCTGTCGGTCCTGGACGGCGGGGACTTGGCGTCGGTGCGGACGTTGGTGTCGGCGGGTGAGGCGATGGGTCCGGGGCTGGTGCAGCGGTGGGCTCCGGGACGGCGGCTGGTGAACGCCTACGGGCCGACCGAGACCACGGTGTGCGCGACGATGAGCATGCCGCTGGCACCTGGCGAGCACGCCCACATCGGCGGGCCGATCGCCAACACGCGCGTGTACGTGCTGGACGAGGCCCTGGGTGTGGTGCCGCCGGGAGTGGCAGGGGAGCTGTATGTGTCGGGTGCCCAGCTCGCGCGCGGGTACATGGGCCGGGCTGCGCTGACGGCGGAGCGTTTCGTGGCCGACCCCTTCCGGTCGGGCGAGCGGATGTACCGGACCGGAGACCGCGTCCGCTGGAACGCCGCCGGTGAGCTGGAGTTCGTCGGCCGGGTGGACGACCAGGTGAAGATCCGCGGATTCCGGATCGAGCCGGGCGAGGTGCAGGCGGTCCTGTCCGAGCACCCCGCCATCGCCCAAGCGGCGGTGATCGCCCGCGAGGACACCCCGGGTGAGCCCCGTCTGGTCGCCTACATCGTCCCCGGCGACGGCGCAGCGGAGCGGGAGAACGAGGACCTCGCGCACCTCGCTGCGAAGCTCTGCGCCGACAAGCTGCCGGAGTACATGGTGCCGTCGGCGGTGGTGGTGCTGGAGGCCCTGCCTCTCACGGTGAGGGGGAAGCTGGACCGCCGCGCGCTCCCGGCGCCGGAGTACCGCACGAGGCGAGGGCGGGGCCCGGGCGACGCGCGGGAAGAGCTGCTGTGCCAGGTGTTCGCCGACGTCCTGGGGCTCGATCGAGTGGGTGTGGACGACGACTTCTTCGAGCTGGGCGGGCATTCCCTGCTGGCTACGCGGCTGGTGAGCCGGATCCGTAGCGCGCTGGGGGCGGAGGTGGCGATCCGGACGGTGTTCCAGAGCCCCACCGTGGCCGGACTCGCGGTGGCGATCGTGTCGGAGCACGCTCCTGCGGTGGCCGGACGGTCGGCACTGGTGGCACGGGAGCGTCCCGAGCGGGTGCCGTTGTCGTTCGCGCAGCGCCGCCTGTGGTTCCTGGCGCAGTTGGAGGGGCCGAGCGCGACGTACAACAGCCCGGTGGTGCTGCGGCTGACCGGCGACCTCGACCGGGACGCGCTGGCCGCGGGCCTGCGGGACGTGCTGGAACGCCATGAGGTGCTGCGGACGGTGTATCCGGCGCTGGACGGTGAGCCGTACCAGCGGGTCCTGGGGATGGACGAGCTGGACTGGTCCCTGCGGATCGTGGACCTGGCCAGTGACGGACGGGAAGGGCGATCCGGCGACCGGCCGATCGACCTGACGGTGGTGGCCGAGGCATCCGGTGGTGATGATCGGTCTGCGCACCGGCCGCCGACGGTGGTGCCGGTCCAGGTGGCCGAGCAGGTCGCCGCGGCGGTGTCGTACAGGTTCGATCTGTCGGCTGAGGTGCCGGTCCAGGCGTGGCTGCTGGAGTCCGGCCCGGACGAGCACGTGCTGGTGCTGGTGGTGCATCACATCGCCGGTGACGGCTGGTCGATGCGTCCGCTGGCGCGGGACGTCTCGCAGGCGTACGCGGCGCGGTGCGAGGGCCGCGCGCCGGGGTGGGGGGACCTGCCGGTGCAGTACGCCGACTACGCGATGTGGCAGCGCGAGCTGCTCGGCGACGAGAACGACCCCGGTAGCGCGCTGTCCCGGCAGATCGGCTACTGGCGGCAGGCGCTGGCCGGGATACCAGAGGAGCTCGCGCTGCCGGCGGACCGATCGCGCCCGGCCGTGGCCGGCCATCGCGGCCACAACGTCCGGCTGGAGATCCCGGCACCCTTGCACGCCCGGTTGACGGAGTTGGCGCGGGCCGAGGGCGTGACGCTGTTCATGGTGGTGCAGGCCTCCCTCGCGGCGCTGCTGTCCCGGCTGGGTGCGGGGTCGGACATCCCGATCGGGGCGGCGATCGCGGGCCGTACCGATGAGGCGCTGGACGATCTGGTCGGCTTCTTCGTCAACACGCTCGTGATGCGCACCGACCTGTCGGGGAATCCGTCGTTCGCCGAGCTGCTGGGGCGGGTCCGAGAGACCAGCCTGGACGCCTACCAGCATCAGGACGTCCCGTTCGAGCGCCTCGTGGAGGAGCTGGACCCGCATCGCAGCCTGGCCCGTCACCCGCTGTTCCAGGTGATGATCACCCTCCAGAACACCGCGCGGGCGGGATTGGACCTGGCGGCGGTCCGGGCAGGCGGGCTGCCGGCCGAAGCGATCGCGCAGTCGTCGGCCGGACTGGCGACGGCGAAGTTCGACCTCGACCTGAGTCTGGCCGAGTCCTTTGAAGCCACGGGTGCGCCCGCGGGACTGCGGGGTGTGCTGACGGGCACCGCCGATCTGTTCGACGCGGGGACGGTCGAGCGGACCGCTGCGCGGTTCGTCCAGGTGCTGGAGCAGGTGGCCCGGGAACCGCGGACGCGCCTGAACGCGGTCGAGGTGCTGTCGCCGGGCGAGCGGGAGCGGCTGCTGTTCGCCGGCGAGGGCGCCGTATTGCCGGTCCCGGGTGCGTCGGTGGTGGAGCTGTTCGAGGAGCGGGTGCGGCGGTCGCCGGATGCGGTGGCGGTGGTGTCGGATCAGCAGGAAGTGACCTACGGGGAGCTGGACGGGCGGGCGACCCGGCTCGCTCGGTATCTGATCGCCCAGGGTGTGGGCGTCGAGTCGGTTGTTGGTGTGTGCCTGCCGCGCGGCGTGGAGTTGATCGTGTCGCTGCTGGCGGTGTGGAAGGCGGGTGGCGCGTACCTGCCGATCGATTCGGCGCTGCCGGCGGAGCGCGTGACGTTCATGCTCCGGGACGCGGGTGTGCGATGCGGGCTGACCTCGGTGAAGTCGCTCACGGAGCTGTCCGAGGAGGCGCGAGGGTCAGTGCCGTGGGTGGCTGTGAACGACCCGGCGGTGACGGCCCAGGTCGGAAGTCTCCCGACGGAGCCCCTGGACGTGATGGCACCGGGCGGTGGTCTGGCGTACGTCATGTACACCTCCGGATCGACAGGGGTGCCCAAGGGCGTCGGTTTGTCGCATCAGGACGTGGCGGCACTGGCCTCCGACGACTTCTGGGGGCTGTCGTCCGACTCCCGGGTGCTGTTCCACGCCCCGCACGCCTTCGACGCGTCGGTATATGAGGTGTGGGGTTCGCTGGCAGCAGGGGCGTCGGTGGTCGTGGCACCCGCGCGTGAGGTGGACGCGGCGTGGCTGCGTGAGCTGATCACCGAGTTCGCGTTGACGCACGTGCATGTCACGGCGGGGTTGGGGCGGGTGCTGGCCCAGGAGGATCCGGAGTGCTTCGCGGGTCTGCGCGAGGTGCTGACCGGCGGAGACGTGGTGCCGGCGGGCATGGTGACGCGGATCTTGGCAGCCTGCCCCGGAATCTCGGTGCGGCAGTTGTATGGCCCGACTGAGGTGACGTTGTGCGCGACGCAGTTCCAGACGGCTGGTCCGGTGGCGGATGTGCTGCCGATCGGCCGGGCGGTCGCCAACACGCGGGTGTTCGTGCTGGACGAGACCCTGAGTCTGGTGCCGCCGGGAGTGGCAGGCGAACTGTATGTGGCCGGGGCCGGGGTGGCGCGTGGGTATGTGGGACGCGCCGGTCTGACGGCGGAGCGGTTCGTCGCCGACCCCTTCCACCCCGGCGAGCGGATGTACCGGACCGGAGACCGCGTCCGCTGGAACGCCGCCGGTGACCTGGAGTTCGTCGGCCGGGTGGACGACCAGGTCAAAATCCGGGGATTCCGGATCGAGCCGGCCGAGGTTGAGGCGGTCTTGGCCGGGCACCCCGCCGTCGCCCAGGCCGCGGTGATCGCCCGCGAGGAAACCCCAGGCGACCAGCGCCTGGTCGCCTACATCGTCCCCGCCGACGGCGCGACGGACCGGGACGGCCACGAGCTGGCGACGTCGGTCCGTGCCGCCGCCGCGGAGCGGCTGCCGGAGTACATGGTGCCGTCGGCAGTGGTGCTGCTGGACGCCCTGCCTCTCACCACCAATGGCAAGCTCGACCGCCGCGTCCTCCCGGCGCCGGAGTACCGTGCGGGGCGGAGCCGCGGCCCGTCCGATGAACGCGAAGAGCTGCTGTGCCAGGTGTTCGCCGACGTCCTGGGTCTGGATCGGGTGGGCGTGGACGACGACTTCTTCGCTCTGGGCGGTCACTCGTTGCTGGCGACAAAACTGGTCAGCCGGATCCGCAAGGTCTTGGGCGCCGAGGTGGAGATCCGGACGGTCTTCCAGGCACCCACCGTGGCCGGGCTCGCGGCGGATCTGGCGGCCGCGGACGAGGGCGCTGGAACACGTCCCGTCCTGGCCGCGCGAGAGCATCCCGAGCGGGTGCCGTTGTCGTTCGCGCAGCGCCGCCTGTGGTTCCTGGCGCAGTTGGAGGGGCCGAGCGCGACCTACAACAGTCCGGTGGTGCTGCGGCTGACCGGCGACCTCGACCGGGATGCGCTGGCCGCGGGGCTGCGGGACGTGCTGGAGCGGCACGAGGTGCTGCGGACGATCTACCCGGCGGTGGACGGCGAGCCGTACCAGCGCGTCCTGAGCATGGACGAGCTCGACTGGGACCTGCGGATCGTGGACGCGCCGGACACCGCATCGATGACCGCGCACATGGCGGACGCGGCATCGTCCGTCTTCGATCTGGCGACGGACCTGCCGATCCGGGCATGGTTGCTGGCACTGGGGCCGGACGAGCACGTCCTGGTGCTGGTGATGCACCACATCGCCGGTGACGGATGGTCGACGAGTCCCCTCGCCCGGGACGTCTCGCAGGCTTATGCGGCACGCTGCCTGGATCGGACCCCGGCGTGGACGCACCTTCCGGTGCAGTACGCCGACTACGCCTTATGGCAGCGGGAACTGCTCGGTGAGGAGAACGACCCGGACAGTGTGCTGTCGCGGCAGATCGCGTACTGGCGCCGGACGCTGGCCGGGATACCCGAAGAACTCGCGTTGCTGGCGGATCGGCCGCGCCCGGCGGTGGCTGGCCACCGCGGCCACGCTGCCGAACTCCAGGTTCCCGCGGGCCTGCACGCCCGGTTGACGGAGTTGGCGCGGGCCGAGGGCGTGACGCTGTTCATGGTGGTGCAGGCGTCTCTGGCGGTCCTGCTGTCGCGGTTGGGCGCGGGGTCGGACATTCCGATCGGGGCGGCGATCGCGGGCCGTACCGATGAGGCGTTGGACGATCTGGTCGGCTTCTTTGTCAACACCCTGGTCCTGCGCACCGACCTGTCGGGCGATCCGTCGTTCGCCGAACTGCTGGGGCGGGTCCGGGAGACGAGCCTGGACGCCTACCAGCACCAGGACGTGCCGTTCGAGCGGCTGGTGGAGGAGCTCGACCCGCATCGCAGCCTGGCCCGCCACCCCCTGTTCCAGGTGATGATCACTCTCCAGAACAACGCGCGGGCCGCGCTGGATCTGGCGGCGGTCGAGATCGGAGGACTCTCGGCGGAAGCGGTCGCCGAGATGTCGGCCGGGCTCTCCGCTGCGCGAGTCGACCTCGACCTGAAGGTGGAGGAGCGCTTCGACTCCATGGGCGCGCCCGCGGGGCTGCGAGGTGCGCTGGCAGGTACGGCGGATCTGTTCGACGAGTCGACGGTGGCCGGGCTGGTCGAGCGTTGGGTGCGGGTGCTGGAGCAGATCGCCGAGCGGCCGCGGACGCCGCTGAGCAGTGTCGAGGTGGTGACGCCGGACGAGCGGGAGCGGGTGCTGACCGCCGGAACCGGCGACGTGGTGCCGGGACCGGGCGTGCCGGTGCTCGAACTGTTCGAGGAGCAGGTCCGGCGGTCGCCGGATGCGGCGGCGGTGGTGTCGGGTGCCGAGAGCGTCACGTATCGGGAGGTGGACGAGCGGGCGAACCGGCTCGCTCGGTATCTGATCGCCCAGGGGGTGGGCGCGGAGTCGGTCGTGGGCCTGTGCCTGCCGCGCGGCGTGGAGATGATCGTGGCGTTGCTGGCGGTGTGGAAGGCCGGCGGCGCGTATGTACCGGTCGACCCGGCATCACCGGCGAACCGGGTGGCGTTCATGCTCGCCGACGCGGGCGCGGTCCTTCTCCTGGGGACGCGGGAGGTCCTGGACGATCTGCCTGCGGGCCGGGTTCGGACGGTGGCCCTGGACGACCCGGCGGTGGCGGTGATGGCGGGCGGCCTCCCGGACGCGCGGATCGAGGCCGGGACGTCCGGGAGCGGTCTGGCGTACGTGATGTTCACCTCGGGCTCGACGGGTCGTCCGAAGGGCGTGGGGGTGACGCATGAGGGGTTGGCCAACTATGTGAGGTGGGCGGCGGCGGCCTACGGGATGGCGGACGGCGGGAGTGGGGCTCCGCTGCATTCGTCGTTGGCTTTCGATCTGACGGTGACGAGCGTGCTGGTGCCGTTGGTGTCGGGGTCGGCGGTCGTGGTGAGTGCGGAGGGCGGCGCTGAGGGGTTGGCGCGGCTGGTGGCCGATGGCGGTGGGTTCGGTCTGGTGAAGGTGGTGCCGGGGCATCTGCCGTTGCTGGCGGAGCTGCTCTCCGACGATCAGGCAGTGAACGCGGCGCGGTGTCTGGTGGTCGGTGGGGAGGCGTTGCCGGGGGCGGTGGCGCGCTCGTGGTTGGAGCGGGTGCCGGACGCCGTGATCGTCAATGAGTACGGGCCGACCGAGACGGTGGTGGGGTGCTGTGTCTTCGAGGTGAGGGCCGGTGTCGAGGTCGGCGACGCGGTGCCGATCGGCCGCCCGGTGGCCAACACCCGGTTGTACGTCCTGGACGAGTCTCTGAGTGTGGTCTCGCCCGGTGTAGCGGGTGAACTGTACGTCGCCGGCGCCGGGGTGGCCCGCGGATACGTCAACCGCGCGGGTCTGACCGCCGAGCGGTTCCTCGCCGACCCCCTGCGTCCGGGCGAGCGCATGTACCGGACGGGTGACCGGGTCCGCTGGAACACCGCCGGTGAGCTGGAGTTCCTGGGCCGGGCGGACGACCAGGTCAAGATCCGGGGCTTCCGGATCGAGCCGGGCGAGGTGGAGGCGGTCCTGACCGGGCACCCCGCCGTCGCCCAGGCCGCCGTGATCGCCCGCGAGGACACGCCGGGCGACCGGCGCCTGGTCGGCTACATCGTCCCCGCCGGCGGCGCGGTGGACGGGGACGGTGAGGCGTTGGCGTCCGCGGTCAGGCAGCGGTGCTCCGGCAGGTTGCCGGAGTACATGGTCCCCTCGGCGGTGGTGGTGCTGGACGCGCTGCCCCTCACCACCAACGGCAAGCTGGACCGCCGCGCCCTCCCGGCGCCGGAGTACCGGGCGGGAAGAAGCCGTCCTCCGGCCAATGAACGCGAAGAGCTGCTGTGCCAGGTGTTCGCCGAGGTCCTGAGGCTTGACCAGGTGGGCGTGGACGACGACTTCTTCGTCCTGGGCGGCCATTCGCTGCTGGCCACCCGGTTGGTGAGCCGGATCCGCACGGTGCTGGGCGCCGAGGTGGAGATCCGGACGGTGTTCCAGAGCCCCACGGTGGCGGAGCTGGCGCGGCAGGTCGGTGATCGGAAGTCGAGCCGGCCTGCGTTGCGGCCGATGCGTGAGCAGGAGGAGTCCCGATGATCCCGTTGTCGTTCGCCCAGCGCCGGCTGTGGTTCCTGGCCCGGTTCGAAGAGACGGGTGCGGTCTACAACGTCCCGTTCGTGTTGCGGCTGCGAGGGGAACTGGACCGGAAGGCGCTGGCGGCGGGCCTGCGGGACGTGCTGGAACGCCACGAGGTGCTCCGGACGGTCTATCCGATGGCGGACGGTGAGCCGTACCAGCACGTCCTGGACATGGACGAGCTGGACTGGGACCTGCGGATCGAAGAGGTCCAGGACCCGGACGCCGCGACGTCGGCACTGGTCGCGGACGCCGTCTCGTATGCGTTCGACCTGTCGGCCGAGGTGCCGGTCCGGGCGCGGCTGCTGGTGCTCGGGCCGGACGAGCACGTGCTGGTGCTCGTGCTGCACCACATCGCCAGCGACGGCTGGTCGATGGGGCCTCTGGCGCGCGATGTCTCCCGGGCCTACGTGGCACGGTGCGAAGGCCGCGCCCCTGGATGGACGGCCCTCCCGGTGCAGTACGCCGACTACGCCTTATGGCAACGCGAACTGCTCGGCGACGAGGACGACCCCGAGAGCATGCTGTCCCGGCAGGTCGGCTACTGGCGGGAGGCGCTGGCCGGGATCCCCGAGGAGCTCGCCCTTCCCGCCGATCGACCGCGCCCGGCGTCGCCAGGTCACCAAGGCCACATCGCCGCCCTGGAGATCCCGGCGGATCTGCACGCTCGGCTGATGGCGGTCGCCCAGGCCGAGGGCGCGACGCTGTTCATGGTGTTACAGGCGTCCCTGGCGATGCTGCTGTCGAGGTTGGGCGCGGGCACCGACATCCCGATCGGTTCGGCGATCGCGGGCCGTACCGATGAGGCGCTGGACGATCTGGTCGGATGCTTCGTCAACACGCTCGTGCTGCGCACCGACCTGTCGGGCGACCCGTCCTTCACCGAGCTGCTGGGCCGGGTCCGGGAGACGAGCCTGAACGCCTACCAGCATCAGGACGTGCCGTTCGAGCGGCTGGTGGAGGAGCTCGACCCGCATCGCAGCCTCGCCCGCCACCCTCTCTTCCAAGTGATGCTCAACGTGCAGAACAACGCGCGGGCAGCACTGGACCTGCCGGCGTCCGGCACCGGGAAGCTGGCCGTGGAAGCGATCGCGCACGCCTCGGGCGAGCTGTCGACGGCCAAGTTCGACCTCGACCTGACCGTGGAGGAACGCTTCGATCCGCAGGGCGCTCCCGGGGGGCTGCGGGGGGCCCTGATGGGCGCCGCCGACCTGTTCGACGTGGCGACGGTCGAGCGGATCGCGGCACGGCTGGTGCGCGTGCTGGAGCAGGTGGGCCGGGAGCCGGGGACCCGTCTGAGCGACGTCCGGGTGCTGTCGGCGGACGAGCGGGATCACGTCCTGTCCGCCGGGACCGGCGCCGCGCTGCCGCTGCCGCGGGCATCGGCGGCGGAGCTGTTCGAGGAGCGTGCGCGGCGGTCGCCGGAAGCGCCGGCGGTGGTGTCGGGGGACACGCGCTTCTCCTACCGGGACCTGGACGAGCGCTCGAACCGGCTGGCCCGCTACCTCGCGGCGCAGGGCGTGGGCGCGGGGTCGGTCGTGGGCGTGGTGATGGAGCGGGGCGTCGACCTGGTGGTGGCGCTGCTCGCGGTGTGGAAGGCCGGCGGCGCGTACCTGCCCGTCGATCCGGACCTGCCGTCCGGCCGCGCCGCGTTCATGCTGGCCGATGCGGGCGCGATCGGCGTACTGACCACCGAAGATCTGGCCGGGGAACTGCCCGGAGTGGTCACGTGGACCGTGGACGCCCCGGCGGTGGCGGCGTCGGTCAACGCGCTCTCGAACTCCCCTCTCCGGCTGGGGGCCTCGGGTGGTGACGCGGCATATGTGATGTACACGTCCGGCTCGACGGGCGAGCCGAAGGGCGTCGTGGTGTCGCATGAGGGAGTCCTGAACCGGCTCCTGTGGATGGGTTCGCGTTTCGCGGTCGCGGAGGACGAGCGAGTCCTGCACAAGACCCCCTTCGGCTTCGACGTCTCGGTGTGGGAGCTGTTCTGGCCGCTGCTCGAAGGCGCGGTGCTGGTGATGGCCCGGCCGGGCGGCCACCGGGATCCCGCCTATATCGCATCGGTGATCACTGAGCGGCGGGTGACGACGGTGCACTTCGTGCCGTCATTGCTGGAGATGTTCCTCAGGGAACCGGCGGCGGGGCAGTGCGCGAGCCTGCGGCGGGTCGTCTCGTCCGGTGAGGCGCTGCCGCCGGGCGTCGTCGAGCGCTTCGCCGAGGTGTTCGGCGGCGATGTGGAACTGCACAACCTGTACGGCCCCGCCGAGGCGCCGACCGGAGCGGCCGCGTCCGGGATCGAAGCGCGCGGATCCTCGGGTGAGCGAGCGCCCGGTCAGGTGCCGATCGGCACGCCGATCACCAACACGCGGGCGTTCGTGCTGGACGAGGGCCTCACCCTCGTGCCTCCGGGCGTGGTGGGAGAACTGTACTTGTCGGGCGTCCAGCTCGCGCGAGGCTACCTGGGCCGGACGAGCCTGACAGCGCAGCGGTTCGTGGCCTCCCCGTTCGGGTCGGGCGAGCGGATGTACCGGACGGGCGACCGGGTCCGGTGGAACGCCGCCGGTGAGCTGGAGTTCGTCGGCCGGGTGGACGACCAGGTGAAGATCCGGGGATTCCGGGTCGAGCCGGGCGAGGTGGAAGCCGTCCTCGACGGGCACCCCGCGGTCGCGCAGGCGAAGGTGATCGCTCGTGAGGACACCCCGGGCGACCAGCGCCTGGTCGCCTACATCGTTCCCGTCGACGGCGCAACGGATCAGGACGGCGAGGAACTGGCGTCGGCCGTCAGGCAGCGGTGTGCGGACCGGCTGCCGGAGTACATGGTGCCGTCGGCGGTGGTGGTGCTGGACGCGTTGCCCCTCACCACTAACGGCAAGCTGGACCGCAGCGCCCTCCCCGCTCCGGAGTACCGCACTCGGCTGGGCCGGGGTCCGGCCGATGCCCACGAAGAGTTGTTATGCCAGGTGTTCGCCGAGGTCCTGGGGCTCGACCAGGTGGGCGTGGATGACGACTTCTTCGCGTTGGGTGGTCATTCACTGCTGGCGGTGTCGTTGGTGGAGCGGTTGCGGGTCCGTGGAGTGTCGATCTCGGTGCGGGCGTTGTTCCAGACGCCGACGGTGGCGGGCCTGGCAGCGGTGGCAGGACCTGAACCCGTCGTCGTCCCGCCCAACCTGATTCCCGAGGACGCCGAGCAGATCACCCCGGAGATGTTGCCGCTGGTGGAGCTCACCGAGGCCGAGGTAGAGCGTGTGGTGGCGGCGGTGGAGGGTGGTGCGTCCAACATCGCCGACGTCTACCCCCTGGCGCCACTCCAGGAGGGCATCTTCTTCCACCACCTTATGGAAGCGGGCGAGGGTAACGACACGTACGTGCTTCCGCTGGTGCTGGAGTTCGACGGCCGTGAGCGTCTGGACGCGTTCGTGGACGCGTTGCAGCAGGTGGTGAACCGTCACGACGTGTTCCGCACTGGTGTGGTGTGGGAGGGGTTGCGCGAGCCGGTGCAGGTGGTCTGGCGTGAAGCCGAGCTGCCCGTGCGCGAGGTCGTCCTCGATCCGGGAACCGAGGACCCGGTAGCGGAGCTAGTCTCCGCCGGTGGCCTGGTCATGGACCTGCGCCGCGCACCCCTGATGGACGTGCACATCGCTCGGTTCCCAACTTCCGATCGCTGGCTGGCTCTGATCCGGCACCACCACCTGATCCAGGACCACACGGCAATGGACGTCCTGGTGGATGAGGTGCGGGCGCTCATGGCGGGCCGGGGCGATGAGCTGGCTGAGCCGCCGTCGTATCGGGAGTTCGTGGCGCAGGCCAGGGGCGGGATCTCGATCGCTGAGCATGAGCGGTTCTTCGCGGAGATGCTGGCGGAGGTGAGCGAGCCGACGCTTCCGTTCGGGGTGGCGGAGATCCGTGGCGACGGTTCTGACGTGGTCCGCGCCGCACAGCTTCTGGATCAGGAGCTGGCGGGGCGGTTGCGTGAGGTGGCGCGGCGGCTGGGCGTGAGCCCGGCGACGGTGATGCATGTGGCGTACGCGCGGATGCTGGCGGTGGTATCCGGGCGTGACGACGTGGTGTTCGGGACGGTGCTGTTCGGCCGGATGCAGGCCGGCGCCGGAGCCGACCGCGCGGCCGGACTGTTCATCAACACCCTGCCCGCCCGCGTCCAGGTCGGCGGCGCCGGGATCCTGCAAGCCATCACGGCCACGCGGAAGCTACTCGCCGGGCTGCTGGAGCACGAGCACGCCCCGCTCGCCGTCGCCCAGCGCGCCAGCTCGGTACCGGCCGACACCCCCCTGTTCGCCTCGATCTTCAACTACCGCTACAACCAGGTCGCCTCCGCGTCCGATGCCGGTGCCTCGTCCGAAACCGTGCCCGAAGGCATGACCGGCGGCGGCATGAAGAGGATCTTCAGCCGGGAGCGCAGCAACTACCCGCTCGCGGTCGCGGTCGGTGACCGCGGTGACGGCTTCGACCTGGTGGTCGATGCGGTCGCTCCGGTGGACGCCGAGTTGGTGTGCGGGTTGCTGCACACCACGATCGCCCATCTCGTGGACGCCCTCGACACGCTGCTCGACACCGATGGCGACACGTTGCTCAGCCAGGTCGAGGTGCTGCCGGCGAGCGAGCGGGAACGCGCGCTCCGAGCGGGGGACGGCGCCGCGTTGCCGGTGCCCGGCGCGTCGATGGTGGAGCTGTTCCAGCGGCGGGTCCGGCGCTCACCGGACGCGGTGGCGGTGGTGGCGCAGGACGGGCGTCTCTCGTACCGGGACCTGGACGAGCGGACGAACCGGCTGGCCCGCTACCTGGTCAGGCGGGGTGTGGGCGCGGAGTCGGTCGTGGGCGTGGTGATGGAGCGGAGCGCCGATCTGGTGGTGGCGCTGCTGGCGGTCTGGAAGGCCGGCGGCGCCTACGTGCCGATCGATGCGGGGCTCCCGCCGGGCCGGATGGCGTTCATGCTGGCCGACGCGGGCGCGGTGTGCGCGCTGACCTCGACGGACCTCGCCGTGGACCTGCGGAGCCGGGTGTCCGAGGACCTGGACGGGGCGATCTCATGGCTCGTCGTCGACGATCCGGCGATGGCCGGCGAGGTGGCGTGCCTGCCAGATGAACCGCTGGACGTGGACGTGCCGGGCGGCGGCCTGGCCTATGTGATGTACACCTCGGGGTCCACCGGGCAGCCGAAGGGCGTCGCGGTGTCGCACCGGGACGTGGCGGCACTGGCCTCCGACGACTTCTGGGGTCTGGCGGACGACTCGCGGGTGCTGTTCCACGCCCCGCACGCCTTCGACGCGTCGGTGTACGAGATGTGGGCTCCGCTCGCCACGGGAGCGTCCGTGGTCGTGGCGCCCGCCCAGGAGATGGACGCGGCGACGCTCCGGACCCTGGTGGCCGGGGCCGGGCTGACGCATGTGCATGTCACGGCGGGACTGTGCCGCGTGCTGGCGCAGGAGGATCCGGCCTGCTTCACCGGAGTGGAGGAGGTACTGACGGGCGGGGACGTGGTGCCCGCCGAAACGGTCGCGCGCGTACTGGACGCGTGCCCTGGCGTCCGCGTGCGGCACTTGTACGGGCCGACCGAGGTCACGTTGTGCGCCACCCAGTTCGAGACGTCGGCCCCGGTGGATGGGGTACTGCCGATCGGCCGCGCGGTGGCGAACGCCCATGTTCTCGTGCTGGACGAGGACCTGAGGTTGGTGCCGTCCGGTGTGGCGGGGGAGCTGTACGTGGCCGGTGCCGGCGTGGCGCGCGGGTACATGGGACGGACGGCTCTGACGGCTGAGCGGTTCGTGGCCGACCCGTTCCGTCCGGGCGAGCGGATGTACCGGACGGGCGACCGCGTCCGCTGGAACCCCGCCGGTGACCTGGAGTTCGTCGGCCGGGCCGACGACCAGGTCAAGATCCGGGGTTTCCGCGTCGAGCCGGGCGAGGTGGAAGCGGTCCTTGCCGATCACCCCGCCGTGGCCCAGGCCGCGGTGGTCGTGCGTGACGAGAGCCCCGGCGACCGGCGCCTGGTCGGCTATATCGTTCCCATCGCCGACGATGGTGATCAGGGCGCGCTGGCCGACCTCGTTCGTGCCGCTACCGCGGAGCGGTTACCGGAGTACATGGTGCCCTCGGCCGTGATGGTCCTGGACGCGCTGCCGCTGACGGCCAACGGGAAGCTGGACCGTCGCGCCCTTCCGACCCCGGAGTACCGCACCAAGCAGGGGCGGGGGCCAGCGGATGCGCACGAAGAGCTGCTGTGTGAGGTTTTCGCCGAGGTCCTTGGTTTGGACCGAGTGGGTGTGGACGACGACTTCTTCGCCTTGGGGGGTCACTCCTTATTGGCGGTGTCGTTGGTGGAGCGGTTGCGGGTGCGCGGGGTGTCGGTCTCGGTGCGGGCGTTGTTCCAGACGCCGACGGTGGCGGGCCTGGCGGCGGTGGCCGGTCCCGAGCCGGTCGTGGTCCCGCCCAACCTGATCCCCGAGGGCGCCGAGCGGATCACCCCGGAGATGTTGCCGCTGGTGGAGCTTACCGAGGCTGAGGTGGGGCGTGTGGTGGCGGCGGTGGAGGGTGGTGCGTCCAACGTCGCCGACGTCTATCCTCTGGCGCCACTCCAGGAGGGCATCTTCTTCCACCACCTCATGGAAGCGGGCGAGGGCAACGACACGTACGTGCTTCCACTGGTGCTGGAGTTCGACGGCCGTGAGCGCCTGGACGCGTTCGTGGACGCGTTGCAGCAGGTAGTGAACCGTCACGACGTGTTCCGCACCGGTGTGGTGTGGGAGGGGCTGCACGAGCCGGTGCAGGTGGTCTGGCGTGCAGCCGAGCTGCCCGTACGCGAAATCGTCCTCGATCCGGGAACCGAGGACCCGGTAGCGGCGCTGGTGTCCGCCGGTGGCCTGGTCATGGACCTGCGCCGCGCACCCCTCACGGACATGCACATCGCCCAACGTCCCGACTCAGACCAGTGGCTGGCCCTGATCCGGCAGCACCACCTGGTTCAAGACCACACCGCGAAGGACGTCCTGCTGGACGAGATCCGAGCCTTCTTGACCGGACGAGGTGGAGAACTGCCCGAGCCGCCGCCCTACCGGGACTTCGTCGCCCAGGCCAGGGGCGGGATCTCGGCCGCTGAGCATGAGCGGTTCTTCGCGGAGATGCTCGCGGAGGTGAGCGAGCCGACGCTGCCGTTCGGAGTGTCGGACGTACGTGGCGACGGCTCTGGCGCGATACGGGCGGAACGCGCTCTGGAGCAGGAATCGTCCGAGCGGTTGCGTGAGGTGGCGCGGCGGCTGGGCGTGAGCCCGGCGACGGTGATGCATGTGGCATACGCGCGCACGCTGGCGGCGATCTCGGGCCGGGACGACGTGGTGTTCGGGACGGTGCTGTTCGGCCGGATGCAGGCCGGCGCCGGAGCCGACCGCGCGGCCGGACTGTTCATCAACACGCTGCCCGCCCGCGTCCAGGTCGGCGGAACCGGCGTCCTCCAAGCCATCACCGCCACCCGCCGACTGCTCGCCGGACTGCTGGAGCACGAGCACGCCCCGCTCGCCGTCGCCCAGCGCGCCAGCTCGGTACCGGCCGACACGCCCCTCTTCACGTCCATCTTCAACTACACCTACGCCCGCACCGCCGCCGCCACTCCCGCCCCTGCGTCGCGTGCCGGCGGTGGCGGTGGCGGTGCCATCCGGCCGGTGTTCAGCCAAGACCGCCATAACTACCCGCTCGCGGTCGCGGTGCGCGACCGCGGCACCGGATTCGACCTGCTCGTCGACGCTGTCGCGCCAGTGGACGCGGACATGGTGTGCGATCTGCTGCACACCACGGTCGCCAACCTGCTCGACACCCTGGCCGCGCTGCTGGACGGCGGCATCGAAGGCGACGCCTCCTTGAGCGGAATCCAGGTGATGCCGCAGAGCGAGCGGCAGCGGGTGCTGGCCGCCGGGACCGGTCCGATCGTCCCGGAGATCGATGCGTCGGTGGTGGAGCTGTTTGAGGAGTGGGTGCGGCGGTCGCCGGATGCGGTGGCGGTGGTGTCGGCTGATGAGTCGGTGTCGTACCGGGAGTTGGACGGGCGGGTGAATCGGCTGGCTCAGTTCCTGGTGGCGCAGGGTGTGGGTGCCGAATCGGTGGTGGCTTTGTGTTTGCCGCGTGGGGTGGATTTGGTGGTGGCGTTGTTGGCGGTGTGGAAGGCCGGTGGTGCGTATTTGCCGGTCGATCCGGCGTTGCCGGCGAGCCGGGTGGCGTTCATGCTCGCTGACGCCGGTGCGGTGCTGGTGTTGGGGACACAGGAAGTGGCCGAGGAACTGCCCGCCGGTCGCGTCCGGATCGTGGCACTGGATGATCCGGCGGTCGCGGCTCTGGTGGATGGCCTCCCGGAAGACCGCCCCGGTGTGGAGGTGGCCGCTGGCGCCTTGGCGTATGTGATTTATACGTCGGGGTCGACGGGGCGTGCGAAGGGTGTGGGGGTGACGCATGCGGGTGCGGTGAATCTGGTGCGGGCTCAGGTGGAGCGGTTCGGGGTGGAGCCCGGAGCGCGGGTGTTGCAGTTCGCCTCGATTGGTTTTGATGCGGCGACGTCGGAGTGGTTGATGGCGTTGTGTGCGGGTGCGGGTCTGGTGGTGGCTCCGGCGACCGAACTGGTGCCGGGTGCGGGCCTGGCTGAGGTGGTTGGGCGGTATGGGGTGTCGCATGTGACGTTGCCGCCGGCGGTGCTGTCGGTCCTGGACGTCAACGATCTGGGGTCGGTGCGGACGTTGGTGTCGGCGGGTGAGGCGATGGGTCCGGGGCTGGTGGAGCGGTGGGCTGCGGGGCGGCGGTTGATCAATGCGTATGGTCCGACGGAGACGACGGTGTGCGCGACGATGAGCCTGCCGTTGGTGCCGGGGGAGCAGGCGCCGATCGGTGCTCCGATCGCCAACACTCGCGTCTATGTCCTGGACGGGGAACTGGGGATAGTTCCGCCGGGGGTGACCGGTGAGTTGTATGTGTCGGGCGTCCAGCTCGCGCGCGGGTATGTGGGCCGGGCCGGGTTGACGGCCGAGCGGTTCGTGGCCGACCCCTTCCAGCCCGGTGAGCGGATGTACCGGACCGGTGACCGCGTCCGCTGGAATGCCTCCGGTGAGTTGGAGTTTGTGGGCCGGGCGGACGACCAGGTGAAGATCCGCGGGTTCCGGATCGAGCCGGGCGAGGTGGAGGCGGTTCTGTCCGGGCATCCGGCCGTCGCTCAGGCGGCGGTGATCGTCCGTGAGGACACCCCCGGTGACCAGCGCCTGATCGCCTACATCGTCCCTGCCGACAGTGCGGCAGAGGACTTGGCGGGCCTTGCCAGGAAGGTCTGCGCGGATCGGTTGCCGGAGTACATGGTCCCCTCGGCGGTGGTGGTGCTGGACGCGCTGCCGCTCACCACCAACGGCAAGCTGGACCGCCGCGCCCTCCCCGCTCCGGAGTATCGCACCAGGCAGGGCCGGGGTCCGGCCGATGCACGCGAGGAACTGCTCTGCCAAGTCTTCGCCGAGGTCCTGGGGCTCGACCAGGTGGGCGTCGATGACGACTTCTTCGCCTTGGGCGGTCACTCCTTATTGGCGGTGTCGTTGGTGGAGCGGTTGCGGGTGCGTGGGGTGTCGGTGTCGGTGCGGGCGTTGTTCCAGACGCCGACGGTGGCGGGCCTGGCAGCGGTGGCCGGTCCCAAGCCGGTCGTGGTCCCGCCCAACCTGATCCCCGAGGGCGCCGAGCGGATCACTCCGGAGATGTTGCCGCTGGTGGAGCTCACCGAGGCCGAGGTGGAGCGTGTGGTGGCGGCGGTGGAGGGTGGTGCGTCCAACGTCGCCGACGTCTACCCCCTGGCGCCACTCCAGGAAGGGATCTTCTTCCACCACCTTCTGGAGACCCAAGGCGGTGATGACGTCTACGTCCAGCCGACCGTTGCGGAGTTCGAGGGACGGGAGGCCCTCGACGGTTTCGTGGGCGCGTTGCAGCAGGTCGTGGACCGTTATGACGTGTTCCGCACCGGTGTGGTGTGGGAGGGGCTGCGCGAGCCGGTGCAGGTGGTCTGGCGCTCGGCCCGGATGCCGGTCCACGAGCTGATCCTTGAACCGGGGACCGAGGATCCCGTGGCGGACCTGGTGGCCGCGGGCGGCCTGAGGATGGATCTGGGACGGGCTCCGCTGCTCGATGTGCACATCGCCCGGCGTCCGGGCACGGACACGTGGCTGGCTCTGATCCGGCAGCATCACCTGGTCCAGGACCACACCGCGAAGGACGTCCTGCTGGACGAGGTCCGGGCGTTCATGGCCGGGCGGGGCGCGGACCTGCCGGAGCCGTCCTCCTACCGGGAGTTCGTGGCGCAGGCCCGGGGCGGTGTCCCGGTGGCCGAGCATGAGCGGTTCTTCGCGGACATGCTGGCGGAAGTGAGCGAGCCGACGCTGCCGTTCGGGGTGGCGGACGTGCGTGGCGACGGCTCCGGTGCGGTGCGCACGGTCCGGCACCTGGACGAGCGGCTGGCGAGCCGGTTGCGGGAGGTCGCGCGGCGGCTCGGTGTGAGCCCGGCGACGCTGATGCATGTGGCGTACGCGCGGATGCTGGCGGCGATCTCGGGCCGGGACGACGTGGTGTTCGGGACGGTCTTGTTCGGCCGGATGCAGGCCGGTGCCGGAGCCGACCGCGCGGCCGGGCTGTTCATCAACACGCTGCCCGTCCGCATCCGGGTCGGTGGCGCCGGGGTGCTGGAGGCCGTGACGGCGACGCGGGAGGTGCTGGCCGGGTTGCTGGAGCACGAGCACGCCCCGCTCGCCGTCGCCCAGCGCGCCAGCTCGGTACCGGCCGACAGGCCCCTCTTCGCCTCGCTCTTCAACTACACCTACGCCTACAGGGCGGACGGGATCGCCTCCGGCGGCGAGCCTCGTCGCCGCGGCGGCATCAGGAGGGTCTTCTCGCAGACGCGCAACAACTACCCGCTGACCGTCGGGATCGAAGACCTCCGTGACGGGTTCGGCCTGGTGGTCGACGCGGTCGCGCCGATGGACGCGGACGCGGTGGCCGGGCTGTTGCAGACCGCGATCGACTCCATGGTCGGCGCCCTCGACGTCCTGCTGGACGGCGGCACCGCGAACGATCTCCCGCTGAGCGCGGTCGCCGTCCTGCCCGAGGACGAGGAGCGGCGGATCCTGGCGGCGGGAACCGGTGACGCCGCGGCGAAGCCGGACGCGCCGGTGGTCGCTCTGTTCGAGGAGCAGGTGCTGCGGTCGCCGGACGCGGTGGCGGTGGTCTCGCAGGACGAGTCCGTCACGTACCGGGAGGTGGACGAGCGGGCGAACCGGCTCGCTCGGTATCTGATCGCCCAGGGGGTGGGCGCGGAGTCCGTCGTGGGCCTGTGCCTGCCGCGCGGCGCCGAGATGATCGTGGCGTTGCTGGCGGTGTGGAAGGCCGGTGGCGCGTACCTGCCCATCGACCCGGCGCTGCCGGCGGGGCGGGTCGCGTTCATGCTCGCCGACGCGGGCGCGGTGCTGGTGCTGGGCACGCAGGAGGTCGTGGAAGACCTGCCCGCGGGCCGGGTTCGGGTGGTGGCCCTGGACGATCCGGTGGTCTCCGTTCTCGTGAACGGCCTTCCGGACGGCCCGCTCGGAGTCGGGATACCGGGCGGCGCTCTGGCGTACGTGATGTACACCTCGGGGTCGACGGGCCGTCCCAAGGGGGTGGGAGTCACTCAGGAAGGGCTGGCCACCTATGTGACATCGGTACCGCCGGTCGTGGGTTTCGGAGCCGATGGCGGATCGGGCCGGTACGGGCTGTTGCAGGCGCCGTTCACGGATCTGGGGAACACGGTGGTGTTCTCCAGCCTGGTGAGCGGTGGTGAACTGCATGTGCTGCCGACGGAGATGGTCACCGATGCGAGCGCGGTAGCGGAGTACCTGGACCGGAACGGGATCGATTTCGTGAAGGCAGTCCCGTCGCACTGGGCGGCACTGTCGGCCGGGGCGACCGGCCCGGCCGGGCGTGACGGACGGGCCGGGACGCTGCCCGCGCGGTCGCTGGTCCTCGGTGGCGAGGCGGCCGCGGCGGGCTGGCTGGAGGACCTCCTCGCGGCGGCCGGGGACGCGGGCTGCGCGGTGTTCAACCACTACGGGCCGACGGAGACCACGATCGGCGTGGCGACCACGCGCCTGGCTCGGGGCGGTCTCGCCGGCGGGGCGGCGCCGATCGGCGGCGCGGTCGCCGGCACACGGCTGTACGTGCTGGATGACGCCCTGGGCGTGGTGCCGTCGGGTGTGGCCGGTGAACTGTACGTTTCGGGTGCGCAGCTCGCGCGCGGATACCTGGGCCGGGCCGCTCTGACGGCGGAGCGGTTCGTGGCCGATCCGTTCGCGGCGGGCGAGCGCATGTACCGGACGGGCGACCGGGTCCGCTGGAACGCCGCCGGTGAGCTGGAGTTCGTGGGCCGGGTCGACGACCAGGTGAAGGTGCGCGGATTCCGGATCGAGCCGGGCGAGGTGGAGGCGGTCCTGGCCGGCCATCCCGCGGTCGCGCGGGCCGCGGTCATCGCGCGCGAGGACACCCCTGGTGACCGGCGTCTGATCGGCTACGTCGTTCCGGCGGACGGTACGGCGGGCCAGGACGGCGAGGAGCTGGCGTCCGCGGTCAGGCGGATGTGCGCGGAGCGGTTGCCGGAGTACATGGTGCCGTCGGCGGTGGTGGTGCTGGACGCGCTGCCTCTGACCGGCAACGGCAAGCTGGACCGCCGTGCACTCCCAGCGCCGGAGTACCGGATGAAGGAGAGCCGCGGCCCGGCCGGTGCGCGCGAGGAGCTGCTGTGCCAGGTGTTCGCCGAGGTCCTGGGCCTGGATCGGGTCGGGGTGGAGGACGACTTCTTCGCTTTGGGCGGCCACTCGTTGCTGGCGACGCGGCTGGTGAGCCGTATCCGCACGGTTCTGGGTGCCGAGGTGGAGATCCGGACGGTGTTCCAGACGCCCACGGTCGCGGGTCTGGCGGCCGGGTTGGCGTCCGGGACGGACGACGGGGTGGTGCGTCCGGCGCTGACGGCGCGGGAGCGTCCCGAGCGGGTGCCGTTGTCGTTCGCGCAGCGCCGCCTGTGGTTCCTGGCGCAGTTGGAGGGGCCGAGCGCGACCTACAACAGCCCGGTGGTGCTGCGGCTGACCGGTGACCTCGACCGGGATGCGCTGGCCGCGGGGCTGCGGGACGTGCTGGAGCGGCACGAGGTGCTGCGGACGATCTACCCGGCGGTGGACGGCGAGCCGTACCAGCGCGTCCTGGACATGGACGAGCTCGACTGGTCTCTGCGCATCCTCGACGTGCACGACTCCGGCGCGACGGCGACGGCGACGGCACCGGCGGAACCTGCGGGGGCACCGATACCGGCCGCGGTGGCCGGGCAGGTGGAGGCGGCGGTGTCGTCCGCGTTCGATCTGTCGGCGGAGGTGCCGGTCCGGGCGTGGCTGCTGAGGGCCGGCCCCGATGAGCACGTGCTGGTGCTGGTGGTGCATCACATCGCCGGTGATGGCTGGTCGATGCGTCCGCTCGCGCGGGACGTGTCCGAGGCGTACCGGGCCCGGACCGAGGGGCGTGTGCCGAAGTGGGCGGCTCTCCCGGTGCAGTACGCCGACTACGCGCTGTGGCAGCGCGAGCTGCTCGGCGATGAGAACGACCCGGACAGCGTGTCGTCCCGGCAGATCGGCTACTGGCGGCAGGCGCTGGCCGGGATCCCGGAAGAGCTCGCGCTGCCGGCGGACCGGCCGCGTCCGGCGGCGCCCGGTTACCGCGGGCACCGGGCGGGGCTGGAGATCCCGGCGGGCGTGCACGCCGAGCTGACGCGGCTGGCCAGGGCCGAGGGCGTGACGCTGTTCATGGTGTTGCAGGCGTCCCTGGCGGTCCTGCTGTCGCGGCTGGGCGCGGGGCGGGACATCCCGATCGGGTCGGCGGTCGCGGGCCGCGCGGACGAGGCGCTGGACGATCTGGTCGGCTTCTTCGTCAACACCCTGGTCCTGCGCACCGACCTGTCGGCCGACCCCGCCTTCACGGAGGTCCTGGCCCGCGTCCGGGAGACGAGCCTGGACGCCTACCAGCACCAGGACGTGCCGTTCGAGCGGCTCGTCGAGGAGCTCGACCCGCATCGCAGCCTGGCCCGCCACCCCCTGTTCCAGGTGATGTTCACGCTCCAGAACAACGCGCGGGCCGTCCTGGACCTGGGGACGGTCACCGCCGGGAGGCTCCCGGGCGAGACGGGCGGCAAGGACGAGACGGACGAGACGGGCGACCGGACGCCGGGCGGGCCGGCGACGGCGAAGTTCGACCTGGACGTCGTGGTCAGCGAAGCGTTCGACCGGGACGGGGCGCCCGCGGGCATCAGGGGGTCGCTCGTCGGGACGGCGGACCTGTTCGAACGCGGAACCGTCGAGGATCTGGCGGACCGCTGGATCCGTGTCCTCGGGCTGGTGGCCGCCGAACCGGCGACGCGGGTCAGCCAGGTCGAGGTGCTCAGCGAGCAGGAGCGCCGGTGGATCCTGGCGGACGTGAACGGCACGTCAGTCGAGCCGGCGGGGGAGTCGGTCGTGGAGTTGCTCGCGGCGCACGCCGCGCGGACTCCCGGCGCGCCCGCCCTGATCTCCGATGACGCCTGCGTCTCGTACGGGGAGCTGGAGCGCCGGACGAACCGGCTGGCGCACTACCTGACGAGCCGGGGAGCGGGCCCCGAGGTTCCCGTGGCCGTCGCCATGGACCGCGGTGTCGACCTGATCGTGGCGCTGCTCGCCGTGGTGAAGGCGGGGAGCGCGTACCTGCCGATCGACCCCGCCGTCCCGGCCGAGCGGATCGCCTACATGCTGGCCGACAGCGGGACGCGCCTCGTGGTGAGCCGCCGGGACGTGCCGGGGAACGTGGCCGGCGCCGTCGAGGACGGGCACGTCGTCTGGCTCGACGACCCGGACGTCGCGGAGCGGGTCGCTTCGTCGCCGGAGACCGGCCCCGGCGCGGCCATGCCCGGTGACGGGCTGGCCTACGTGATCTACACCTCCGGGTCGACCGGGCGGCCGAAGGGAGTGGCCGTCACGCACGCGGGCGCGGTGAACCTGGCGACGGCGCAGCTGGAGCGCCTCGCGGCCGGACCGGGCGCCCGGGTCCTCCAGTTCGCCTCGCCGGGCTTCGACGCCGCGACCTGGGAATGGCTGATGGCGCTGTGCGCGGGTGCGGGGCTGGTCGTGGCGCCGGCGGCGGAGCTCCTGCCGGGAGCGGGCCTGGCGGAGGTGGTCCGGCGGCACGGGGTGACGCACGCGACGCTGCCGCCGGCGGTGCTGTCGGTGCTCGGGGTCGAGGATCTGGCGCCGGTGCGCACCCTCGTGTCCGCCGGTGAGGCGATCGGGCCGGACCAGGTGCGCCGGTGGGCGCCGGACCGGGACCTCGTCAACGCCTACGGGCCGACGGAGACCACCGTGTGCGCGACGATGACCGCGCCGTTGGCGCCGGAGGAGCGCCCGCACATCGGCGCACCGGTGGCCAACGCGCAGGTGTACGTGCTCGACGAGCGGCTCGGCGCGGTCCCGCGGGGCGTCGCCGGGGAGCTGTACGTGGCCGGCGCGGGTGTGGCGCGCGGGTACGTGAACCACGCCGCCCTGACCGCCGAGCGGTTCGTCGCCCATCCGTTCCGGCCGGGCGAGCGGATGTACCGCACCGGCGACCGGGCGCGCTGGAACGCCCGGGGCGAGTTGGAGTTCCTCGGCCGGGCGGACGACCAGGTCAAGATCCGCGGGTTCCGGATCGAGCCGGGCGAGGTGGAGGCGGTCCTCGCCGGGCATCCCGCCGTCGCGCAGGCCGCCGTGATCGTCCGCGAGGACGTCCCCGGTGAGCGGCGGCTGACCGCCTACCTCGTCCCCGCGGACGGCGCGGCGGACCGGGACCGCGAGGACCTGGCGCGCTCGGCCGGGCGGCGGTGCGCGGACAGGCTGCCGGAGTACATGGTGCCATCGGCGGTGGTGGTGCTGGACGCGCTGCCCCTGTCGGTGAACGGGAAGGTGGACCGCCGGGCGCTGCCGGCGCCCGCGGCCGCCGCTCCGCGCGCGGCGAGCCGGGGACGGGTCACCGCGCTGGAGGACGTCCTGTGCGCCGCGTTCGCCGAGGTCCTGGGGCTGGACGCGGTGGGCGTGGACGACGACTTCTTCGCCTCGGGCGGCCATTCCCTGCTCGCGGCGAAGCTGGCCGCGCGCCTGGCGGAGCGGGGGGTGGCGGTCTCGGTGCGGGACCTCCTCATGGGACGGACGGTCGGCGGCCTGATGGCCCGGATGGACCTCGCGTCCGTCCACGACGCCCTCGACGTCCTGCTGCCCATCCGGACGAGCGGGGACGGGACGCCGATCTTCTGCGTCCACCCGGGGAGCGGGATGAGCTGGTGCTACATGCCGATGGCCCGGCACGTCCCGGACGGGTTCCGGATCTACGGGCTCCAGGCCCGCGGGCTCGACGGGACCACCGGGCTCTCCGGGTCCGTCCGCGAGATGGCGGCGGACTACGCGGCGCAGATCCGGTCGGTGCAGGAGACCGGTCCCTACCACCTCCTGGGATGGTCCTTCGGGGGCGTCCCGGCGCACGAGATCGCCGTCCAGTTGCAGGCCGCCGGGGAGGAGGTCGCGGCCCTGGTCATCATGGACACCTATCCGCCGGCCCCGGGCGGCCGCCCGGACTCCGCGGCCGGAGGGCGGCGGGACGAGCCGGTGAGGGACGGCGCCGCCGGCGACGAAGAAGGTGTTCTGGAGCACCTGATGGAGCGGATGCGCAGGGAGGCCGGCCACATCCTCGGGGCCATCTCGGACGACGAGTACCGGACCCTCGCGCGCGTCTTCCGCACCAACATGACCATCCGGGGCGCCCACGAGTTCGGCCGCTTCGACGGGAACGCGCTGCTGCTCGTGGCGGACGAGGGGCGGGACGAGGGTGAGGCCATGGCCGGCCGGTGGGCTCCGTACATCTCCGGGGAGATCTCCGAGGTCCGCCTTCCCTGCAAGCACTCGGACATGATCCGTCCGGACATGCTCGCCCGGGCCTGGGCCGCGATGGAGGCATGGCTCGGCACGACCCGGCGGTGAGGGAAACGGAATTGCGGTGCGGTCACGGCCAATAAGCCATTGAGCCATTCGGCGGCGACAGGGGCGGCGACAGGACGGTGACAGGGCGGCGACAGGGCCGGCGCCGTCCGGCCGCGCGGTGGCCAACTGCGGCATGCGGACAGTTGAACAGCACTGTGTTTTCCGGGCCCGCCGAGTACGATGCGAATGCACTCGGCGGAGATATTTCCCGCCCGGGCTCCGGTCCCTGAGATCTCCGTCGCCGGACACGCCGCCCTCCCATTCGGCGCGGCCGGACGAGAAAACGGACCGCCGCCATTCTTATTTGCGCTCCGGAGGTATGCCGCAGATGGCCGAAGAACAGCTCTTCCTCAAATCGAAGGTCATCGTCGAGCCGCTGGTGGACCGGTTCTTCGCCTGGCCGCACACGATCGCGCCCGTGCAGTCGGCGATGAACCTCGCCTTCCTCCAGGTCCCGCTGCTGGAGTCCTACCTCCAGTCGCCGCAGGTGCACGTCACGGCGAGCGGCAACCCGGAGCTGCGCGGCGGCTACTTCATCAACATCCCCGAGGAGCGCGCCGGCGAGGTCCGCGACCTGCTGGCCGAGATCAAGCGGGAGCGGGCGCACATCCTGCGGTTCGCCGAGGCGATCGCGGAAGGGCAGGAACTGCTCCGGACCAGCGCGACCGGATTCGACCTGACCCCCCTCTACCCGAAGCTGCCCGCCGAGCTCGGAGGCCTGGTCGAGGTCGCCTACGACACCGACAACAACGCGCAGATGCGCTTCATCGAGCCGCTCGTCTACACCAGCGACTACTACCAGGCGTCGCGCCAGTCGGTGCAATTGTCGTTCGAGACGGGAATCGAGCGGCCGTTCATCATGAGCACCCCCCGGCTGCCCTCCCTGGACGTCCTGGAACTCGGCATACCGTTCAATCACCCGGGCCTGGAGGAGCTCTTCAAGGCCCGGGTGCGGCCCACGACCCTGGCCCGCCTGCGTGAGGCGCTGGAGCTGGACGACGCCCAGGCCGCGATGCTCGCCGGCATGCTCAGCGCCGAACCGGCCCTCGCACCGGACCGGCACATCGACGCCGGCGGCCGGATCCGCTACTTCGGGCACGCCTGCCTGGTGCTGCAGAGCCCGGAGGCGGCCATCGTCGTCGACCCGTTCATCAGCGCCGACAGCACCGCCGGCGACCGCTACACCCTGGACGACCTGCCCGACTTCATCGACCTGGTCCTCATCACCCACGGGCACCAGGACCACATCGTGCTGGAGACGCTGCTCCAGCTGCGCGGCCGGGTCGGCAGCGTCGTGGTGCCGCGCGCCTCCCGCGGCAACCTCCCCGACCCCTCGCTGGCGCTGATGCTCCGGCACCAGGGCTTCCCCGTCACCGAGGTCGACGACTTCGACGAGCTCGACGTCCCCGGCGGGAAGGTCACCGCCACGCCGTTCCTCGGCGAGCACTGCGACCTCGACATCCGCGCCAAGTCGACCTACTGGGCGGAACTGGCCGGCAAGAAGATCTTCATCGGCGCCGACTCGTCCGGGATCGACCCCGCGCTCTACCGCTACGTCAAACGGCACCTCGGCACCGCCGACATGGCGTTCCTCGGCATGGAGTGCGACGGCGCGCCGCTGACCTGGCTCTACCAGGCGCTGCTGACCGTCCCGGTCACCAAGAAGATGAGCGACTCGCGCAAGCTGTCGGGCTCCAACGCCGAGCAGGCCGCCGCCATCATGACCGAGCTCGGCGCCGGCGAGGCGTACGTGTACGCCATGGGCGAGGAGCCCTGGCTCGGCCACGTCATGGCGACCACGTACAACGAGGACACCTACCAGATCAAGCAGATCGAGGAGTTCATGGCCTGGTGCAAGGAGCGGCACGTCCCCGCCGAGCACCTGTACGGCCGGCGGGAGTGGCGCTGGTAGCCGGCGCTCCCGTCAGCGGCGGCCGCGCCGCCCGGCGTCCGCCCCGCCGGGCGGCGCGGCGTCCGTATCGGCGATGCCCGCGAACGGCAGGTTCGCTCGCATGGACACCTTCGAGGATGGGGCGGGAATGACTGCTCACGGTGAACTCCACGACCTGATGGCCGGCCAGCTCGGTATCTGGCAGGCCCAGCAGTTCGCGCCGGACAATCCGGTCTACAACATCGCCGAGTACCTGGAGATCCGCGGCGGCTTCGACACCGGGATCTTCGTGCGGGCGCTGCGGCGGGCCCTGGACGAGGCCGACACCTACCGGCTGCGCTTCCAGGTCGTGGACGGAGTCCCCAAGCAGTACGTCGTCCCGCCGTACGACTACGAGATCCACGTGCTCGACCTCAGCGGCGGGCCCGATCCGCGGGCCGCGGCCGAGGCGTGGATGCGGGCGGACGTGCGGACACCGGCCGAACTGATCCGCGGGCAGGGGTTCACCCAGGCCGTCTTCACGCTCGGCCCGGACCACCACCTCTGGTACAACCGCGCCCACCACCTCCTCATGGACGGTTTCTCCGCGCTGACCTTCGTCAGCCGCATCGCCGACGTCTACGCCGAGCTCCTCGCCGGCCGGCCCGGCGCGGACGGGGCGCTGGAGCCGCTGTCCGCGCTGCTGGAGGCGGAGAGCGCCTACCGGTGCTCGCCCGACTTCGGCCGGGACCGGGCGTACTGGCGGGACGCCCTCGCGGGGGTCTCCCCGGCGGCCGTTCCGCGCGCCGGCGACCCGCGGCCGCTGCCGTCCGCGCTGGCGCGGCACACCGAGGAACTCGGCACCGCGGCGACCGCGGCGCTGAAGGCGACCGCGCGCGGGCTGAAGACCCACCTGGCCGGGCTGATGATCACCGCCGCCGCCGTCCTGCGGTACCGCACCGCCGGCGAGCGGGACGTCGTCATCGGCCTGCCGGTGAACGGCCTGCCGGAGCGCGGGCGGGTGTTCGGCCCCGGCATGACCGCCAACATCCTGCCGATCCGGGTCCGGATCGACCGCGGCACCACCGTCGGCGAGCTGGTGGGGCAGGTGAACGCCGCCGTCCGGGAGGCGCTCCGGCACCGGCGCTACCGCTACGAGGACATGCTCCGGGACCTGCGGCTCGTCCGGGGCACGCCGCTGTGCGGCCTGTACGTCAACGTGATGTCGTTCGGCTACCCGGAGATGTTCGGCGGCTGCGCCGTCACCGGCGGGAACCTGTCCACCGGCGCGATCGACTCCGCGCGCGTCGACGTCCACGACCGGCCCGGCGAGGCGCGGATCCGGCTGGACGTCGACGTCAACGTGGACGTCCACGAGCCCGCCGACGGCCGGGAGATCGCCCGGCACCTGCGGCGGATCGTGGACCGGCTCGCGGCGGCCGCGCCCGGCGACCCGGCCGGCGGCGTGGACCTCCTGGACGGCGACGAACGGCGCCGGGTCCTCGGGACGTTCGCCGACGGCGGGGCCCGGGCCGTGGAGCCGGCGACGCTCCCGGCGCTGTTCGAGGCGCAGGTGAAGCGGCGACCGGACGCCCCCGCGGTGGTGTTCGAGGGGCGGACGCTCAGCTACGCGGAGGTGAACGCGGCGGCCAACCGGCTGGCGCGGCGCCTGGTCGAGCAGGGCGGCGGACCCGAGCAGCGGGTGGCGCTGATGATGCCGCGGTCGCCGGAGCTGGTGATCGCGGTGCTGGCGGTCGTCAAGGCCGGGGCGGCGTACGTGCCGATCGACGCGAGCCATCCCGACGACCGGATCGCCCGGATGCTGGAGGACGCCGACCCGGCGCTGCTCATCACGGCCGAGGACGTCCCGGCCCCCGGATACGGCGACACCGACCTCGGCGTGCCGGTCTCGCCCGCCCACCCCGCCTACGTGATCTACACGTCCGGGTCGACGGGCCGCCCCAAGGGCGTGATCGTGTCGCACGCCTCGATCGTGAACCGCCTGCTGTGGATGCAGGACCGCTACCGGCTCGACGCGTCCGACCGCGTGCTGCAGAAGACCCCGGCCGGGTTCGACGTGTCGGTGTGGGAGTTCTTCTGGCCGCTGATCACCGGCGCCGTCCTGGTGGTGGCGCGTCCCGGCGGCCACCGCGATCCCGCCTACCTGGTCGAGACGATCGAGCGCGAGCGCGTCACGACGGCGCACTTCGTCCCGTCGATGCTCGGCGCGTTCCTGCCCGAGGCGGCGCCGGGGCGCTGCCGGTCCCTGCGGCGCGTCGTGTGCAGCGGCGAGGCGCTGACCGGCGACCTGGTCGCGGAGTTCCACCGGCGCCTGCCCGGCGGGCTGCACAACCTGTACGGGCCGACCGAGACCGCGGTGGACGTGACGTACCGGCCCTGCCCCGCCGGCGAGGACGGCGCCGTGGTCCCGATCGGCCGCCCCGTCTGGAACACCCGGGCCTACGTCCTGGACGAGGACCTGCGGCCCGTCCCCGCCGGGACGGCGGGCGAGCTGTACGTCGCCGGCGTCCAGCTCGCGCGGGGGTACCTCGGCCGGTCCGACCTGACGGCGCAGCGCTTCGTGGCGTGCCCCTTCGAACCGGGCGAGCGGATGTACCGGACCGGCGACCTGGTCCGCTGGACGCCCGGCGGCGAGCTGGTCTTCCTCGGCCGGAGCGACGACCAGGTCAAGGTCCGGGGCGTCCGGATCGAGCCCGGGGAGATCGAGACCGTGCTCGCCGCGCACGAGTCCGTCGGCCGGGTCGCGGTGACCGTGCGCGACGACCGCCTGGTCGCCTACGTCGTCCCCGCCGACCCGGCCGCCGCGTCCGAGGCCGCCGCGTCCGCGTCCGAGGCCGCCGGGTCCGCGGGACTCGGCGCCGCGGTCCGGGAGCTGGCGGCGCGGCGGCTGCCCGAGTACATGGTGCCCGCCGCGGTCGTCGTCCTGGACGCGCTGCCGCTCACGGTGAACGGGAAGCTCGACCGCGCCGCGCTGCCCGCCCCCGAGTACACCGCGGGCGCCGGGCGCGCACCCGCGACGGTGCGGGAGGCCACCCTGTGCGCCGCGTTCGCCGAGGTTCTCGGAGTGCCGGGGGTCGGGGTCGGCGACGACTTCTTCGAGCTGGGCGGCCACTCCCTCCAGGCGACCCGCCTGGTCGGCAGGGTGCGCGCCCTGCTGGGCGCCGAGCTGCGCATCACCGACGTGTTCGAGGCCCCCACCGTCGCCGCGCTCGCCGCCCGGATCGGGAACGGCGGGCCCGCCCGCCCCCCGCTCCGCGTCCGGGAGCGCCCGGACCGCGTCCCGCTGTCGGCCGCCCAGCGGGGGCTGTGGCTGATCGGCCAGATCGAGGGTCCCAGCCCGACCTACAACGCGCCGATCGTCCTCGGCCTCTCCGGCGACCTTGACCGGGAGGCCCTCAGGGAGGCGCTGAGAGACGTCCTCGAACGGCACGAGGCGCTGCGGACGGTGTTCCCGGCCGAGGACGGCGAGCCCTGGCAGCGGATCCTGGGCATGGACGAGCTCTCCTGGGACCTGCCCGTCGTCGACGTCGTCAAGAGGCCCGGCTGGCGCGCCCGGCTGCGGCGGCCGGACGACCCGCCCGCGTCCGCGCCGCGGCCGGACGGCGGCCCGCCCGACCTCGCCGCCGCGGTAGCGGAGACGGCGCGGCACACCTTCGACCTGTCCGCCGAGGCGCCGGTCCTGGCCCGGCTGCTCAGGGCGGGACCCCGCGAGCATGTCCTGGTCGTCGTCGTGCACCACATCGCCGGCGACGGCTGGTCGATGGGCCCGCTGGCCCGCGACGTGTCGCTGGCGTACGCGGCGCGGTGCGCGGGCCGCGTGCCCGGGTGGACGCCGCTGCCGGTGCAGTACGCCGACTACGCGCTCTGGCAGCGGGAGCTGCTCGGCGACGACGGCGACCCGCGGAGCCTGGTGGCACGGCAGGTCGCGTACTGGCGCGCGGCGCTCGCCGGAGCGCCCGAGGAGCTGGCGCTGCCGTTCGACCGGCGCCGTCCGGAGGCGTCCAGCCACCGCGGCTTCACGGCCGAGTTCACGGTGCCGGGCGCGGTGCACGAGCGGCTGCGGGACGTCGCGCGCACCGCCGGCGTCACCGTCTTCATGGTGCTCCAGGCGGGCCTCGCGGTGACGCTGTCGCGGCTCGGCGCGGGCACCGACGTCCCGATCGGCTCGGCGGTGGCGGGCCGGACCGACGAGGCGCTCGACGGCCTGGTCGGCTGCTTCGTCAACACGCTCGTGATCCGCGGCGACCTCGCCGGGGACCCGACGTTCGCCGAGCTGCTGGGCCGGGTCCGGGAGGCGGGCCTGGGCGCGTACGCGCACCAGGACGTCCCGTTCGAGCGTCTCGTGGAGGAGCTCGCGCCGGCCCGCTCCCTGGCGCGGCATCCGCTGTTCCAGGTGGTCCTCACCAAGCTGAACACCGATTCCTCGGCGGGCGAGGAGGCGTCCTCGGCGCCGGTCCCCGAGCTGCCCGGACTGGCCGTGGAACTGCTGCCGACGGCCCGTCCGGCGGCCAAGTTCGACCTGGACGTGATAGTCGAGGAGGCCTTCGGCGACGGAGGCGCGCCCCGCGGCGTCCACGGGACGGTGACGGTGGCCGCCGACCTCTTCGACGAGCCGGCGGCCGAGCGGATCGCCCGGTACTGGGCCCGTGTCCTCGCGGCGGTCTCGGCGGACCCGTCGCTGCGCGTCGGCGCGGTCGAGCTGCTGGACGAGGCCGAGCGCCGCACCATCCTGGCCGAGTGGAACGGCGTCCCCGCCGCGCCGCCGCGGCCGTCCGCGCCGGAGCTGTTCGCCGACCGGGCCGCGCGCACCCCGGACGCCGTCGCGGCCGAGGGACTCACCTACCGGGAGCTGGACGCGCGGGCGGACCGGCTGGCGCGGTGGCTGCGCGGCCGGGGCGTGGGCACGGGATCGGTCGTGGACGTGCGCCTGCCGCGCGGCGCCGGGCTGATCGCGGCGGTCGTGGGGACGTGGCGGACCGGCGCGGCCTACGCGTGGAGCGACCCGGCACGGTCCGCGGACACGATTCCCTCCACCGCGCCGGAGGGCGAGCCGGTCGCCACGCTGACCATCGGGGACTCGCTCCGCGTCAGGTCGGCCACCGGGCTCCACCGGACGGTGATCGACACCGAGCCGGCGACCGCGCCCCCCGAGACCCCGCTGACCAACACCCCCTGACCCACCGCCGCCCACCGGCCCCGCGCCCGCCGCTGCCCCACGCCACCAGCTCCCGACCGTCTGGGTCGCGCGGTCCGGACCGCGACGTCTGGGCCGCGACGTCTGGGCCGCGCCGTCTGGGCCGCCTCCGTTCGGAGTTCGTCCGTCGCGCGCGTCAAGGCGCCGCACGATCCCGTCCAAGCGGGCGTGCGGCGCCTTGTCCTCGCGGTTCTCAGTTCTTCGCGGCGGTGTCCTTGGCTCGTTCCCGGCCTGCGGGGACGGGCGCCAAGCCCAGCAGGGCGGACACGGCGTGGATCTCGTCCCAGCGGGTGACGGCGGCTCCGCGGGCCGGTATCCGCTGGAAGTGGCGGAGGCGGCCGGCCTTGCGCTCGACGTCCACGTTCGCCGTGCCGGACATCAGCGCGTCCCAGGTCGCCGGGTCCGCGGCGAGCGTGATCGGGTCGGCGCGCCGGTCCGCCGGCGCGGGCGCCGCGGGCAGGCGCTGTAGCGCGGCCTCCGTCCCGGCGGGGGAGAACCTCCAGGCGAGCGACTGCGACCGGCCGGCCGGGTCGTCGACGACGATCCGCACGACCTGCCCGGCGAGGAAGGGCCACCGCTCCCGGATCGCGTGCAGGTCGCCCGGGGACAGGGCGCCCAGCCTGCCGTCGATCTCGCGGACGGGCGAGGACGGATCGTCGCCGCCGCCGCCGTCCGCGCCGGGACGGCTCGGGGCGGCCCGGTCCGCCCGCGGGTCCGTGCGGCCGACCGCCTCGTTCCACGCCCGGTCCACCGGCCGGTAGCCGAGCATCTCCAGCAGCCGGTTGACGTCCCGGCGCATCGGCGCGGGCAGGAAGGACGCAGGGATGCGGACGCCGCGGCCGAGCGAGTCCGCCGACACCCGGTCGGTGAGCCAGATCTTCTTGTCGCCGGGGCCCTGCCGTGCGTGCTCGACGCGGAAGCACTCCTCGGTGATGCCGGGGACCTGCTTGACGCCGAGGAACGAGAAAATTCTGGCGGCGGTCGGCTCCGGCGCGGTAGCCAGGTCCTCGTACCGGATCCGGAGGCAGCGGTCCGGATGCATCGCCTCGAAGGCCAGCATCCGCTCGACGTGCGCCTGCCAGTACGCGCCGGCCGTCGCCACCATGTTGCCGGGGTACTGCGCGGCGAGGTGCTGGTGCCGGGCGGCGAGCCCGTCGCCCAGGCCGAACGGGTGGCTCTCGACCAGCGACGCGATGACGTCCATCGGATGGCGGTACAGGCTGATGAAGCGCGCCCGGGGGTAGAGCTCGGGGAGGATCTCCGCGTCCCAGACGGAGTCCGGTGACTTGTCGCACCACCGCTTCTTGCCGACGCTCCGCAGGTACTCGGCGAAAGCCTCGTCGACGGGTCGCCGCACCGCCGCGGCGATGTGCTCCGGAAGGCCGGCCGAGGGTCCCTGCCCTCCGGTGCCGGTCCTCGCCTCCTCCAGGATCGTCCGCATCCGCAGGAGATGCCGGAAGGCCAGCGCGACATCGCTCTCCGGCGGGCAGGCCAGCACGGGATGGCTGTCCAGGATGAACCTGAGGAGGGTCGAACCCGACCGGGCCGTTGACAGCACGAATACAGGGGACTCGCATAAGGTGTCGTCGCCGTTGGCGGCAGGATGCATGGCCGGATCCTCTTCAGGTGCTGGGTGGCGGTTCCAGATAGGGCGTGACGCGCCGAGGGTGCCGCCGGCGGCCGCGACGCGGCCCCCGGCCGGCACCCTCGGCCCCGGTTCGGCGTCAGTACCAGGAGCGTCCGAGGGTGGCCCTCGTCAGCGGGTACTGGGGCTTCAGCACCTCGTCGACCTGGAGCTTCGTCTTGTGGTCGAAATGCGGGCAGACCGAGATGGAGTGCGTCTCGTACTGCGTCGCCGAGAAGTAGTCCCACTCGACGCAGGCGCCGTCCGGTCCGGTGAACGCGCCGTCCCCGGGTAACAGGTCCTCGATCCAGCCGGTGGCGCGGTAGGTGCCGCCGCCGTTGGGGCAGACGGTGACCTCGCCGCGGCCGAAGTCGCGGGTCTCCGCGGCGCTGAAACAGCCTCCGGCGGCCGGGGGAGCGGCGTTGGAGGCCGCGGCGGTCAGGGGCAGCGCCGCGAACGCGATGCCCGCGGCGGCCAGGGCGCGGACGCCGATACGGGAGCGGGTTCTCATGATGTGCCTTCCTTCCGGTGGAACGGACAGGTCGTGCGGGAGGCGCTCTGGCGCGGCTCCGGCGGCCGGCGGCCGGCGGCTAGAAGCCGTCCGGCCGGGCGGCCTGGTGGGCGAACTGGCTGTGGTAGAGGTCGGCGTACAGGCCGTCCAGGGCGAGCAGTTCCTCGTGGGTGCCGCTCTCGCGGATCCGGCCGGCGTCGACGACCAGGATCTGGTCGGCCTCGCGGATGGTGGACAGGCGGTGCGCGATCACCAGGGAGGTGCGGCCCGCCAGCGCGGTCCGGAGGGCGCGCTGGATCGCGGCCTCCGACTCGGAGTCCAGGTGGGCGGTGGCCTCGTCGAGCACGACGACGGGCGGCGCCTTCAGCAGCAGGCGGGCCAGCGCGAGCCGCTGCTTCTCCCCGCCGGAGAAGCGGTGGCCGCGCTCGCCGACGACGGTGTCGAGCCCCTCGGGCAGCGCGCGGACGGTGTCCCAGATCAGCGCCGCCTCGCAGGCCTCGATCAGCTCCCGCTCCGCCGCCCCGGGACGGGCGTAGCCGAGGTTGGCGCGCACCGTCTCGTGGAAGAGGTAGGCGTCCTGGGTCACCACCCCGATGTTCTCGCGCAGCGACGCTAGCGTCAGGTCGCGGACGTCGTGCCCGCCGACGCGCACGGTCCCGGAGGTCGCGTCGTACAGGCGGGGGACCAGGTGGGTGATGGTGGTCTTGCCCGCGCCGGACGGGCCGACCAGGGCGGTGAGCTTCCCCGGCGGCGCGTGGAAGCTCAGGTCGTGCAGGACCGGCGCGCCGCCGCCCGTCCGCGCGGACTCCTTCACGGCGGCCGGTTCCAGCGACGCCAGCGACACCTCCCCGGCGGCCGGGTACCGGAAGGACACGTTCTCGAAGCGGACGTCCGGCACGGCCGCGGGCCCGTGGCCGTTGGACGCCGGGACGGCCAGCGGGCGGGCGCCGGGCCGGTCCGCGATGAGCGGCTCCAGGTCGAGCACCTCGAAGACCCGGTCGAAGCTCACCAGGGCGATCATGGCGGACGACTGGAGGGTGGAGAGCTGGTTGATGGGGCCGTACACCCGCAGCAGCAGCGCCACCATGGCGACCAGGGTCCCGAACTCGACGGTGCCGTCGACGACGAGGGCACCGCCGAGCCCGTAGACGAGGGCCGTGGTGAACGAGGTGAGCACCACGACGACGACCGGGAGCATCCGGCCCCAGACGAGGGTGCTGGCGGAGGTGTCGCGGACCCGCGCGGCGCGGCGCGCGAACTCGTCCCGCTCGTCCGGTACGCGCCCGTAGAGCTTGGAGAGCATCGCGCCCGAGACGTTGAGCCGCTCGCTCATCATCGACGTCATCTCGGCGTCGTGCTCCATCATCCTCCGGGTGAGCCGCTGCATCCGGCGGCCGATGAGCCGAGCGGGCAGCAGGAACAGCGGCACCATCAGCATGGCCGCCACGGTGATCTGCCAGGACAGGTAGAACATCGCGCCGAGCACCAGCAGGAGCGTCAGGACGGCGGAGACCGCCTGCGTCAGCAGCGTCGTCACGGCCTGCCGCGCGCCGATGATGTCGGTGTTGAGGCGGCTGAGCAGCTTGCCGGTCTGCGCGCGGGTGAAGAACGCGAGCGGCTGCCGCTGCACGTGCGTGAACACCTCGGTGCGCAGCTCGTAGACGAGTCCCTCGCCGACGCGGGACGAGCAGCGGTTCTGGAGGTAGGCGGTCCCGGCCTCCACGAGGGCCAGGCCGGCCAGCCCGAGGCTGAGCCCGACGACGACGCCGAGGTCCCGGGGCATGATGCCGTGATCGATGATCAGCTTGAGGAACAGGGGGTTCGCGGCCGCGATGCACGCGCCGAGCGCCGTGGCCGCCACGAGCAGCACGATGTGGCGCCGGTACGGCCGCGCGTACGGCATGATCCGCCGGATCGTCCGGCGGCCGACCCGCCGGCCCTTCAGCAGCTCGTCGCGCGGTTCGGCTCGGAGCTGGCCCACGGGCGGGCCGCCTATCATCGTCACGTCAGATCCCGTTTCCCGCCGGGGCCGGCGCCGGGTCCGGGAGAATCCCGGCACCCGCGCCCGCCGCGACCTTGTCGCGATTTCCGATGAGGAAATCGATGATGGTGGAGTTGACTTCTTCGGGCCGTTCCAGGTAGCCGAGATGACCGCAGTCGGGAAGCTCCAGGAATTCGCATCCGGGAATGGCGTCCGCCACTTCGGCGACGAGGTGCGGCGGGCAGATCCGGTCGTCGGCGAACGCGACGGCGAGGCACGGCACGGAAACTCCGCGCAGCGCCGCGCGCCGGTCGCCGAGGCCGTCGGCCGCCGCCGCCTGGCCGTCGGCGGCGCCGCCGCCGGCGAGCTCGAACAGCTCCAGCCAGGCCGAGACGGCGCGGTCGTCGTTCAGTGTCGCGGGCGCGAGCATCTCGGTCGCCGTCGTGACGGCGCGGTACCGGGGCGGCAGCCGGACGCCGCTCGCGCGCAGCTCCCGGTCGGCGGCCGACTGCGCGCGCCGCAGGGCGTCCGACCGCGCCCGCGTCGCCATCAGGACCGCCGACCGGACCAGGTCCGGGCGGGCGAGGGCCAGCTCCTGCGCGATCAGCGCGCCCAGCGACACCCCGACCAGGTGGCACGGGCCGAGTTCCAGGGCCTCGATCAGCCCGGCGGTGTCGGCGACCAGGTCGGCGAGGCGGTAGTCGCCCTCCGGGCGGTCCGACGGCGGCATGCCCCGGTTGTCGAACGTCACCGTCGCGAAGCCCGCCCGGCGCAGCGCCGGCGTCTGGTGCACGTCCCACGTGCGCGCGGCGGCGGAGGAGCCCATGACGAGCACGACCGGCTCGCCCGCGCCCGCGCGCTGGTACGAGAGCCGGACACCGTTGGTCACGACGAAGGGCATGAAAGGCTCCTCGTTTCTCGCTGGGGGCTTATGGCGCTGAGCGGCGTGCGAGCCGCCGCGCGACCGAGAAAAGGGCCGGGCCCACCATGTCATCGTCCGCGGCGGCCGATCAATAGCGCCGGGATCGGTCGGCTGCACAACATTCCGGTTCCCGCGAATTACCCGGTGTCCGGGACGTCCAACTGCCGCGCGGGCACGGTTGGACATCGCTTCGATATGCCGAACGCCGGGGTATTGCCCGGCCGCTCGGGCACTTCCCTGGGACGTCATCCGACGCGGAGGCAGGCGTGCGCGCGGAGCCTTCCCGGGGTCCGCGGGTCGGCGGTCACCCGGATCCGGTCGTACCCGGCGGGCGGGTCGGGCTCGTGGGCGACGTGGCGGATCAGCAACCGGCCGGTGCCGTCGAGCAGACCGTCCAGCACCGCCTCCGCGAGCAGGTGGTTGACGTTGACCAGGTAGTCCTCCACCGGCAGCCCCGCCGCGGACACCTCCAGCAGCGCGAGGCCGCTCCCGGCCGCCTCCCCGCCGTCGAGGGGGATCTCCTGGACGAACGGGACCGCGACGCCGAGCGGACCCTGGAACGGCCGCAGCAGCCGCCGTAGCGCGCCGTGGTCCGCGAGCGGCCCGGGGCCGTACCAGGCGATGTCCCCGTCCGGGTCGAGATGCCGGCAGGGATGGCGTTCGAGCAGGTTGCGCGGATCCCCGGCGAGGAAGATCGTCCTGGTGAAGCCCGCGTACCAGGCCGCCGCCCAGTCCCCGCGCGTCCCTCGCATCCCTCGTGTCCCGCGGGCCTCGCGGGCGAACGCCACCGCCGACCGCGCGAACGTCCCCGGGGAGAAGTCCCGCAGCACGGCGACCGCGCCGACGCGGCCGGCGTCGCGCGGGTCCGGCGGCATCCGGCCGGCGCGCACGACCCGCTCCTCGAAGCGTGCGCGCAGCTCGTCCTGCGAGAGCATCCCGGTTCACCCGCCGATGAGCCGCGCGACCTCGGCGGCGAGGTCCTCGGGCGGCCGCCCGGCGGGCAGCCGGTGGACGCGGGCCGTCCCGGACGCCGCGAGCGCCCGGTCGTAGCTCTCGCGGACCCGGGCGAGGTCGCCGGCGCGCTCGTGCAGTTCGGGCCGGCCGCCCCGGGCAGCCACCCGTCCGAGCGCGGTGTCCACGTCGATGTCGAGCAGCACGGCGACGTCCGGGGCGGTGACCCCGAGCCTGGCGGACAGCTCGGCGGCGCACTGGCCGGGAGGCAGCTCCGCCAGCCCGGCCAGCTCGGCGCCCAGCGTGTCGAGCCGGACCTCCCGCCCGCCCGGCCGCCCGCTGAGCACCCGGCACCAGTCGAGCGCGGCCTCGGCGGCGGGCGGGGGCAGGCCGGCGAGCTGCTCGCGGAGGACGGCCGGGCGGCCCGGGCCGTCGACCCGCCGGACGGCCCGCCGGTAGAGCGGCAGGTAGGCGAGCGCGTCGATGAGGGGATGGCGTTCGGTGATGACGACCCGTACTCCGAGCTCCCGCACGAAGAAGCGTTCCACGACGCCGTAGGTGCACATCTGGAGGTACAGGACGGCGAGCTTCAGGTCGGGGCTGTCGAGCCGGTCGGCCTCCTTCGACAGCGTGTCCAGGTGGCGGGAGAGGTCCTGCAAGGGGGCGTCGGGGTTCTCGTGGGCGCGCAGGCACGACAGGACGGCCCGGCGCCCGGCGTCCCGCGGCCGATCCGCGAGCAGCCGCGCCACGGTGCTCTTGCCGGAACCGTCGATCCCGATCAGGGCCGCCCGCAGCGCCGGCGGACCGGCGGCCGTCACCGGTCCGCCCCGCCGGCCGCGCCGTCCTCGATCGCGATCAGGCGCAGGGTCGTGGCGGTCAGGCGGCCGAGGAACGGCAGCGCGCGGTGGGTGTGCACCATCAGGTACATCAGCAGGCGCGTGACGGCGAAGTCCCACAGCGCCAGGCGATGCCCCTCGCGCCACGTGGCGGGATCGATCCCGCCGCCGACGGCCTCCCGGTGGAGGTCGAGGAACGCGGTGACGTCCGGGCCGGCGACGTCCGGAGGCAGGACGAAGGCCAGGAACTCGGCGACGTCCCGCTGGGGCACGTGCAGCGTGGCGAGTTCCCAGTCGTAGGCGACGAGGCTCAGGTCCGCGGCCCGCAGGGCGGCGTTGCGCGGGTTGAAGTCGTTGTGGACGAGGGTGCGCGGCATGGCCTCCAGCCGTCCCCACCAGCCGGGGATCCCGTCGATGATCCGGCGCAGCCTGCGCGTCCCCGCCTCGTCCAGCAGCCCGGGGTGCTCGGCCGCGGCGTGGTCCAGCAGGGCCGACCACAGCTCCCGCATGGCCGTCATCCGCTCCGCGGTCTGCGTCGCGCCCAGCCAGCCCTCGCCGCGCAGCTCGGCCTCGCGGCCCAGCCAGGCGCGGTGCACGCCCGCGATGCCGCGGACGGCCGCCGCGATGTGCGCCTCCCGCCACTCGCCCGGCGCGTCGGCGGCGTCCTTGAGGATCACGTTGGCGCCGAGCCGCTCCATCACGATCACGTAGGCCTCGCGGGCGGGGTCCTCGAACGTCCCGAAGGCGGCGGGGAGCACGGCGCGCAGCGCGGGCTCCGCCGACCGGTACACGGCGGGCTCGCGCGTGTGGACGCCTTGGAAGCCCGTCCAGTCCCGCCAGCGCGGGTAGACGTCGGCGAGCGCGCCGCCGCACAGCGAGGCCAGCTTCGCGGCCTCGATGATCACTTCCCGGTCGAGGGGCTTGGCCTTGACGACCACGTCGGTCTGCTTCGGGTCGTCCCCGTCCCGCCGGACCCACGTGACGCGCAGCGGCACGACCCCGACGGTCTTGCGCCGCTCGCCGCGCGCGGTGAGCTCGGTGATGAGGCTCGACCCGGCGGCGTCCGCGATCGGGGCGACGCCGGTGACGCGCAGGGCGGGGGCGTCCATCGCGGCGGCCAGCATCGGCCGGAGCAGCGGCGCGCCGAGGTCGGCCGGGCGCAGCCAGTCGACCGCCCGCGCCCGGCCGAGCCGCTCGTGCGCGTCGGCGAACTGCCCGCCCGCGATGGCGGCGATCGTCGACAGGTCGAGCGCCAGCGCGAACGCGCAGATGATCTCCGCGAACCGGGCGGCCGACCCGTCGCCGGAGCAGCCGAGCGCCGCCAGGTAGTCGCGCTGCTGCCGCAGGCGCGTGCCGCCGCCGACCGCGCCCGTGACGAGGTTCGGCAGGACGAGCGTCGCGCGCAGCCCGCCGGCGGCGTCCCCGGAGAAGGGGTCCACGGAGAAGAACCCGGCCCCGGACTCGTACACACTGGCGATGTCCTGCCCGGTCGCGGTGAAGATGGCCGCGATGACGTTGGCGGCGTCGATGTCGTGCCCGGCCATCCCGGCCTGCTGCGCGGCGACGACGCTGATCCGGTACAGCCGGTCGATCGCCTCCGGGGTCGTCTTGAGCACGCGGCGGATCACCGCGCGGTCCAGCTCGCACTCGGCCATGACGCGGGTGCCGCGCCCGCCGATCGTGTTGATGTGCGCGAACTTCTTGTCGCCGCTGAGGTTCCCCTCGACCGCGGACCAGACCGGCAGCGGCCGCGCCGCCGCCGCCAGCCGGTCGTGGATCCACCGGCAGGCCCGCCAGGTCGCCGCGGTCGTCATGTTCTGCCCGCTGGCGTCGGCGGTCTCGTACACGAAGCGCAGGTGGACGACCCGTCCGAGCTGCACGGGGTCGAGCTCCACGAGCCGCGAGTGCCGGGAGACCTCCGTGACCTGCCGGGCGAGCTCGCCCTCCTGGCCGGCGACCCAGCGCGCGAACTCCGCCGCCGTCCCGAGGGCGTCGAACTCGAACACCGGCACCCGCGTCATCCGCTGCCGGACGACGCGGGTCACGGCCCCGCCGGCCAGCGTGATCGCCTTCGCGCCGCGCGCCACCGAGGCGACCATCGCGCCCTCGGTGGTCGCGAGCGGCGCCGTGATGAGCCCCCGGACGTGGTCGCCGCGGACGAGCAGCGGGCCTGCCAGCCCGACCGGGATCTCG
Organism: Actinomadura fibrosa; assembly: GCF_900659615.1. Taxonomy (GTDB): domain Bacteria; phylum Actinomycetota; class Actinomycetes; order Streptosporangiales; family Streptosporangiaceae; genus Spirillospora; species Spirillospora fibrosa. The sequence goes on along the minus strand of NZ_CAACUY010000021.1, from coordinate 5,316 downwards.
ATGCCGCCGACGACGTTCTCCGCGTTCCCGGGCAGCGAGCGCTGATCGATCGACGAGTGCTCCAGCGAGCGCAGCGGGGCGCCCGACGTCCGGCGCAGCCACTCCAGCCTGGCCCTTCTCGCCTGCTCCGTGTACTCCCCGCGGCCCGGGATGACCGGGTACTCGCCGCCGGAGGCCTCCGGCGCGCCGGCCTGGTCCTCGATCCCCTCAGGCATGGCGCGCGTCCGATCCGCTCGCGTGGACGGGTGTCGGCGCGGGCGCCGTCAGCCTCGCCCAGACGCCGGGATCGTCCTGGAAGACCCTGTCCTTCACCCGCGGCGGGCGCTCGCCCGCTTCCACCCGGCGCTGCCACTCCCGGAAGAACGCGTCGGGAGGGACCTGCCGGACCACGGGCGCGGCGAGGGAGCCCGCCCGGCGGGCACGGGCGTAGGCGGGCGCCTCCCGGGACAGCGCCGCGTCGAGGGCGTCGCCGAACGCCTCCAGCTCCCGTCCGGGACGCGGTTCGCCGAAGGCGACGGCCGCCTCGTGACCGGGAATGCCGCCTCCGCCGGGCCGCGCGCGGTAGGCGAGGTTGCGGATCGTCCCGCCGGCCGCGGCCCGCGCGTCCGCCATCGCGCGCAGCACGTGGGACTCGCGCAGCCGTTCGCCCGCCACGGAGACCAGGCCCGCGCGGCAGGAGTACTCGACGACGGGGGTCGCCGCCGCGGAGCCGACCACCCGGACGACGTCGCGCAGCGCGCACCGGTACAGGCCCCCGAGATGGGTGAGGATCACGTGGTACTCCTGTCCTTCCTCCAGCTCGTGGGCGAGGAGGGTGGCGCCGCGGGGATCGATCTCCTCGTCGGCCGGGACGAACTCGTAGAAGCAGCTCGCCACGGCCAGCGGACCGCCGGCCGACGCGCCGGCCGCCGGGATGGCCAGCGGCCCCTCCGAGGAGCCGATCGGGGCCGGGCGGATCCGGACCCCCTCCCCGTACTCCTCGCGCAGCTCCGGCAGGTAGAGCCGGGCGACGTAGGTGTTCCAGGTCAGGAGCAGCTCCAGCCGCGGCCACACGGCCTCCGGGGCCGGCCGCCCGCGGCGCTCGGCGCGGCGCTCCAGCGCGTCCGCGCGCTCGGGCGCGGGCGGCCGGAACGGCGCGCCGCCGAGCGTCCCGTCCCTGATCTCCTGGACCAGCCGTGGCCACCAGAGGCGGAGCTGGTGGGGGAGGGCGGCCGCGATGGCGGGATTCACCGCGATGACTCCGCGCACGTCGTGCTCGGCGGCGAGCCGGAGGCGGAGGTAGGTCCGCTCCCACGGCCCGGCGTCGCCGGACCGGTCCGGCAGCCGGCTCCACGGCGCCCGGTTGCCGAGGCCCACGGCTAGCTCCTCGCCGACCTCGCCGTAGTCGAGCTGGCTCGGCCCGAGGTGCGGCCGGCCGCCGCTCGTCCGGCCGGTGGGGGAGTGCGGGTCCTGCCAGAGGTTGAGGACGGCGTCGTCGCGTCCGGGCAGGTCCGGATGGTGCTCGACCAGCGCGGCGAAGCCCGCGAAGTAGAACGGCAGGAAGCAGCGGCGCAGGAAGCCGCCGGTCACCGGGATGGTCTTCTCGGCCCCGGTGGTGCCGCTGCTGGCGAAGAACGCGAGGGGATCCTCGGAGGTCAGGACGCCCTTCTCCCCGCGGTGGATCCGGTCCAGCCACGGCCCGAACTCCTCGTGGCCGCGCACCGGCACCGCGCGGCGGAAGCCGGCGGCGTCGCGCACGGAGCCCAGCCCGTGCTCGCGGCCGAACGCGGTGCCGGCGCCGGCGGCGAGGACCTCGCCGAGCACCGCCGCCTGCGCGCCGCGCGGATCGCCGAGGCGGGCGAGGAACGCCCGGCTCTCCCGGTGGACCCTGCGCCGGTAGGCATCGGCACGCTCGTCGGCGGACATCGCTTCTCCTCGGGTACCGATCACAGGAAGACCGCGTCGAGCAGCCCCCGGGACGCCGGGCGGGAGCGGCGGGCGAACAGGCCGTCGGTGAGCCGGTACGGATCGACCCACCCGGACGGCGTGACGCACGCGCCCGCCCGCTCGGACGGCGGCCCGTCGCGGCGCGCGTCCCGCACCATCCCCTCGGCGCGCCTCAGGGCCCGGCGGAGCAGGTCCAGCCGGAACGGCTCGCCGGACGTGCGCTTCAGCATCGCGATGAAGTACAGGCGCATCCCCAGCCGGTACGCCGCGGCGTCGAACTCCCCGCGGCACAGCTCGGAGAGCCGGTCGATGGTCACGTCGTCCCATCCGCCGAACCGGCTCGTGCGGACGGCTCCGCCCACCGGCACCCGGCCCAGCGGGAGGCGCGCCGGCCGCGCCCCCAGGGCGCCGGTGACCCGGCTGAGGAGGGCGTAGTCGGGGGAGAGGTCGTCGTCGTAGACGAAGAGGACGCGGCGTCCCGGCCTCAGGCGCGGGAGCAGGTCCCGCAGGATCACCAGCAGGTAGTTGGCGTGCCCGTCCGCGCCGATGACCTTCCGCAAGGGCATGCCCCACCGCGTCCCGTCCAGGTAGACGGGGCCGCCGTGCCGGCGGGTGTCCAGGCACAGCCGCAGGCTCGCGAGCCGGGCGACGACCTCGTCGGCCGGCATCCCCAGCGGCCGGTCCCGCCGCAGGCCGGGGTCGCGGACGCCCAGCAGGTCCAGGTGCCGTTTCCAGTGGCGGGTCATGCGGCGCGTGGCCGGATGGACCCAGCCGTCCCGCTCCACCCTGGCGGCGTAGTGGCGCAGCGTGTCCAGCGGGAGCGCGTCGCCCGACGCGTGGAACCGCACGTAGAGCCGCCCGAGGTCGTCGGGGGAGACGCCCTCGTAGTCGAGGTCCCCGTGCCGGCGGTCGAGGTAGTCCCAGAACTGGATCGTCTGCCCGGTCAGATTCGGGGTGCGCGGATTCCAATGGTATTCCGGATCCGCGACCAGGCAGGTGCCGCGGAAAAGGGCGTCCACCCACAGAAAGCCTTTTACATGCGTCGGAAGCAGGGGTTTCGTGGCCGTTATCGTGACCGGCGCGAGAAGCGGCCGCCCCGCCGATACGGGTGACGCCTCCCGTGCGCTCAACGGAATTCCCCCGTCCATGAATCCGATATCGCGGATCCTTCTTCAGCCCTGTGGAGGTGTCAAGGGCGACGGCACGGTGCGCGCCATGGGGAATCGGTGATTCGATACCCGCTCGCCCGCTGTTCGCACGGCGGCGCGGCATGTCCAAGTGCGGCGCCCGCCCGGTTGAACGGCACGCCCGGTGATCATCGCCGGCGGCGCCGGGCGATATTCCGTACCGAAGGGACGGCGCGTGGACAGCATCCTTTCCGAGCACGCCGGAGAACCCGCCGCGCGGCGGGACCGGCTCGCGCTCAAGCGGGTCACGGTCATCGGGACCGGGCTGATCGGGACGTCGGTCGCGCTGGCGATGCGGCGCGCCGGGGCCGAGGTCCTGCTGATCGACCGGGACCCGGCGGTCGCGCGGCTCGCCGCGGACCTGGGGGCCGGGACGCCGTGGTCCGGGGAGTCCGCCGACGTCGCCGTGCTGGCCGTCCCGCCGTCGGCGGTCGCGGCCACCCTCCTGGACGCCCAGGAGCGCGGCCTGGCGGCGGCGTACACCGACGTGGCGAGCGTCAAGGGACCGCCCCTGGCGGAGGCGGCCCGGATCGGCTGCGACCTGCGGGTCTTCGTCGGCGGGCACCCGCTCGGGGGGAGCGAGCGCTCCGGCCCGCTCGCCGCCCGCCCCGGCCTCTTCGACGGCCGCCCGTGGGTGCTGTGCCCCGCCGAGGCCGCCGACCCGCTGGTCGTGGACGGCGTCACCGGGCTCGTCACCGGCTGCGGCGCCACCCCCGTCGTCATGGACGCCGCCGCGCACGACAAGGCGATGGCCCTCGTCTCGCACGCGCCGCACGTGGTGTCCGCGGCGATGGCGGCCCGCTTCGCCGACGCGCCGGACGGCATGGTCGGCCTCACCGGGCAGGGCGCCCGCGACGTCACCCGCATCGCCGGCGGGGCGCCGTCCCTCTGGCGGGAGATCCTGGCGGCCAACGCCCACCCGGTCGCCGACGTGATCGAGGCGGTGGCGGACGACCTGGCCCGGGCCGCCGCGGCGCTCCGGGCGCACGCCGGCCCGCCGGCGCCGGTCACCGACCTGCTGGAGCGGGGCGTCGCCGGGCACGACCGGATCCCCGTCAAGCGCGGCGCGCCCGCCGCCCGCCTCGCGACCGTCACGGTCATCGTCGCCGACCGTCCCGGCGAGCTCGCCCTGATCCTCCAGGCCGCCGGGGTCGCCGGCATCAACATCGAGGACATCGCGATCGAGCATCTGCAGGGACGCCCGGTCGGCGTGGCCGAGCTGTCGGTGGCGCCGGAATCGGCCCCGGACCTGATCGCCGAGCTCCGCACCCGCGGCTGGTCGCTCCCCGATCCGCCGGAGCGGTGAGGACGGCGGCGCGCCGTTCCCGAAAGGACACGGCGCGTGCCGCGCATTACACCGCCGGCGCGCGCGGCGCGACGTTCCGGCGCCCTGTTCAAGTGCGCCCGGGCCGCGGTTGGCCAGGAGGATCACCGATCGCCGATCATCGTTCGGCGGACCGTTCCGGCGAGCGCGAACATCGGCATGGTGGACGCTTCCCGGCGGTGCCAGAATCCGCCGGAAGCGAATACCGCCGCAATCGAAGTCGCCGCCGTGCGCGCTCCCCGTACTGGAGGTCGGGTAAATGGAATTGACCCTGAGCGATTTCGCGCGGCTGGCCCAGGCGCGCGTGCCGTCCGGCACGTGGAGCCTTTTCGAGAGCGCCGCCGGCGCGGACCGGGCGCTCGACGCCGACCCGGACGCCCTCGGCCGCGTCCGGCTGCGTTCCCCGGCCGCGCCCGGACCGGAGCGCCCGGAGACCGCCACCACGATCCTCGGCCGGGTCTGGGACGCGCCGATGGCCATCGCGCCGCTCGCCCACCAGGCGCTCGCCCACCCGTCCGGGGAGCTCGCGACGCTCCGGGGCACGGCGGCCGCGGCCGGCGTGCCCGTCGTGATCAGCGCCCGCACCGAGCACCCCGTCGAGGCCCTCGCCGCCGAGAGCGCCGCGCCCCTCTGGCTCCAGGTGTCCGGGCCCCCGGACCGGGCGCTGGCCGAGCGCGCGGAACGGGCCGGCGTCGAGGCGTTCGTCCTCGCCGCCGAGCCCCGGACGGCCGGGTCCGCACCCGGCCCCGGCTGGGCGCGGCTGGACCGGATGCGCTCGCTGACGCCGCTGCCGATCCTCGTGCAGGGCGTCTCGACCGGCCGGGACGTGCTGCGCGCGCTCGGCGCGGGCGCGGACGGCCTCGTCGTCGCCCCTCCCGG
>NZ_CAACUY010000020.1 GCF_900659615.1 Actinomadura fibrosa | reverse complement strand
GGGCGGGCCACCGCGACCGCGCGCTCCGTCCCGGCGGGCGTCCCGGCGGCGAACAGCGGGATCAGCCGGGGGCGGACGCGGCGGGTGCCCGGCTCGACCCAGGCCGCCAGCAGCCCCACCTCGTGGCGCGCGGGCAGCGCCGCGACCAGCTCGTCCAGCAGGTCGCGGACGGTCGCGCGCCCGGCGGGCACCACCTCGGCGGACGGGTGGCGCTTGCGCAGGATCCGGACCACGCGGTCCGGGACGGGCCAGCCGACCTCCCGGTTCACCAGCACGACCGCGTCGCCGCGCTCGCCCAGCCGCTGCGGGAGGCCGTCGCGCAGCGCCCGCCACAGCGTGTCCCGGTCGAGCTCGGCGATCCCGCCCGCGAGCTGGAACCGCCGCTCGCCCGGGTCGCGGGACAGCATCGGCAGCGCCGCGTCCCACCCGACGGTCTCAGATGTCTCGGATCCGCGCGGGACGCCCAGCTCGTCCAGCCGGACGCGGGTCACCGCGAGCGCGTGATCGGCGGAGGTCTCGGCGATGACGAGACCGCTGTCCGGGCCGAGCCCGTGCAGGGCCCGGGCGAGCACCGCCCGGAGCACGGCGTCCGTCACCGGAGGCGCGGCCACGGCCCGCCGCGCCAGCTCCCATTCCGCCGGGCTCGGCGTGCCGCCGCGCACGTACACGGCGTCGGCGAGCCCGGCGCGGACCACCGCGAGCAGGTCCCGGGCGCGGCGCGCGGCGGCGAGCTCCGCCTCGAACGCGCGCACCGCCTCCGGGCCGGGCGCGCCGAGCCGCCACTCGCCGTGCAGCGGCCACCGGCACTCGGCGCACCGCTCCTCCAGATGCGCGATCGGGCACCCGCACACCGGGCATCCCGGCCGCACCCTCCCGATCGGGGGCGCCCCCTGGGCCCGCTCGGCTCCGGCTTCGTCAACGACGGGCATCGGGCACGTCCTCGGGCAGGAAGGTGTCGACGTCGGCGTCCGGGCTGTCCGCCGTGCGGGCCGCGAGCCGCGTCTCCATCGCGGGCAGCAGCTGCTCCCGGACGGCCCGCGCGTTGCCGAAGTCGTCTGGACGGGCGCGCCGCTCGGCCGCCAGCCACGCCAGCGCCCGCGCCCGCGTCTCGGCCGGGACGCGGTAGCCCTCGGCCGCCGCCATCGCCTCCAGGATCTGCGCCAGCTCCTCCGGCGCGTAGCCGGGGAACTCCACCTGGACGGTGAACCGCGACCGCAGGCCGGTGTTCGCGTCCAGGAACGACCGCATCTCCTCCGGGTATCCGGCGGCGACGACCGTGAGGCGGCCCCGCAGGTTCTCCATCTCCTGCGTCAGCGTGTCGAGCGCCTCCCGCCCGAAGTCGCGCCCGTCGTCGCCGCGGGCCAGCGCGTACGCCTCGTCGACGAACAGCACCCCGTCCAGCGCCTCCCGGATCCTCTCCCGCGTCCGCGGCGCCGTCTGCCCGATGTACTCGCCGACCAGGTCGGCGCGGCCCACGTCCACCACATGGCCCTTCGCGAGCAGCCCGAGGTCGCGGAACACCCGGCCGATGATCCGGGCCACCGTCGTCTTGCCCGTCCCCGGCGGGCCGAGGAACAGCAGGTGCGGCGCGACGACCTCGCCGCGCCCGCGCCGCTGCTTCAGCCGGACCTGCGCCACCAGCGCCCGGATCGCCTCCTTCACCGGCGCGAGCCCGATCATCGCGTCCAGCTCCCCCAGCAGGACGGGCAGCTCCGGCACCCGCGGCCGCAGATGCGCGCGCAGCCGCTCGGGCAGGTCGTCCGGCTCCAGCGGACGGTCCACGGCGGCGCGCGTCCGCACCGCCCAGCGGCGCTTCACGTCGTCGGCGAGGTCGCGCATCGCCCCCGCGTTGCCGAACCCCGGGCCGCGGGTGCGGTGCATGCCCGCCACGACGCGCCGCAGCCCGTCCTCCAGCTCCGCCGTCCAGGTGAGGCCCTGCTCGCGGAGCCGTCCGAGCGCGATGCCCGCGAGGGTGCCCGCGTCGTAATCCGGGAACGCGATCACGTTGGCCTCGGGGAAGCGGCGGCGGAGCCCCGGATCGGCGTTCAGGAACGCCTCCATCCGGTCCGGATAGCCCGCGGCGATCACGACGAGCCGGTCCCGGTCGTTCTCCATCCGGGTCAGCAGCGTGCCGATCGCCTCGCCGCCGAACCCGTCCGGCCGGTCCGCGAGCGCGTGCGCCTCGTCGACGAACAGCACCCCGTCGAGCGCGCTGTCGACCACCGCCGACGTCTTCTGCGCGGTCTCGCCCACGTACTGCCCGACCAGCGTCGCCGCGGTCGCCTCCACCAGGTGCCCGCGGCGCAGCACGCCGAGCTCCCGGTACATCTCCCCGACGAGCCGCGCCACCGTCGTCTTGCCCGTGCCCGGATTGCCGGTGAACACCAGGTGGTGCGCGGCGGGCTCGGCGGCGCCGCGGCCCTCGGCCCGCATCCGCGCCTCCGCCTCGATCAGCAGCCGCACGCCCGCGAGGTGCTCCTTCACCGCGTCCAGCCCGGCCAGCCGGTCGAGCCGCCGCCACACGTCCTCCCGCCCGGCCGCCGCCGCGACCGCCCAGCCGCGCTCGCGGAGCACCGCCGCGTCGAGCGGCACGCCTTCCGCGGCCAGCCGCCGGAGCCGTTGCTCCCACGCCCGCGCGGGCTCCGCCGTCGCCGCCATCGCCCGGACCGCCCGCCACAGCCCCGCCCAGTCCCCGACCCGCAGCCGCGGCCGTCCCGTCAGCCGCAGGACGTGCACGAGCCGCTCCAGCTCCGCCTCGTCCGGCTCGCCCACCCGTCCGGGACGGCCCGGACGCCCGCTCAGCCGCCGCACCCACTCCTCCAGCGCCGGGAAGCCCCGCAGGTCGTGGACGAACTCGCGCACATCGGCCAGCGACGCCTTCCGCGACACCAGCACGCACGTGTTGCGGGCGCTGCCCCCGTAGGCGACCCACTCGGCGAACACCGTCGCGAGCGCCCGTCCCGCGACCGTGTGGCTGAGGACCTCCTCCGCGTGCGGGAGCACCACGGCCGTGCGCGTCCCGTCCTGCCGCATCAGGTGGTCGAGCGTCATCACGGCGTGCGCGTCGCTCATCCCGGACGCGGAGGCGCCCCGGGCGTCCGCCGGAGGCGGCGCGTCGAAGACGGCGGTCCCGGTCCCGGTCGCCGCGTTCATGACCACACGGTCACCGAGCGGGCCGGCGAAACCTGACCGCATCCGCCGCGCCTTCGCCTGGTGCTGCCCTGCCTCCGCGGGACGTGTCAGGCGGCGCGACTCGGCGTCCCGGAAGTACAGCTTGCGGTGCAGCGAGTAGAAGACGATGCGCTCGTACCCGGCCGCGTGCAGCGCCTCCCATAGCGCGGTCTCGATCCCGTATGTCCGGTAGCCGTCGTCCACGAACGCGTCGTCGGCGCCGGGTCCGTGCACGACCAGCACGGGATCGCCGTCCGCGGCCACCTGATGCAGCCCGGCGAGCCGCTCGGCGGGCGCCGGGGTCACCACCGGGGTCACCGCCGCTCGTCCGCCCCGTCGATCCCGGACGCAGGGTCTAGGCGAGGCGACGACCTGGCTGTCACTGCCTGGGCCTCGCGTGCGGTGGTGCGGAGCGAGTCGAAGTCGGCCAAGGCCGGATCCGGACCGGATGCGTCGGCCACCGGTTCGCCCACGGGCAGCCCCCGCTCGCGCAAGCCGGTGGTGATTTCCCGCGCGCGCTCTGCCAACTCCTCCTCCGACGCGGTGTCGCGGTCGTAGGAGAGGATGCGCACCGCGAGGGCCCCTGGCCCGTCCTCGCCGTCCTCGTGGGCGACCTCGATGACGATCTCGTTGTCGTTCAGGTGCCGCAGCTTGCTGTAGAACGCGGCGCGCTGGTCGCCGCCCTCGTACGCGTTCTCCGCCCAGGCGAAGCCGGTGGCGTCCTCCACCGCGTCCACGACCTGCTCGGCCACGTTCACCCGCGCCTGCGAGGCCAGCAGCGCGGCGGTCGCCCGCGTCACGGCGTCGTCCAGGCGCCGCTCCAGCTCGGGCGCGTCCCGCCGGACGACCTCGCGCAGCTCCTCGGTGCTCAGCGCGTCGCCGTCCCGGATCCGGCCCGTCCGGGACTCCAGGTCGGTGCGGAGTTCCGCCAGCGCGCCGCCGGACCAGTGGTCCACGTCGAAGGCCAGCCCGTCGATCGGCTCGCCGCGCTCGTCCGGCGCGGGCAGCTCCGCGGCGAACCGGACCCGCTCGGCGACCATGGTCAGCGCGTCCAGCGCCGCCACCCGGGCCGTCCGCCACTCCTGGTCGAGCAGCACCAGGTCGGCGCGCAGATCGGCGAGGTCGAGGAAGGTGTCCTGGAGCAGGCCGAGCGACTCGGCCGCCAGCCCGCCCGCGAGGTTCGCCTCGGCCGTCGCGAGCCGCCGCTCCAGCCGGTCGAGCCGCCCCGGGGCGAAGCGCTCGTGCGGCAGCTCGGCGGCGATCGCGTCCCGCAGCAGCCGCGCGTCGGCGAGGACCCGTTCCGCGGCGGACGCGGCGCGGTCCCGGCCCTCGCGCAGCCCGTCCAGATCGCGGGCGAGGACCTCCAGCTCGGCGCGCCGCTCGGCACGCTCCCGCTCCAGCGCCGCGCGGATCCGCTCGTCCTGCTCGGCGCCCGCCCTCTCCAGCGCCGAACCGAGCTGGCCGCGCAACCGGTCGGCCTGGTCGCGGAGCCGCTGCGCGGTCCGCAGCTCCGACCGCTTCGCCTCGTCGCTGAGCCCGGTGAGCATCCGCTCGAAGCGCCGCTGCCGCTCCTCCGCCTCGCCGAACGTCCGGTCCAGCTCCTCGCGCTGCTGCCGCCGCACGGCCTCCACCAGCGCGGGCACGTCCCGGCGGACGTCGCGGAGCCGCGCCGCGGCCGCCTGGGCCTCCTGCCACGCCCCGGCGTCCACCGTGATGCGCTTCGCACCGCTCACCGCGTGCTCCTCTCCGCCGCGCGACCGCCGGCCGGGCCGGCGCCCCCCGGTTGGACGTCCGGAACCGCGCCCGCGTTCGCCCCATCGCGCGCGGTGACCGGACCAACTTCAGTAGGCGGGAGCGCGGGTGGCGGGTAGGCGGCGGCGATGGCGCGGCTCGGGACGCCCACGAACAGCGCGGCACCGGCGTCCCGGACGCGGATCTCCACCTTGCGCGGACCGCCCGCGAGTTCCGCGTCGGCGTCGCGGAGCCGATCGGTCAGGTGGTGGACGCGCTGGTTGGAGCTGCCGCGCAGCCCCCGGTCGTCATCGCGCGCCGCGACGTACTGGCCGTCGATGAGGACGTCTACCTCGCCGAGCAGGGCGGCCACGCCGTCGCCGTCGCCACCGCCGCCCGGCGGACGCGAGCGCAGTCGCTCCAGCCGGTACCCGGTGAAGCAGATCAGCGTCAGGCCGGGACGGTCGCGGCGCGCCAGCCGGGCGGTCTCCGCGAGCCCGGCGGCCTGCTCCATCGGCTCGCCGCCGGAGAACGTCAGGCCCGTCACGGCGGGGTCGGCGAGCAGCTCGGCGGCCAGGACGGCCGGTTCGACCCGGCGGGCGGGACGGTCCGGTATCCATTCCGGCGCGAGGCAGCCCGGGCACCGGAAAGGGCAGCCCTGCACCCACACGGCCGACCGCCGGCCGGGTCCGAGGGCGCGGGTACCCACGCATGTTTCCGCCACGTTGAGCATTCGACCGTTCAAGGTGATTCGGAGGGTTTTTCAGGGGGATTTCGGGCGAGAGGGCAACCGTGTCGCACCTGCCGGTGGGCCGGATTGTACGGGAGTGCCCTTCTTCGACTCATGGCATGCGACACAAAGTTCCCGGCGAAAGTCGGGTATTTTCGACGCCTGTGACCGTATCCGGTCAGCTTCTTCGGGTGCCTCCATCGCGGCTCGGAGTTGCCCCGGTTCGCACGCTATCCTGCACCTCTCGGCCCCCGCAGCCGGTCAACACCGAGTTTCCTCATCGCCCCGTTCGTCCGAATGAACAGGAATGGCCACCGACATGGTCCCTGCCCATGAGGATCCTCTGCGCATGCCGCCACGGCCGCCGCGGGTCACCGACCTCCGCATTCCCGAAACCGCCCTCGACCGGGCCCCGCTCGTCCGCTACCGGCCGCTTCTCCGCGGCCTCCATTCCCGCGCGGACCGCCTCGCGTCCGGGCCGCTGTCGCGCCGACTGACGGCTCCGCGCACCCCGGCCGCGCCGCTCGTCCCGAGGCTGCGCTGGCAGATGCCCGCCGTCCCGTTCCTGCGGCTCCCCGGACTGCGCTCCACCAGGCGTCCCGCGTCCGCGCCCGGCCGCTTTCCGGTTCACATTTCCGGCCACGCCCATGCCCGCGCTTCCGCTCCCGGCTCCGCCTCCGTTCCCGCCCCCGGTCGAAAGCAGCGTCCATGACGAGCCCCATCGGCCGGATGGCCGGATTCCGTCCGCTGATCTGGCTGTCGGGAGCACGGCCCGACATCCTCGACCAGTGCCCGAGCGAGCGGGGCAAATACCAGGGCATCGGCGCCGCGGTGCTGATCACGGCCGGAATGGCCGCGATCTCGATGGCGTTCGCGCTGTCCATGGCGGTCAAGGCGCCGATCGCCTTCGCGGTCGTCTTCGCGGTCCTGTGGGGCCTCGCCATCATGATGCTGGACCGCTGGCTCGTCACCACGATCCAGCGCCAGGACCGCCGCCGCCACGCCTTCTACCTCGCCGCGCCGCGGCTGGCGTTCGCGCTGCTCATCGGCATCGTCATCTCCACCCCGCTCGTCCTGCAGATCTTCAAGCCGGAGATCGACGTGCAGCTCGAACGGATGAAGGCCGCCGCGGCCAACGAGAACGCGACCGACGCCCAGTCGGGGGCGCTCGGCCAGCGGATCGCCCGGCTGGACGCGGAGGCCAAGCGGCTCGAAGGCGTCATCGGCAGCAACGGCGACACCGGCGCCGACCTCAACGCCGACCCGACGATCGCCGGGCTGCGCAAGCAGGAGGGCGAGGCGCTCAAGCGCGTGTCGGACGCCCGGGAGAACCTCGTCTGCGAGCTCGGCGGCCAGCGCGGCAGGTGCAAGCCCGGCGACGGGCCGATCGCGCGGCAGCGCAAGCAGCAGCTCGACGACGCCGAGGCCGACCTGAAGCGGATCCGCGACCAGATCGCCGCCCGCCAGAAGGTCCTGCAGAGCGAGGGCGCCACCTCCCGGCAGCGCAACGTCGAGACCGCCCGGCAGCGGCTCCCGCGGGTCCGCGAGGACCTCGCGGCCGCCCAGCGGGAGCGCGCCCGCCTCGACGCGGGCTTCGCGTCCAGCAACGCCGACTCCGACGGCCTGCTGCTCCGCCTGAAGGCGCTGAACGAGCTCACGGGCGAGCAGAGCACCCTCTTCTGGGCGCACCTGCTGCTCATCCTGCTCTTCACGTCGATCGAATGCCTGCCGATCTTCGTGAAGCTGCTGCTCACCCTCGTCCCGAAGAAGAGCCTCTACGAGGAGATCCTGGAGATCGAGGAGCACCGGCGGCGGCGCGTCGCCGAGGAGCGCGCCCGGCGCGAGCAGAACGCCGAGATCCTGGAGGCCGAGGACATCATCACCCAGGCCCGGCTGCTCCGCGAGGCCCGCGACGCCGCCATCCCGCAGATGGTCGAGCGGACCGTCCGCGCCGAGATGGACATCGCCCAGGCCGTCCTGGACGAGTGGCGCGACCGCGAGCTGCGCGACGTCCCGCGCAACCTCGACCGCTACCTGTCCTCGGACGGCTACCCGCGCGTGGACCCGAACCCGTACCCGGCACCGTCCGGCCCCGCGCCCGCCGGGCGCCCCGCCGAACCGGCGCCCGCCGGGTACCCCGGCGGCAGGCCGGGCCCCGTCGCGGGCCCCGTCGCGGGGCCTGGCAGGGGACCGCTGCCGCCGTCCGCGCCGTCACCGAACGGCAACGGCGGGCCGCCCGCCCCGCCGCCGGGACCCAGTACGCCGTGGACGAGCCCGCCGCCCCCGCCGTTCTCCTGAGCAACCCCGCTTCAAGACGGCCGCGTCAGCGGAACGCGTCGAGCCCGGTGATCGCCTTGCCGAGCGTCAGCAGGTGCACCTCCTGGGTGCCCTCGTAGGTGAGGACGCTCTCCAGGTTGTTCATGTGCCGGATCACCGGATACTCCAGCGTGATCCCGTTGGCGCCGAGCACCGTCCGCGCCTCGCGGGCCACGTCCAGCGCGGCGCGGACGTTGGCGAGCTTGCCGAACGACACCTGCTGCGGCGTGACCTCGCCCGCGTCCTTCAGCCGGCCGATCCGGAGGGCCACCAGCCCGGCCTGGCCGAGGGCGACCTCCATCCAGGCGAGCTTCTCCTGCGTGAGCTGGAACGACCCGATCGGCTTGCCGAACTGCTCGCGCGTCTTCGCGTAGTCCACGGCCGCCTCATAGCAGGACCGTCCCGCACCGACGGCGCCCCACAGGATCCCGTAACGGGCCTCGGACAGGCAGCCGAGCGGCCCCTTCAAGCCCTGCACGCCGGGCAGGACGGCGTCCTCGGGGAGGCGCACGTCGTCCAGCACCAGCTCGGACGTGACGGACGCGCGCAGCGACAGCTTCTGATGGATGTCGCTCGCCGTGAAACCCGGGGTGCCCTTGGGGACGAGGAAGCCGCGGATGACGCCGTCCGCCTTCGCCCAGACGACCGCGACGTCCGCGACCGACCCGTTCGTGATCCACATCTTGGCGCCGTTCAGCACCCAGTCCGACCCGTCCCGCCGGGCACGGGTCAGCATGTCGCCGGGGTCGGAGCCGCGGTCGGGCTCGGTGAGGCCGAAGCAGCCGATCGCCTCGCCCGCCGCCATCCGCGGCAGCCACTCCCGCCTCTGCTCCTCCGACCCGTACTTGCGGATCGCCGCCATCGCCAGCGACCCCTGGACGGACACGAAGCTGCGCAGCCCCGAGTCGGCCGCCTCCAGCTCCCGGCACGCCACCCCGTACGCGACCGCGCTCGTCCCCGCGCAGCCGTACCCCTCCAGGTGCATCCCGAGCAGGCCCAGCTTCCCGAGCTCCGGCGCCAGCTCCCGCGCCGGGAACGTCCCCTCCTCGAACCATCCGGCCAGCCGGGGCGCGACCCGCTCGGCCACGAACGCCCGCACCGTGTCGCGGACCATCCGTTCCTCGTCGGTGAGCTGGTCGTCGACGCGCAGCACGTCCATGCGAGTCCTTCCTCCCGGGGCGCGGATGTCGACGTCAGGGTACGTCCAGCGCCGCACCCGACCCGGACAAGGGTCGCCTCAGGGACATGTCAGGGCGATTCCGGATGTCGGATCGCGCGCGCAGTGGGCATGCTCGGACCATGGACCTGAACAAGAACACCGGCACGACCAAGCAGCTCCGGCGCACCCGCGACGGCCGCATGATCGCCGGAGTGTGCTCCGGCGCGGCCGAGTTCCTCGGCGTGGACGCCAACATCGTCCGGCTCGGAATCGCCGTCTTCACCCTCTTCGGCGGCGCCGGCATCGCGCTCTACGCGATCGGCTGGCTGATCATCCCGGAGGAGGGCGCGGCCACGTCCGTCGGCGAGGACCTCTTCAAGAAGGCGAGCGACGACCCCCGCGTCCAGGACGCCGTCCAGCGGACCAAGGACGCCGTCAACAAGAACCGCACCCGCGCGTGACCGGCTAGGGCGCCGGCGCGGACCGGGGCACGCCCGCCGGCCGCTCGTCCCCCGGGTACGGGACGTCATCCTGATCCGGGACGTCGGCCTGATCCGGGGCCTCACCCTGCTCCGGGAGATCGGCCCGGCCCGGAACGTCGGTCGGCGCCGCCTCCGGCTGCGCGGCCTCGGCGGACTCCGCCGGCTCGTCGCCGCCGCGCGTCGCCGCGATCGCACCGCCGCGGATCTGGTTCCACACCAGCGTCAGCATCGCGGCGGCCGACAGCCCGAGGACGCCCGCGAGCGCCACGACCGTCTCCGGCCCGAGGACCTGCGCCGCGGCCCCGCCCGCGAGGATGCCGATCCCCTGCCCCGCGAGGATGCCCGACTGGGCGAGCCCGAACGCCTGGCCGCGGCCGGACGGCGGGACCGCCGCGACGAACGCCGCGTTCGCCGCGAGCTGGTAGGCGCTGCCCGCGCCCGACACCGCCCACAGCGCCACCACGCCCCACAGCGGCGGATGCGTCCCGGCCCCGATGAGCGGCAGGCACGCCAGCATCGACATCCAGCCCATGGCCCGCAGCCGGTTCGTCGGGCGGACGAACCGGCTGAACAGGAACGCCCCGGCGACCATCCCCGTCGGCATCGCCGACATCAGCAGCCCCACCGTGACCGCGCTGTCGTCGAACGTCGCCGCGTACGGCGCCGCCAGCCCCTCCGGGACGACGTAGAACGCGCACAGCCACGCGTACGAGACCAGCGACCGCAGCGCCGGATCGCCGAACACGAGCCGCGCGCCGTCCCGCGTGCCGCGCCACAGGCCGAGCGACTCGCGCTCCCGCCGCTTGGGCGCCGCCCGCGGCCGGAGCCCGCCGATCAGCACCAGGGCCGACAGCCCGAACGTCAGCGCGTCCACCGCCAGCGCCTCGTACGTGCCGACCACGGCGACCACCGCGCCGCCCGCGAGGAACCCGAGCATCTGCGCGCCCTGGTGCGTGATGTTGTTGATGGCCGACCCGGCGACGTACCTGTCCCCTTCCAGCACGTCCGGGAGGACGGCCGCGCGCGCCGCCGTGAACGGCGCGCCCAGCAGCACGGTCAGGAACACGAGCGCGCACAGCCCCCAGAACGGGAGCGCCGTGATCGCCATGACCGCCACCAGCGCCGCCCGCAGCACGTCGCAGACGACCATCACCGTCCGGCGCGGGAACAGGTCGGCCAGGCCCGACAGCACGGGCCCGCCCACGATCGGCGGGATGTAGGTCAGCGCGTACGTCAGCGCCGTCAGCAGCGCCGAACGCGTGTGCTCGAACACGAGGACGGCCAGCGCGACCTGCGCGAGCTGGTCGCCCACGAACGAGAGCGCCTGGGCCAGCCAGAGGGCACGGAACTCTCCCACCGCGAACACCTCGCGGTAGGTCGCCTGCTCCTCCGGCGGACGTCGATGCCGGCCGGTCTGCCTTCCCGCCACGCACGCTCCCTGGGTTGGGCGTCCCCTCATTAACTCACGCTGCGTGGCAGTTATGTGACCTACAGTGCCCGATTCGCGAAAGCCTTTTGCATACGGTTCGGTACCTTCTCCCGCGGACCCCGCGAAGGTCCGTGTCCCTCATAGCGGACGACTCCGAGACCCCATCCGGCACAACCGGAACCACCCTCACCCGCGGGTGACGGTCCCCCCGCCCGCGCGGCTCAGTATCCGAGCTCGTGCAGCCGGTCGTCATCGATCCCGAAATGGTGCGCGATCTCGTGCACCACGGTGATCCGGACCTCCGCGACCACGTCGTCGGGGGTGTCGCAGATCCGCAGGATCTCCCGGCGGTAGATCGAAATGTGATCGGGCAGGACCCCGCCGTACCAGTCGCCGCGTTCGGTGAGGGGTACGCCCTGATAGAGACCGAGCAGCCCCCGCTCGGGCGCGTCGTCCTCCACGACGATGACGACGTTGCGCATGCGGGCGGTCAGCTCGGGCGGGATGGTGTCGAGGGCCTCGCCGACCAGGTCCTCGAACGCCTCGCGCGACATGTCGATCACAACGCCATTCTGAAGGAGGCCACGTGCCGCGGACCACCGAGGCCCGCACCGCCCCCGCCGGCAGGCTCACCCCCCTGCGCCGCCGGCTCGCCCCCCTGGCCCGCCGCCTCGCCCCGGCGGCGCACCGGCTCACCGCCGCCCGCCGCGCCCTGGAACCGGCGGGCCGGCGCACCCGGGCCGTCCTCCGCAGCCGCTGGTCCCGGACGCTCCTCGTCGTCGCCGTCGGCCTCGCGGGCGGCTACGCCGGACTCCTCCTCGGCGGCCAGACGACCACCCCCGTCGGCCCCACCGACGTCCAGCTCGCCCTGCACCCGTCCTGGACGGGCGGCACCACCCTCCAGCTGCCGCCCGTCGGCGCCCTCCACCTCGACACCCACTGGGGACCGGTGTCCCTGGAGGCCCGCGTCATCGACCTCCGCCCGGACGAGGCCCGCAAGCTCATCGAGAACGACGCCGAGCTGGACCGCGTCACCGACCAGATCACCGGCCAGATCCGGCACGGCATGACGATCCTGCTCGTCCGCGCCACCCTCCTCGCCCTCGCCGTCGCCTTCGCCACGTCCCTCATCGTCTTCCGCTCGTGGCGCCGCGCCCTGGCCGGCCTCGGCGCCTCCGCGGGCGGCCTCGTCGCCGTCACCCTCGTCGCGCTCCTGACCTTCAACCCGCAGTCCGTCGCGGAACCCCGCTACACGGGCCTGCTCGCCAACGCCCCGCAGGTCGTCGGCGACGCCCGCAGCGTCGCCGCCCGCTTCTCGGTGTACCGCGCGCAGCTCGCCCACCTGGTCGGCAACGTCTCCAAGCTGTACTCCGCCGCGTCCACCCTCCCGACCTACGAACCCGACCCGTCCACGCTCCGCGTCCTGCACGTGTCCGACATCCACCTCAACCCCGCCGCCTGGAACGTCATCAAGTCCGTCGCCACCCAGTTCCAGGCCAACCTGATCATCGACAGCGGCGACCTCATGGACCACGGCAGCAAGGCCGAGGACAAGTTCGCCGACGAGATCTCCGGCCTCAAGGTCCCCTACGTCTACGTCCGCGGGAACCACGACTCCAAGGGCACCCAGCGCGCGGTCGCCCGCCAGAAGAACGCCACCGTCCTGGACGGCGTCACCCGCGAGATCGCCGGCCTGCGCGTCTACGGCGTCGGCGACCCCCGCTTCACCCCCGACAAGAGCACCCGCGACGACTACGTCGGCGCCGACCAGATGCGCGCCACCGGCCTCAACCTCGCCGCGAAGCTCCAGGCCACCGGCCCCGTCCCGGACCTCGTCATCGTCCACGACCCGAGCGAGGGCGAGGCCTTCTCCGGCCTGACGCCGCTCATCCTGTCCGGCCACGCCCACAGCCGCTCCACCAAGCTCCTCCCCACCGGCACGCGCCTGTTCGTCCAGGGCTCCACCGGCGGCGCCGGCCTCCGCGGCCTCGAACACGAGGAGCCGACCCCCATCGAGCTCTCCGTCCTCTACTTCAGCCGCGCCACCCACCGCCTTCAGGGCTGGGACGACCTCCGCCTCGGCGGCCTCGGCCTCACCTCCGCGCAGATCGAGCGCCACCTCGAACCGAAACCCGACCGGAAGATCGAACCGACGCCCCCGTCCACACCGCCGTCCCCGACGTCCCCCTTCCCGTCCCGATGGCCCTCGACCAGCGCGTCCCCCACCCGCACCCCCGAACGCCGGTAACCGTTTACCCGTGCCCGCCCGTTGTCCCCTACACTTGACCGGGTCGAGCGGCCGTCACCACGGCCACCATGGGCCCCCTTCGTCTAGCGGCCTAGGACGCCGCCCTTTCAAGGCGGTAGCGCCGGTTCGAATCCGGTAGGGGGTACATCTCAGGCGGGCGCGAGTCGCCGCCGGATGGGGATGACCAGCCCGGCGGTGGGCTCGGTTCACCGGCCCCGGTTCCCCGTTGAAGGCCCTGGATAAGGCCTGCTGAAGTCGCCATCACGACCAGGGGCGGGGGAAGTTCTCGCCGTCCAGGCGGTCGCCCGCGGCGAGTCCGAGAGCGTCGGTCACGACGTGCGGCGTACCGCTGTAGCGGGTCCGCGCGTCCATGTAGATGGTGACGTGGGCGAGGCGGGCCTGGTCGGTGCGGTTGGGCAGCGCCATGTGCCCGGTGTAGCCGCTGTGGAACGTGCAGTCGCCTGCTCGGAGCGGCACGGTGACCCGGGGGATCCAGCGCAGGGACGGGTCGGTCATGAACAGGTCCTCCTCGTGGTGGAGATCCTGCGGACGGAGGCCGGTGCGGTCCTGGGTGCCGGGCAGGAAGGTCATGCATCCGCGTTCCGGAGGGACGTCCACCAACGCGATCCATGCCGACAGCGGAAGCCGGTCGCCGGCATGCGGCCAGTACGGGCGGTCCTGATGGAACTGCGTGGCGGCGTTGTTGTGCGGCTCCTTGACCAGCATCTGGTCGTGCCAGAGCCGCAGCGGGAATCCGGCGAGTTGCTCGGCGATGCGGCCGAGGCGCCGGTCGAGGGTGAGGTCCCTGAGCGTCCGGTCGCGCTGCCAGACGTTGACCAGTTGGCTGAAGACAGCCTGACGCTCCAGGCTCTCCGCGCGATGCGCGGCCAGGAACGCTTCGGCGGCGGTCCGGAAGCGCTCGACCTGGCCGGGCGTGAGGACTCCTCGCACTCGGACGAAACCGGACTCGCGGTAGGCCGTCACGAGGTCGTCCGGCACCTGGCCGTCGGCGTCAACATCGCGGGCGGGCATGGTCGCATCCATTGATGGCCTCCGAAAGAGCTGAGGATCGGGCTACCGCAAGCTTCGTCGTGGCGGGATGCCGCGGGCTAGTCCGATCTCGTCGAGTGGTCGTACGATCCCGACATGTCTGCCACGCTCCACGAGGTCGCGGTCTTCCCATGGGGTCCGGTCTCGGGCGGCGTCCATCGCCTGGACGCCGACGGCGTCGAGCCGCATGCGCACGACTTCCTGGAGATCGCGGTGATCGGCGCCGGCCGCGGCAGGCACGTGACCAGCCAGGGCGAGCAGCCGCTGCGGCGCGGCCAGGTCATCGTGCTCCGCCCCGGCGCCTGGCACGGCTTCCGGGGGTGCGCGGGACTGACCGTCGCCAACTGCTGCCTGTCCGCGCAGGCGCTGCGGGGCGAACTGGCGGCGCTCCGCGACATCCCGATGCTGCGCCGGATGCTGTGGACCGAACCGGTGGCCTCCGGAACGCACGGCGTGGCGGTCACGACCGTCGATCCGGCCGCCGCCGAGGAGGCCATCGAGGAGATCGGCCTGCTCCAACGGGACCTGGAAACCGAGAAGCGCCGGCCGGGCCGCGTGCTGGGCCGGCTGGTCACCGTGCTCGGCGTCCTGGCCGACGGCCGCGAACCCGAACCGGAGGCACCCACGCTCCACCCGGCGGTCGCGGCCACCACCGCCAGGCTGGAGGCAGAACCCGCCCACCCATGGCGGCTCGATGAGCTCGCCGGCGCGGTCAACCTGGATCCCGCCTACCTCGGCAGGCTCTTCAAACAGCACGCCGGGGTGGGACCGCTGGGTTTCCTGGCCCGCCTCCGGGCCGAACGGGCGGCCACGTTGCTGGCGCACTCGGCGCTGCCGGTCGCTCGGGTCGGCGCCGCTGTCGGCTGGGACGATCCGACGTACTTCGCCCGCCGTTTCCGGACGCTGGTCGGGCTCACCCCCACCGATTACCGGCGACGCAGCCGATCAACCCAGTCGGCGGCCGATGAGAGAGCTCCACACGAAGCGGGTTGCGGGTGACGTGGCGGTAGGTCTTAGCGTCGCTTGCGTGGACGAGGACGCGCGGCGATGGCCTATCGGGGAACTGGCCCGCCGGACCGGGCTGAGCGTGCGGGCATTGCGGTACTTCGAGGAGATCGGGCTGCTGCGGCCGTCCGGACGATCGGACGCGGGGCACCGCTGGTACTCGGCGAGCGACGTGCGGCGGCTGTACCGGATCGTCGCGCTGCGCGAGCTGGAGATGCCGCTGGAGAAGATCGGCCAGGCCCTCGACGGGACCGGCGGCCTCCAGGACGTGGTCGCCGATCATCTGGCGCACGTGGAGGCACGGCTCGCCGCCTACCAGCGGTTGAGGCGACGGCTGGCCGGTCTGCTGGACGCCGCCGGGACGTCCGCGACCCCGTCCATCGACGAACTGATCGAGGTCATGGAGGCGACGGTGGCATCCGGATACTTCAGCGATGAGCAGCTCACCCGGATGAGGGGACGGCATCCCGCCGTCGAGGGATGGCAGGAGCGCTGGGCCGGACTCGCCGGCGAGGTGCGGCGGCTCATCGCGGCGGACGTCGATGCGGCCGACCCCGCCGCGCAGGACGTCGCGCGGCGGTGGAGCGCCTTCATGGACGAGCTGACCGGCGGCGACCGCGGCGTCCTGTCGGCCATGTACGCCAAGCTGGACGGCCAAGGCCCTGAGGCCGCCACCAAGGGCGTCATCGACACGGCCGTCTGGGAGTACATACGGCGCGCCTTCGCCCTCGCCGCGTGGCCCACCTCCCCCTGAGCCTCCCAGCCCTCACCGCCACTTCGCGGGTTGTATCAGCCCGACGCGAGTGGCGGGTGGTGGCGTCGTATGCACGCCCTGGCCGGGGCTATACAACGGTCACTGTTGGTGGGGGTGAGTAGCGGTCGGTGGGTTCGGCTGGGGTCGGGGACGGGGCCGGGGGTGTCCAGCGGGCGGCCTTGGAGGGGGGTACGTCGTATTCACTCTTCAGGTGTTCGGGGATCGCGTAGTGCATGACGCGGCCATGGGTCAGGGCCGTGAGTTCGAGGCGGGCTACCAGGGCGCCGATGCGGTCGGTGATCTGCTCCGTCCACGGGCCGGCGTCCTCCAGCCGTTCCAGGGCGTTCAGGGCGGCGGGCGCGAACTTGGCGATCGTGTCCCAGGGGGCGGACCGGGGGACCTCCAGCCAGTCGGCGCAGGTGTCGCCGATGAGCAGGCGGATCGTGGCGGCGACGACCGGGTCCAGCAGGCGGCCGGGGACGACCTCCTCGTACAGGGCGATGAGCTGCTGGGTGAGGCGCACCCCCTCGGGTGAGGGGCCCAGGCCGCGGACCATGTAGGAGTCCAGGTACGCGCGCGCCTCGGTCAGGTCGGCGGGGGCGCTGTCGACGTCGCAGCCGAGCATGGCGCCCACGACCCGCCAGGCGTAGTAGTAGGCCTCGGCGCCCCGGGTGGACATGTGGACGCCGAGCCGGTCCAGCGCGTCCAGGACGGCGAGCGAGAAGGTCACCTGGCCGCCGATCATGTCCTCCTGGCTGAGCGGGACGCCGTCGGCCACCTCGTCCCACCGGTCGCCGGCGCGGAGGTGGTGCCGGATGCCCGCGTGGAGCAGCCGGACCTTCTGCGCGGCGGGCACGAAACGGCCGCCGGCCTCGAACGCGTCGGGCTGCATGAGGTAGACGGTGAACTGGCCCGTCTCCGCCATGCGCCGCGACGGGTACTCCAGGGAGTGCGTCAGGGTCAGCAGGCGGGCGACGCGGGGGATCGCGTAGGACAGCGGCATCGAGGCGAAGGCCAGCGCGGTCGAGATGTGGACGTTGTTGTCGATGAAGAAGAGCCGCGCGTCCTCGATGGTCCCCCAGTCGACCCATTTCGGAGGCCTGGCGGTGGCCTCCAGGTAGTCGCGGGCGGCGGGCGGCAGGCCTTCCGGGAGCGCCTGCCCGGACTGCTGGAACCACCGCATCATGCCGTTGAAGCCCGCCATCTCCCCGCGTTCGAGGAGGGTGGCGACCGTCTCGTCCGCGAAGGGGTCGCCTTGCAGGCTCAGCCGGTCCATCACCGCGTCGGTGTAGCGCATCGGGATCCCTCCGGTCGTCATCCTTGGCGGCGGGCCGCCGCGACTGCCAGTTGCTCCAGCGCCCAGGTCGCGTCCCGGGGCAGGCGGACGCCGGCGAGGGCGTCGCGGGCCGCCGCCACGCGTTGTTCGATCATGGCTTCGACCCGGTCGCGCGCCCCCACCCGGCGGACGATCTCGCGGACGTCCCGGAGGCCGTCCTCGGTCAGGACGGGGTCCCCGACGAGCCGGTCGAGGCGCGCGAGGTCGGCGGGTCCGGCGGCGTCGCGGGCGGCGGCCATCAGCACGGTCGGCTTGGCGCCCCGGATGTCGTCCAGGCTGGACTTGCCCGTGTCGGCGGCGTCGCCGAAGAGGCCGAGGACGTCGTCGCGGAGCTGGTACGCCTCGCCGATCGGGACGCCGTAGCCGGTGAACGCGGCCATGACCTCGGGACGGGCCCCGGCGAGCACGCCGCCGATGTGCAGCGGACGCTCGACCGTGTACTTGGCCGTCTTCAGCCGGATGATCTGGAGCGATCCGTCGACCCGCGGCGGGCGCCCGGTGCTGAGGATCTCCAGGCACTCGCCGGCGATCAGCTCGCGCGCCAGCGTCGCCCAGAGGGCGGCCGCGCGGCCCAGGTAGGCGGCGGGCAGGCCGGACGAGGTGAACAGCCGCCCGGCCCAGGCCATCAGCATGTCGCCCACCAGGATGGCCAGCGCCCTGCCCTGGTCGACGGGGCCGGGCACCACCGGGCGCAGCGCGACGTGCGCGGCGGGCGCCCCGCGGCGGACCGCGCTCTCGTCGATGATGTCGTCGTGCACCATCGCCGCCGCGTGCACGAGTTCGAGCGCGCCGGCGGCGCGGATCATCGCGTCGTCGTCGGGCTGGCCGGTGGCCCGCCAGCCCCAGTAGCAGAAGGCGGCCCGCAGCCGCTTGCCGTTGGCGAGGGTGCCGCGGAGCTGGCGCACGACCGGAGCGAGGCCCTCGCTGATGCCGAGGAGGAGATCGGCCTCCTCGTCCACGAACGCGTCGAGGGCGCGGTCGACGCGGGCTCTGAACACCTCCTGCTCATGCATCACCGCCTCCCCGGCGCGCGATCGCCCGGCGGGCCAGCGACTCGATGTACGGCTCGGGCGGCTCGGTATGGCGGCGCAGCGCGAGCCGGCCGCGCGCGGCGAGCTCCGCGTAGCCGTCCCGCAGGAGCCCGGACCGGTCACCGCGGCGCAGCACGCTCCCGGTGCGCTGCAACGCCTCGCCGACCTGGCCGAGCAGGACGTCCGCCAGCCCGGCGACCGCGTAGACGGCCTCTTCCCGCCGGCCCGCGGCCGACCGGTCGCTGCTCTGGTCCATGACTGCCCTCGCCCTCGTCGCACCACCCCGACGAACGCAACGTAACATCTCGACCACGCAACGCAACCGAAACCACAAAAGGCTCATCCAAAGGACACCAAGAACTTCCGCCACGGCGGTACCGGTCCGCGCCCACTAGCGTGAGCGGGGTGAGCGAACCTCAGGCCATCGAGCCCAACACCTGGACGCCCCTCCTCGGCACCGACGTCGAGGTCCTGGTCGACGGGGTGGAGGGCCACGTGACCGTCGAGCCCGAGCACTACCGCAACCACCGGGGCGAGGAGCTCGTCCAGTTCCGGTGGACCATGCCGGCCGGCGGGCATGTCGCGATCAGGGCCCCGAAGGCCCCGATGGTCTGGTTCGACCCCGACGGCTCCTAACGGTCCGCGCGCACCCGCCGGGTCAGCCCCAGACCTCCTCGCTCGTCTCCACGATCAGGCGCAGCTTGGCGAACTGCTGCTCCGCGTCGAGCGCGTTGCCCTCCACGGTGGACGAGAAGCCGCACTGCGGAGACAGGCAGATCTGGTCCAGCGGGACGAACCGGGACGCCTCCTCGATGCGGCGCTTCAGGTCGTCCTTCGACTCCAGTTCGCCGCGCTTCGTCGTCACCAGGCCGAGCACGACCATCTTGCCGGGCGGGACGAACCGGAGCGGCTCGAAGCCCCCTGAGCGGGTGTCGTCGTACTCCAGGAAGAACCCGTCCACATCGAGTTCGCTGAAGAGCGCCTCGGCGACGAAGTCGTAGCCGCCCTCGGCCGTCCAGGACGAGCGGAAGTTGCCCCGGCACATGTGCGTGGTCACGGCGAGGCCGGCCGGACGTCCCGCCAGCGCGGCGTTGATCTGCCGGATGTAGCGCAGGTGCAGGTGGTCGGGGTCGTCACCGCGGTCGGCGATCATCGCCCGCTGCGCCGGGTCGTTCAGGTAGGCCAGGCTGGTGTCGTCCAGTTGCAGGTAGCGGCACCCGAGGCCAGCGATGGCCCGCACCTGCTCGGCGTAGGCGGCGGCGAGGTCGGACCAGAACTCCTCAACGTCCGGGTACACCTTCGGGTCGATCGACGCCGGGCCGCCCCGGTAGTGGACCATGTTCGGCGACGGGATCGTCAGCTTCGCCGTGGCGTCCCCCGCGACGTCCTGGAGGAACCGGAAGTGGTCGGCGAAGATCGTCTCTTGCAGGCGGATCCTGTCGTGGACCCGCAGCGCCGCCGTGCTGAACTCGATGTCGCCGGACTCGCTGTGGAACCGGACCTTGATCTTCTCGTCCGCGGGGCTGATGCCACCGAGCCGGTAGATGAAGTCCATGTGCCAGGACGTCCGGCGGAACTCCCCGTCGGTGACACCTCGCAGGCCCGCCCGCCGCTGCATCGCCACCACGTCGCGGATGGCGGCGTCCTCCACCGCGGCGAGGCCGGCGTCGTCCAGCCGGCCCTGGGCATGGTCGTCGCGCGCGGCCAGCAGGTCGGCCGGACGCAGCAGGCTGCCGACATGGTCGGCTCGGAACGGCGGCTCTGTTCGCGGAGACACGCTGGTCACCTCTCGCCGGGCACGGTCTGACCCCGCCAATCTAGGCACATCCCTGACCACGATCAAGATTCTGCCCAAACCAAACTCCGACCCAAGATCGCTCGGCACGTATCAGCGCTGGTCAAGCGGGGTACGCACCGGATCAGGCGGTGCGCTCGCACCGCCGCTCGGCCGTACTCGGGGGCGACATGGGCGAGGTTGTTGGGGGATTGCTGCCGCTTGCGGTGGGGTTGGCGCTGAGTCCCGTCCCGATCGTCGCGGTGGTCCTCATGCTGGCGGCGCGCCGGGGCCGCGACACCGGGCTCGCCTTCCTGGGCGGCTGGATCGCCGGGATCGTCGTCGCCACCGTCCTGCTGCTCCTGATCGCGGACGCGATCGGCATGACCGGGGTGACTGGCGAGCCGAAGACGTCGGTGTCGTGGATCAAGCTGCTGCTGGGGGTGCTTCTGCTGACGCTGGCCGCCAAGCAGTGGACGGCGCGTCCGGGAAGCATCGCCTCGGCCGAACTGCCGGGCTGGACGCGGGACATCGACGGCGTCCCTCCCGCCAGAGCGGCGACACTCGGCCTGATGTCGTCGGCGGCGAGCCCCAAGAACCTCATCCTGTGCGTCGCCACGGCGATCACCATCTCAGAAGGGGAGCTCAGCATCGGCGGCCAGATCGTCTCCGTGATCGTCTTCACCGTCATCGCCGCGTGCAGCGTCGCCGCCCCCGTGATCGCCCACCTGGCCGACGCCCGAACACACACTCCCCTGAGAGCCGTCAGGGCCTGGCTGGAGGCCAACAGCGCCCCGGTGACCTTCGCGGCACTCCTGCTCCTCGGCGCCCTCCTCCTAGGCCGAGGCCTATCCGGCCTCAT
The DNA here is from genome assembly GCF_900659615.1 of Actinomadura fibrosa. GTDB lineage: Bacteria > Actinomycetota > Actinomycetes > Streptosporangiales > Streptosporangiaceae > Spirillospora > Spirillospora fibrosa. The sequence continues at coordinate 60,300 of NZ_CAACUY010000020.1, read as the reverse complement.
CTGACCCGAGACGTCCCATAGAGCCGATTGACCGGTTCTGCTGTGCTGGGGATCGGTGGGGCGCCAGACTGGGGGCCGGAATGCCGGGCGTGAGCTGTCCGGCAGCCGGGAGGCAGGTGGTTGGTGTGACTCAGCCTGGGGTCGGGTCGGCTCAGGACGTGCGGGTGACCGAGAACTCGTGGTTGGGGCGAGGGGTGGCCTTGTTCACTCCGGTGTTCGCGGTGGCCGCCGGATGGCTTGCGGGTGTCGTCGCGTCGCATGTGCCGGGGGCGCATCTGGACGAGGCCCAGGTGACGGCGTTCATGGTCGCGACGATGACGTCGGTGCTGGGGGCCGCCTGGAAGTGGCTCCAGGGATGGCAGCAGCATGAGCGCCTGGTGGCCGAAGGGCAGGCCGCTCCCATCAAGGCGACCAGGAAGAAGAGAGGTCGATCGGCTTAAGGCTGGTCGGAAGCCGGATTCCTGAGCGTCCCGCGTCTCTCTATCCTTGGTCGCTGGTAGGGAGGTGGCGCGGTGCTTTCCACTGACGAGTTGCGGCGCTTGCCGGCCGCGGAGCGCGCGGCGATGCTGCGGACGCTCATCGCGCTGAGCGACGAGGACCCGCTGGACGAGCCGCGCAACCGGCGGCGGCGCGGTGTCGCGATCGCGGCGATGGTGGCCTGCTGCGTCTGGCTCGTGCCGTGGACGGTCGTGCTGGCGTTCACGCTGCCGGACAACTTCACGGCCGGACGGTGGGGCGCGGCCTGGATCGGGTTCGACATCGCGCTGACCGTCGCGATCGGGTTCACCGCGTTCGCGGTGTGGCGGCGGTTGCAGATCGCCATTCTCGGGCAGCTCGTCAGCGGGACGCTGCTGGTCTGCGACGCGTGGTTCGACGTCATGCTCTCGTGGGGGTCGGACGAGCGCTACATCAGCCTCGCCACGGCTTTTCTGGCCGAGCTCCCCTTGGCCGCCTTCTTCTTCGGGGGCGCCTATCGGCTGATTCGGATGACGATTCACGCATTGTGGGTACGTGAAGGGCGCACGGATCCGGAGCCACGCCTCTATCAGGTTCGCCTATTCACGATCGCTCCTGAGAAGCACACTAAGTGAAAGTAGGCCCGCTTCTTGGATGCGGGCAGGGCGCCGCCGGTTCCGGGTAGGCCTCATCAGGCCAGACGGGGCATCAGGTGGACGGGCTTCGTCTGCCGTTCACCTTCTGGTCGAATCCGGGCGATAGCTGTGGATCGTGAACAGCAGGCTCTCGATATTGATCGCCACGGCCGGTCTGGGAATGACGGGGTGTACCGCCGTGGCCACCGCGTCGGTCTCCGGCAAGGACACGATCGCGATCGGCGTGAAGGCCGACCAGCCCGGACTCGGGCTCAAGGGGCGGGACGGGACCTATAGCGGCTTCGAGGTCGATATGGGGAGGGACATCGCGCGCCGCGTGGGGGCTTCCCGGGTCAGATTCGTGACCGTGACCTCGGACAACCGTGAGCGGCTGCTGAACGACCATTCCGTGGACCTGGTCTTGGCGTCGTACTCGATCACGCCGGACCGCGCGAGGCTCGTCACGTTCGGCGGGCCTTACTACGTGACGCACCAGGACATCATGGTCCGCCGCGAGGAGAACGGGGTGAAGGGCGTCCGCAGCCTTGCGGGGCGGAGGATGTGCCAGGCGAGCGGGTCCGTTTCCACGGAGCGTGTGACGAAGGGGCTGGGGATCCCGGTGCGGCTCGTCCCGGCGCCGTCTTACAGCGCGTGCGTCCAGAAGCTCATCAACGGTGACGTCGACGTGGTCTCGACGGGCGACCTGGTGCTGGCCGGGTTCGCGGCGAAGTACGGGTCGCGGGTGAAGATCCTGAACGTTCCGTTCACGGACGAGCGGTACGGGGTCGGCCTGCGGCGGGGCGACATCGACGGCTGCGAGAACGTCAACCGGGCGCTGACCGCGATGTACCAGGACGGGACGGCCCAGCGGTTGCTGCGCAAGTGGTTCGGGTCCACGAGCGGGTTCACGCCTACGCTGTCCGTCCCGGAGTACGAGGGCTGCTCGTAGTGTCGGTGGGGGCGGTTAGCGTTGGGGGGTGGCTGAGGAGAGTGTGGTCTGGGGTGAGCTGCTGGCGGCGGGGTTCCTGCATGCGCTGCGGGAGGCGCACCGCGAGGCCACGCTGGCGGTCTTCGGCGGGCTGAGCAGGGCCGCCGGGTTCAAGGAGCGGTCGTTCGGGGTCGGGGCGTTCGACGTGCTGGAGTCGCAGCTCGACCGGGTCTTCGAGCGGGACGAGCACGTCGTCCGGGACGATCTGAACGGGTCGCCGGGGTGGCGGTACGGGCCGTACCGGGTGCTGACGAAGCGGCACGAGTTCGGGGCGGTGCGGGCGATCCGGTGGGACCGGGAACGTCCGACGAAGCAGGCCGTGGCGCGGCAGGGGTACATCGAGGATCCGCAGCTGTCGCTGGACCTGGGGGTCGGGCCGCGCGACACGCCCGGGGTCGTGACGCTGGTCCTGGCGCACAGCGCCAGCGAAGAGCCCCTGGAGATGGAGCTGTTCCTGGGCCGGCCCAGGTGGAACGCCGATGGAGGGACGGCGTGGCATTGGGTCAAGGAACTCACGGATGAGGCGCTCGGGCGTGATCCACGCCGTAAGCTCGTCGAGCGGACGATGCCGCTGTGGGGCGGGGACGAGGACGACGTCCCGATGCGGCTTCGCGAGGAGACGAGCACTGAAACGGCCTAGTGAACGATGATCGGACGGTCCGGCGGGCCGCCGAGGCGCTGCTGCTGTTCGACTGCGAGCGGCTGACGCTGGCCCGGCGGCTCCGGGGGCTGCGCAAGAACCAGCTCGCGCAGAGCGTGGGGACGACGCCGAAGGCGATCGGGCAGTTCGAGGCGGGGGTGCAGCGGCCCGCGGAGACGATGCTGGCGAAGCTCGCGTTCGCGCTGGGCGTGCCGGTGGAGTTCTTCCAGGGCGGGCGGAGCCCCGTGTCGATGGACGGGGCGCACTTCCGGTCGCTGCGGTCGACGTCGCAGATCGAGCGGGACCAGGCCCTCGCGTACGGGCGCATCGCGACGGACGTGGTCGCGGCGCTGGAGGACCTGGTCGACTTCCCGGCGGTCGATCTGCCGGAGTACTCGGTGCCGCCGGAGGAGATCGCGGGGAGCGGTCCGGTGGAGGCGGCGCGGCTGGCGAGGAAGGCCCTCGTGGGGAGGCCGGGGCCGGTGGCGCACGTGGTGCGGCTGCTGGAGGCGCGCGGCGTGATCGTCCTGGTGCTGCCGGCGGCGACGCGGCGGGTCGACGCGTTCAGCGTGGGCGTGCATCCGCGTCCGATGGTGCTGTTCAACCCGGCGAAGGGCGACTACTGGCGCAACCGGTTCGACGCGGCGCACGAGCTCGGGCATCTCGTGATGCACGCGGACGCCGAGCCGGGCGAGAAGATCGTCGAGGATCAGGCGCACCGGTTCGCGGCGGAATTCCTGATGCCGGAAGCGGATATCGCGGGAGAATTGCCGTCCACCGCGGATTGGGATCGCCTTTCCGCGCTGAAGGGCGTGTGGGGCGTCAGCATGGCGGCGCTGCTCTATCGCGCCCGCACCCTGAAGATCATGGACGAGGGCGTGTACCGGGCGGCGATGGGCACGCTGAGCGCGCGCGGGTGGCGGCGGCAGGAGCCGGGGCCGGCGCGGGCGCTGGAGCAGCCGACCATGCTGATCAAGGCGGTGGAGCTGGCGGGCATGGCCGGTATCGGCCGGGACCTGCTCGCCGAACGGGCGCGCGTCACGCGGGCCGATCTGGATCTGCTGGTCCCGCGGCGGTGAACGCCCGGCTGGAACGATCCTGAAAAGGCTTTCCCGGGGACCGAACGCCATTCGTGAAGTGAGTGGGAAGTTACATATCTCTGACCGGCGGTTCCCTGCGTCCCGCCAATGTTTGTGAGAGGCTGCGAGGCTGTCGGGACGGACGAGACCGGGGAGATCTTGTGCTGGACCATCGGCCGGCCGGGCCGACCGCGCTGCGCCTGCAGATCGGCGCGCGGCTGCGGCGGTTGCGCGAGGAGAAGGGCATCGGACGGGCGCAGGCCGGAGCGGCGATCCGCGGGTCGGCGTCCAAGATGAGCCGGCTCGAACTCGGCCGGCACGGGTTCAAGACCCGCGACGTCCGCGACCTGCTCGACCTCTACGGCGTGGACGACGCCAAGGAGCGCGAGACCCTGCTGAACCTCGTCCGGGACGCGAAGAAGCCGGGCTGGTGGCAGGCCTACGGCGACGTCGTCCCCGGCTGGTTCGAGCAGTACCTGGGCCTGGAGCAGTCCGCGACGTCGATCCGCTCGTACGAGGTGCAGTACATCCCGGGCTTACTCCAGACGCCCGACTATGCGCGAGCCGTCATCGCGCTGGAGCACGGCACGGGGGACGATCTCGACCGGCGGCTCGCGGTGCGGATGATCCGGCAGGAGCTGCTGGCCCGGCCGGTCGCCCCGGCGACGCTGTGGGCGGTGATCGACGAGGCGGCGGTGCGCCGCCCGATCGGCGGCCCGGTCACGATGCGCGGCCAGCTGGAGCACCTGATCGCGATGGCGACCGAGCGGGCGAACGTCAAGGTGCAGGTCCTGCCGTACGAGGAGGCCGCGCGGCTGCCGCTGAGCGGCCCGGTCACGATCGTCCGGCTCGCGGAGCACGACCTCGACGACGTGGTGTACCTGGAGCACCTCACCGGCGCCCGGTACGCGGAGAAGCGGGAGACCGCGCAGTACCAGCACATCATGGACCTGCTCGGCATCCGCGCGTACCAGCCGGCCCGCACGATCGACTTCCTCAAGGACCTTCTCGCCGAGTACTGACCCGGTCCCCGCCCTCCCGAACGGTCACCCCGCTTCGTGATGCGGCTGCTTCACACCCAAGGTTGCTGACACGGGCAGTGCCTCAAGAACCTCCGGCAGCGAAGTGACGCCCTCGGACGCGAGGAAGTGACCCGCTCCGCGGACGATCTGAGCGGAAGTCCCGAGCAACGTGGCGAGACGATCCGTGTGGCCGGTCGGGACGTAGGGGTCGGCGTCCGATCGGATGACCGTGAGCCGTCCGACATGGTCACCGAGCCGCTCCACGTCGCAGCCGTTACCGATGTAGGAGTCCAGCTCCGGCAGCGCGGGCAGGCGGTCGACGAACCCGGCGACCAGGACGAGCGCACCAAGGTGCCATGAATCCGGCAGCGAGCGCAGGTAGCGCAGGACGGTCAGGCACCCCAGACTGTGCGCGATGATCATCGAGTTCTCGTCGGGCGTTCCCACGGCGGCGCGCAGGGCGTCCGCCCACCGCGCGGGATCCGGATCCTGCGAGTCCGGGAGGGCCGGGACCGTGGCGTGGACGCCCTCCGCTTCGAGCCGTCCGGCCAGCCACCCGAACCAGTGATCCTGGGGAGAGGCGCCGTAGCCGTGGATGATCGAGGCCCGCCGCCGGGTCGTTTCAGTCGTCATGGCGTAGGAGGGTAAAGGTTCACACCGGTGTCAGAGTCAAGCGCCGGTTCGGGCGGGTCGCGGCGGTGGAAGCCGAGGGCGAGCGGGACGAGCAGGAACGCGGCGGCTCCGGTCAGGAGCGCGGCGGCGGCCGTCCCGCCGGCGAGGGCGGCGAGGGCCGGGACGGCGGGCTGGGCCACGCCCCAGGACGAGCCGTGGACCGCGAACCAGCGGGGACGGTCGGGTTCCGGCGCCAGCCCGGCGATCATCGCGGGCCAGCGTCCCTGGAGGACGCTGTCGACGGCGGCCCAGGTGAGGTAGGCCGCGATCGTCAGCGGGAGGGACCGGACGGCGTACATGGCGAAGGCCGATCCGCCGAGCACGACCGTCCCGACGGCGAGGATGCGGGTGTGGCCGAGGCCGTCCGGGATGCGGCGGCCGATGTGGCCGGTGAGCGGAGCGAGGAGCGCGGCGGCGGTCAGCGTGAGGCCAGGGAGCCACGGCGGCGCTCCGCGTTGCAGCAGGACGAGCGGGATGAACATCAGCACGGCCAGGGAGCCGTAGGCGAAGGCGGTCGCGGCCGCGGTGAGGCGGAGGAGCGTGCGTGGTGGCCGCCAGCGTCCGGGCGGGACGGGTCGGCGGGCCCGCGTTCCGTCCAGGAGCGTGATGGCCACGGCCGCCGCCAGGAAGCAGGTCAGCGCGTCGGCGACGATCAGCCCGCGGACGCCCAGCGGGAGAAGCACGGCGGCGAGCAGGCCGGCGAGGGCTCCGGCGGCTACCAGGGACGTTCCGAGCAGGTTGTAGACGCGGCCGTGGGCGGCGGAGGGAGTCGTGGCGGCCAGAGCCTCCTGCGTCGCGGGTTCGTAGATCTCGAAGGCCAACCCGACGAGCACGACGGCGCAGAGCAGCGGGACGGAGCCTTCGGCCGCGGACAGGAGGAGCAGGGACGTCCCCGTCGCCGCCAGGCCGAGGACGATCACGGTGCGGGGCGGGAGTCCGTCGAGGAGGAGGGCGCCCGCGAAGCGGGATGCGAGGGCCGCGAGGCCGAACGTCGCGAGCGTCAGAGGCACCTGGCCGGGCGGCGCGAGGACGGCTAGGAACGGCAGTGTGTAGGCGCCGAGCTGGTTGAGTGCGCGTACACAGATCAGAGCCTTGGCCTGACGCGGAAGGGCGTCCGTCATTGGGGAACGGTAGGGGGTGCCTCGGACGGTACGGTCGCGTCCATGCCTTCGAGAACCGTCCAGAAAGCTCCCAAGAAGCCGAGGCTGCCCGCCGATCTGGGGCCGGCCGAGCTGCCCGAGCACGACCTGGTCGATGACGCGATGTACCGCGAGTTGCGTTTCGGGGCGCTCGACCTTCAAGGGCGGGACGCGCAGGACGTCGACTTCGAGCGGTGCGTCCTCGACGGGACGCGGCTGGCCGCGGCGGCGCTGGAGCGGGCGGGCTTCGCCGACTGCGCCTTCAGCCGCTGCGACCTGGCGAATGTGAGGCTCGCCAACGGGCGGACGTTCACAACGACCTTCAGCGGGTCGCGCATGACCGGGGCCGCGTTCACCGACTGCGCGTTCCAGGACATGGTGTTCGAGGGGTGCCGAGCGGATCTGGCGGGGTTCCGGTTCAGCACGTTGAAGCGGGTCGTCTTCCGCGACTGCAATCTGGAGGGCGCGTCGTTCCAGAGCGCGGACCTGCGCGGCGTCCGGTTCGAGAACTGTCGGCTCAGCGGGGTGCAGTTCAGCGGGGCGGCAATGGAGGGGGCTCGGTTCTCTGGGTGCGATCTTCGAGGGGTGGGCGGGGTGCGGAGCCTTCGCGGTGTCATCGTGGCCGCCGGGGACGCGCCAGGTCTGTTGGCCAGTCTGGCTGCTGAGCTGGACATCACCATCGAGGAGCCATTTCGGGATTCGTGAGGTTCTCGTGACAGCGGGGCCCTAGGGTCGCCGTCGTGAACGAGGGACGAGGGTTCGGCGCGCTCGCGGTGGCCGGGTTCGTGGCGCTCGCGGTCGCGGGGTGCGGCGGCGACGGCGGGACGGGCGGCGGCGGCGACGGCGGTGGTTCGGGCAAGACCGTGGCGGCACCCGCCGGGGGCTGGCCGCAGCCCGAGAACGGCCGGCTGACGGAGAAGATGTGCGGTCTGCTCACCGAGGCCGACTACGCGGAGTTCGGCCACAACCGGATGTCCGCGTCGACGCTCAAGCGCGCCGACGACGGGAGCAACGCCGTTTCCTGCCTGTACACGCTCGGGGACGAGCTGGCGATGGACCTCCAGACGACGGCCGAGGCCGCGAAGATCGCTTTCGAGCGGGACGCCGAGGACCACAAGCGGCGGCTGGCGAGCGACGAGAAGCGGTCGGTGTTCACCGCCGACGTCGTCCAGGGGGCGGACGAGAGCTGGTTCGACTTCTCCACGATCGGGTCGGACGAGTCGGAGTTCGAGCTCCAGGCGCGGCGCGGGGCGCTGACGGTCAAGCTGGTGCTGAACCGGGGCGAGAAGGACAAGGATCCGCGGCAGATGCTGCCCGCCCTCGCCGGGCGCGTGTTCCAGCGCGTCGGGAACCTGGGCAAGGCCGATACCGGCATCACCCATCGGATCCGGTACGAGCTGACCGGGACGGGCAAGGCGCAGGGGTCCTACATCGACCCGGCGACGGTCAAGGCGGTGCAGTTCAAGGACGCGAAGCTGCCCTGGCACAAGGAGTTCCCGGTGCCCGCGCCCACGGGAAACCCGGTCCCGCTGACCCTGAACGCCTACACCAAGACGTTCGGCGCGCCGCTCGGGTGCCGGATCCTCGTGGACAACAAGCCGGTGGTCGAGAAGAACTCGACGGTCAGCGTCTTCTGCTCGGCGACCTACTCGCGGTGATCGAACACGTGTTTGACTCCGGCGGTACATTGGGGGCATGACTGGCGCGTTCCAAGGCTCGCTGCTCGACTTCGGCGACGGGACAGGTCCCCGTCCGCTCGACGCCGTGCGGCGGACGCGGCTGGCCCACGGCGCGTGGATCGACGTCCTGCCGGGCTGGCTTCCGGGGGCGGACGAGCTGTTCGAGCGGCTCCTCACCGCGGTGCCGTGGCGGGCGGAGAGCCGGCGCATGTACGACAGGGTCGTGGACGTGCCGCGCCTGCTGGCGTTCTACCGGGAGGGCGACGCGCTGCCCGACCCCGTCCTGGACGAGGCGAGGGCGGCGCTGAACGAGCACTACGCCGGGGAGCTGGGCGAGCCGTTCGTCACCGCCGGGCTGTGCCTGTACCGGGACGGCCGCGACAGCGTGGCGTGGCACGGCGACCGGATCGGGCGGGGCGCCACGGAGGACACGATGGTCGCGATCCTGTCCGTCGGGTCGCCGCGCTCGCTGCTCCTGCGGCCGAACGGCGGCGGGAGCGGCGAGACGATCCGGCACGAGCTCGGCCACGGCGATCTCATCGTGATGGGCGGGAGCTGCCAGCGGACCTGGGAGCACGCGATCCCGAAGAGCACCCGTGCGGCCGGTCCGCGCGTCAGCGTCCAGTTCCGGCCGCGGAACGTCCGGTAGCGTCCGCCGTCAGGTCGCGTCGCGGCCGTCCGCCGTCAGGTGGTGGCGGGCTCGCAGCGCGGGTCGGGCAGCAGCGTGCAGAGCAGGTCGCGGATCGCGGTGCGGTGGTCGCCGGCGCGCCACGCGAGCGCGAGGCGGCTCGGCGGCAGCCCGGTGACGGGGACGGCGGCGATGCCCGGACGCCGGTAGATGGCGGCGTTGCCCGAGGCCATCAGCACGATGCCGCTGCCGTTCTCCAGGGCGGCGAACGTCTCGTCGGCGTTCGCGACCGTGGCGCCGATGTTCACCGGGTGCCCGCCGCGCTGGTCCAGGGCGAGCCAGAAGTCGCGGAGCGGTCCGGCGGCCTCGGGGAGAGCGAGGAACGGCTCGTCCAGCAGCTCGCGGAACGCGACGGTCTCGCGTCCGGCGAGGGGGTGGTCGTCGCGGAGCGCCACGCTGCGCGGCTCCTCGGCGACGACCTGGACGGTGAACGCGTCCTGCCGCGGGATCGGCAGCCAGACGAAGGCGACGTCGACCGCGCGGTCGGCGAGCCCGGCGGTCGGGTCGTCCCAGTCGACCTGGCGGAACCGGATGCTCCAGGCGGGGCGGCGTTCGGCGAACCGGGCGCGCATGTCCGCGAGCAGCCCGCGCCCGACGCTCGTGGACAGGCCGACCGTCAGGACGGACGCCTCGGTCGCGGCGGCGTCGCTGACGGCGCGCTGCGCCTCGTCCCACGCGCAGAGGATCTCCCGGGCGGCGGGGAGCAGGGCCCGGCCCGCGGCGGTGAGCGCGACGGCGCGGCGGTCGCGGTCGACGAGGCGGACGCGGAGCTGCTCCTCCAGCTGCTTGAGCTGCTTGCTGAGCGCGGGCTGGGACACGAAGAGCCGCGCGGCGGCGCGGGTGAAGCTGAGCTCCTCGGCGATCGCGACGAAGTACCGCAGGTCCCGCAGATGTGCATCCACCTGGCGAAGCGTAACTTCTCCCCCGCCTTGTCAGCACCGGACAAAACGGGCGCGCTGCTTGCGCCGCGGAGCTCATTGGAATAAGTGTCTAATTACTTTAGGGTCGGGGAGCCGTCACCGGGACGGTACGGGGGACGACCGAAGGGTTTCCGGGCCGATGCACACCAGAGTCCGCCGGATCCTGCGCACCGCGCTGGCCTCCTGCCTCGGGGCCGCCATGACCGCGACCGCCCTGCAAGGGACCGCGCACGCCGCGCCGCAGGCCGCTCCGCACGCCGCCGCGCCTCCCGCCGAGGATCCGTTCTACACGCCGCCCTCGCCGCTCCCCGCGGGCAGCCCAGGGGACGTCATCCGGTCGCGGGAGGCGGTCTTCACCGTCGACCCGTTCAGCAAGGCGCCCTACGGCGGCGTCAAGTCGTGGCAGGTCCTCTACCGGTCGGAATCCGTCAAGGGCGCGCCGATCGCGGTGTCGGGCACGGTGCTCGTCCCGACCGCGGCGTGGACGGGCCCCGGCAGGCGGCCGCTCGTCTCCTACGCCGTCGGGACGCGCGGGCTCGGCGACTCGTGCGCCCCGTCCTACACGCTGACGCAGGGATACGACTACGAGGAGCTGTTCATCGCCGACGCGCTCAGCCGGGGCTGGGCCGTCACGATCACCGACATGGAGGGGCTCGGGACGCCGGGCCAGCACACCTACGAGGTCGGCAGGTCGCAGGGCAAGGCCGTCCTCGACATGGCACGGGCCGCGCAGCGGCTACCCGCCGCCGGGCTCGGCGACGGGCCGGTCGCGGTCTGGGGCTACTCGCAGGGCGGGACGTCGGCGGGCTGGGCGGCGGAGCTGGCGAAGTCCTACGCGCCCGAGCTCCAGCTCAAGGGCGCCGTCGCGGGCGGCGTCCCGGCGGACCTCCGCGCCGTCGCCGCCGGCCTGGACGGCTCGCCGTTCGTCGCGCTGATGTTCATGGCCGCGGTCGGCTACGACACCGCCTACCCGGAGCTGGACCTCGCCAAATACCTCAACGACCGGGGCCGCGAGCTGCTCAAGAAGGCGCAGAACGTCTGCCTGCTGAGCTTCGACGGCGTCTCAACGCTGATCGACACCGCGTTCAAGAGGATCGGCGACTACACGACGAGCAACCCGCTGGAGACGGCGGCGTGGCAGTCCGCGCTGGACGCCAACAAGCTCGGCTCCACGGCGCCGAGCGTCCCCGTGTTCCAGGGGCAGGGGCTGCTCGACGAGATCATCCCGTTCCAGCAGGCCGACGCCCTCCACAAGGCGTGGTGCGCCAAGGGCGCGAACGTGACCTGGAAGCAGTACACGCTCGCTGAACACGTCCTCGCCGCCTTGCAGAGCGAGCCGGACGCGGTCGCCTTCCTTACCGACCGGTTCGCCGGGAAGCCCGTCCAGGGAAACTGCGCCGCCTGAGCCATCCACCGCCTCCCGCACGATGACGGCGGCGTGTCGCCCTACTGGACCTCGTTTGAGGGCGACACGCCGCCGTTCGGCTTTTCCGCCGGAGGTGGGGCCGGTCATTAGCCGATAACGGGCGGCTATCACGGCCGGTATTGGACGGGCGCGGCGAGCGGGCGCGATCATTCTGGTGGCCGGGCGGAGGACGGGCTCCCCGTCCGGAGCGGGCGACGGGGAGGAGCGCGACGTGACGGTCACGCTGGTGACGGGGGCCAACCGGGGCATCGGGCTGGAGGTGTGCCGGCAGCTCGCGGCGCGCGGCCACGAGGTGCTCCTCGGCGCCCGCCGGCCGGAGGCCGCCGAGGAGGCGGCACGGCGCGTCGGCGCGCGGCCGGTCCGGCTGGACGTGACGTCCGAGGCGGACATCGAGCGCGCCGCCGCCGGCATCGAGCGGCTGGACGTCCTGGTCAACAACGCCGCGATCACCTACGACACCTGGCAGCGCGCGGTGACGGCGGACCTCGGCGTCGTCCGCGAGGCGGCCGAGACCAACCTCTACGGCGCGTGGCGCCTGACCCAGGCGCTGCTGCCCGCGCTCCGCCGCAGCGACCACCCCCGCGTCGTCAACGTCTCCAGCGAGGCCGCGTCGCTGACGAACCTGGGCGGCGGCACCCCCGCCTACACGGTCTCCAAGGTCGCGCTCAACGCGCTGACGCGGATGCTCGCCGCCGAGCTGCGCGCCGAGGGCGTCCTCGTCAACGCGGTCTGCCCCGGCTGGGTCGCGACCGACATGGGCGGTCCCGGCGGCCGTCCGGTGGCCGACGGCGCGGCCAGCGTGGTCTGGGCCGCGACCCTGCCCGACGACGGCCCGACCGGAGGATTCTTCCGGGACGGCCGCCCCCTCCCCTGGTAAGCCGCACGCCCCCTGCAAGCCCCCCGACTCGTCCGGAAGGACATCGCATGCTCCTGGTCACCGGCGCCACCGGCAACATCGGCTCAGAACTGGTCCGCATCCTGGCCACGGCGGACGAACCGGTGCGGGCCCTCGTCCGCAAGCCGCCCGCGACGGAGGTCCCGGGGGTCGAGTACGTGACCGGCGACCTGGACGATCCCGCGTCACTGGCCCCGGCGCTCGTGGGCGTCCGCGGGGTCTTCCTGCTGCCCGGCTACCGCGACATGCCGGGCGTCCTGGACGAGGCCCGGCGCGCGGGCGTGGAGCGCGTCGTCCAGGTCACGGGCGGGTCGGCGGGGAGCGGTGACCTCGGCAACGCGGTGAGCCGGTACATGATCCTCACCGAGCGCGCGGTCCACGACTCGGGGCTGCCCTGGACGATCCTGCGCCCCACCGCGTTCTTCTCCAACGCGCTGCGCTGGCTGCCGAAGCTCCGCGCCGGGAACACGCTGCGGCTGCCCTTCGCCGGCGTCCGCGCCGCGGCGGTCGACCCGTTCGACATCGCGGCCGTCGCGGCGGTGGCCCTGCGGGAGGACGACCACGAGGGCAAGGTGTACTACCCGACCGGGCCTGAGTCGCTGCTGCCCGCCGACCAGGTCCGCGTCCTCGGCGAGGTGCTGGGCCGCGACCTGCGCTTCGAGGTCCAGCCGGACGACGAGGCCCGCGCGGAGATGACCGCGTCCATGCCCGCCGAGTACGTCGACGCGTTCTTCGACTTCTACGTCGGCGGCTCGCTCGACGAGTCGGTCGTCCGCTCCACGGTGCGGGACGTGACCGGGCGCTCGCCTCGCACGTTCCGCGAATGGGCCGTGGCCCACGCCGACGAGTTCAGGACGTCCTGAATCTGCCGGAAGGGAAGGCCGATGTCCGGGCCCCGGTCCGGGCATCGGCCTTCCCCGCCGCCGCGCGGGGCGGGAACGGCGACCGGTCAGGTGGCGGGGCAGGTGGTGCCGCGCGCCGGGACTTCGAGCGAGATCAGGTAGGCGTCGATCGTGTCCCGCATGCAGGACCCGCTGTTGTAGGAGCCGTGGCCCGCGCCCGCGTAGGTGAGGAGCGTGCCCGTCCGGCCGAGCTGCCGGGCAACGCTGCGCGCCCACACGTACGGCGTGGCGGGGTCGTGCACCGAGTTCGCGAGCAGGATCGGCGCGCTGCCGCGCACGTCCAGCCGGTGCTGCGGGTTGCGGACGGGCCGCGGCCAGCCCAGGCACACGGACACGGCCATCAGCGGACGGGCGTGCGCCATGTCCGGCGCGATCCTCTCAAGGCGCCGCATGTGCGCGGCGAACTCCGCGTAGTTCCGCACCGGGAGGCTCCAGTCGGAGCAGAACTGCGCGGTGAAGTTGTCCTTGCCCGTGACTTCCGCCGGTGGGGTGGGCGTGACCGGTGCCGTCCGGGACGAGGTGCGCTTCAGCGGCTTGCTCGCCGCGAGGGCCGCGAGCTTCTGCGCGAGGCCCGCCCAGTCCGGGTCATAGAAGGCCTTGTAGGCCATCAGGACCAGGCCGAACTCCGGGATCGCCGCGCCGGGCGCGCTCGGGTCGGCCAGCTCGCCGCGGGCGGCGCGGGCGCGCAGGTCGCTCCAGACGGCGTGCACGTCCCTGCCGTGCAGGGCGCAGGACGCCGTGCGGTCGCACCAGGCCGCGAATTGCTCGAACGAGTCCTGCGCCGCGCCGATCTCGGTGTCGAGGAACCGCCCGGTCCGGCGGACGCTGTGGTCGGTGACGCTCTCCAGCACCATGGCGCGGATCCGCCTCGGGTACGTCTCGGCGTACATCTGGCCGAGCAGCGTGCCGTACGAGCTGCCGTGGAAGGTCAGCTTCGGCTCGCCGAGCGCGGCGCGGATCGCGTCCACGTCCCGGACGGTGCTGAGCGTGTCGGCGTGGTCGTAGACCGGGCCGGTGCGCGCGCGGCAGTCGTCCCGCAGCCGCGCGTTGTAGGCGAGGGTGGCGTCGAACTCCGCCGCGCTGGTGATCACCGGTGACGGGCGCGCGTCGAGCAGGGCCGCGGAGCACGTGACCGGGTTGCTCTCGCCGACCCCGCGCGGATCGAAGCTGACGATGTCGAAGCGCTGCCGGAGCCGGTCGCTGAACCGGTCGATGCCGCCCTTGAGCTCGGTCACCCGCTTCACACCCGAGTCGCCGGGGCCGCCGGGCCCGAACACGAGCGTGCCGACGCGGGCCTTGCGGTCGAGGGCCTTGCGGCGGGCGATGGCGAGCCCGAACGTCTCCCCCTCCGGATGCGCCCAGTCGACGGGGAGCCGCAGTGTGGCGCACTCGGCCTTGCGGTCCGGGCCGCAGGCCGTCCACGCGATCGGCCCGCGGGCGCCGACCGACATGGACGTTCGGCCGGACGCCGGGTCGGGCGCCGCCTCCGCGGATCCCGGAGTGGACGGGACGGCCACGGCACCGAGCGCGAGGCCCGCCGCGACGGTCGCGCCCCAGGCGGCCTGCCTGTGCTTTCGCAGCATGATGAGCTGTCCTTCCGGCGGAGGATCGTGATCATCACGCTAGGACGGCGATACATCCCGCGACAGGGTGATCAGGGATGGTTCAGGGTCCGCTCAGGGTCGGCTCAGGGTTCGTCCGCCCGCCCCGAACGGACCGCCACCGCGGTCGCGGCGCGTCAGGCCTTCGGGAGCGCCTTCCGGAGGACCTCCGCGAGGTGGAGGGCGCGGCGGCCGGTGCCCTGCGCGACCTGCGTCCGGCAGGAGAAGCCGTCGGCGAGGACCATCGCGCCGTCCGCCGCGCGCACCTTCGGGTACAGCTCGCGCTCGGCGCACGCCTGCGAGACGTCCCAGTGGCCGGGCTCGAAGCCGAAGTTCCCGGCGAGGCCGCAGCAGCCGGCGCCGACGACATCGGTGTCCACGCCGAGCCTGCGCAGGACGGCGAGATCGGGCGCGTAGGAGCCCTTGGCCTCCTGGTGGCAATGCACCTGCGCGACGGCGGCGGAGTCCAGCCGCTCGAACGGCCACGCGCCGTCGTGCCGGTCGACCAGCTCGGCGAGGGTGACGGTGGCGTCCGCGAGCCGCTTCGCGCGCGGATCGTCCGGGAGCAGCTCGGGCGCCTCGTCGCGCAGCATCACCGTGCAGGACGGTTCCAGCCCGACGACCGGCAGGCCCGCGTCGAGGGCCGGCGCGAGCACGCCGAGCGTGTGCTCCAGGACGCGCCGGGTGACACCGAGCTGGCCGGTGGAGTGCCAGGTCAGCCCGCAGCAGACGCGGCCCGGCGGGATCAGGACGCGGTAGCCGAGGGCCTCCAGCACCTCGACCGCCGCCCGCCCGGCCTCGGGCTCGTGGTGCTCGGTGAACGTGTCGGGCCAGAGCACCACCGTGCCCGCGGGCCCCGCCGCCTTCGGGCCGCCGTGCGCCGTCCGGAACCATCCGCGCAGCGTCTGCTCCGCGAACCGGACCATCGCGCGGCGCGGCTCGACGCCCGCCGCCCGCTTCACCGCCGCGGCGACCGGACGGCGGGCCAGCGCGGCGTTCACCAGGCGGGACGTCCCCGGCACGGCCGTCACGAGCCGCGACCACAGCGGCAGCCAGCCCATCGAGTAGTGCGCCATCGGACGGCGGCGCCCGGCGTAGTGGCGGTACAGGAACTCCGCCTTGTAGGTCGCCATGTCGACGTTCACCGGGCAGTCGCTCGCGCACGCCTTGCAGGACAGGCACAGGTCCAGCGCCTCCGCGGCCTCCCGCGAGCGCCAGCCGTCCGGGATCGACTCGCCGCGCAGCATCTCCGCCAGCACGCGGGCCCGGCCGCGGGTCGAGTGCACCTCGTCCCGCGTCACCTTGAACGACGGGCACATCGACCCGGTGTCCAGGTTGCGGCACGCGCCGACGCCGACGCAGCGGTGGACGGCCGCCGCGAACGACCCGCCGTCCCTGGTCAGCGCATGGACAGCCGTCACCGGCAGCGCGTCGCGGCCGGGCGTCGCGGGGCGGGCGCGACCGTCCGAGCGAAGCAGCGCGTGGCGGCCGGGGGTCGCGCGGCGGGCGCCACCGTCCGAGTGGAGGAGGGCGTCGCGGCCGGGCGTCGCGGGGCGGGCGCCGCCGTCCGAGCGGAGGAAGGCGTCGCGGCCGGGGGTCGCGGGTTGGGCGCCGCCGTCTGAGCGGAGCAGCGCGTCGCGGCCGGGGCCCGGGCGGAGATCGGCGTCCAGCGGGGCCGGGTCCACGATGACGCCGGGGTTGAGGCGGCGTTCCGGGTCGAACACGGCCTTGAACGCGGCGAACGCCCGCAGCAGCTCCGGCGAGTACATCGCGGCGAGCAGCTCCGAACGGGCGCGGCCGTCGCCGTGCTCGCCGGACACCGTCCCGCCGTGGGACACGACGAGGCGGGCGGCGTCCTCGACGAAGGCCCGGTACCCGGCGACGCCGCGCGGCTCGTCCAGCCCGAAGTCGAGGCGGAGGTGCAGGCAGCCCTCCCCGAAGTGCCCGTACGGGACGCCGCGCAGGCCGTGCTCGCGCATCAGCCCGTACAGCTCCCGCAGGTATCCGGCGAGCCGCGCGGGCGGGACCGCCGAGTCCTCCCAGCCCGCCCACGCCTCGCCGCCGTCGGGCAGCCGCGTGACGATGCCCGCGCCGGCCTCGCGGATCCACCACAGCGCCCGCGTCCGCGCCGGGTCGGCGACGACAACGGACGCCGTCCCCGGGACCCGCTCGCGGACGATCTCGGCGAGCGCGTGCGCCGCGCCGCGCGCCTCGGCGACGGTGTCCCCGCCGACCTCGCAGTACAGCCAGCCGCCGCCGGGCGGCAGATCGGCGCCCGCATCGGCCCGGCCCGGCTGGCTCCGCAGCGCGGTGAGCAGGTCGGACGCCATTCCCTCGACCGTCAGCGCACCCGCACGCGCGGCGAACGGCGCGACCTCCGCGGCGACGAAGACGTCCGGGAAGCCGAGCACGGCGAGCGCGCGCGCCTTCGGAACCGGGACGAGCCGGACGGTCGCCTCCGTGACGACGCCGCACGTCCCCTCCGCGCCGACGAGCGCCTTCGCCACGTCGAAACCGTTCTCGGGCAGCAGATGGTGCAGGCCGTAGCCCGACACCTGGCGGCTGAACCGGCCCAGCTCCGTCCGCAGCGGCGCCAGGTGCGCGTCGCGGAGCCTCGCCAGCTCGGCGTTGACGACCGCGTCGCCGGACGTCCCCGCGCGGGCGGCGAGCTCGCGGCCGCCGGGCAGCAGCAGCCGCAGGCCCTCGACGTTCGCGGACGTGATCCCCCAGGCCACGCTGTGCGACCCGCACGCGTTGTTGCCGATCATCCCGCCGAGGGTGCAGCGCGAGTGGCTGGACGGGTCGGGGCCGAACGTCAGGCCGTGCGGGGCCGCGGCGGCGCGCAGGTCGTCCAGCACCACGCCCGGCTCGACCACCGCGGTGCGCGCCACGGGATCGATCGAGCGGATGCGGTCCATGTGCCGCGAGGTGTCGACGACGATCCCGGCGCCGATCGAGTTGCCCGCGATGGACGTCCCGCCGCCGCGCATCGTGACCGGGAGGCCCTCCTCCCCCGCGACCTCCAGGATCCGCGCGACGTCCTCCGCCGAGCGCGGCTCCGCGACGGCGACCGGGACCTTCCGGTAGATGGAGGCGTCCGAGGAGTAGGCCGTCCGCGCGGTGAGGCCGGTGCGGAACATCCCGGGTAGCGCGGCGTCCAGCCGGCGAGCGTGATCGACCACGTCACCAGGCTAGGACGTGGGCCGGGATACCGCAGCGGGCACGGCCCCCCGACCACGCACGGGGCCTGGTGCAGGCCCGGTGCGGCCCGCCGCGGGCCGGCGGGGACCGCGGCGGGCTTGACGGGGCTCCTGTCGCGCCCTTGTCAGAAGTCGCCGGAAAATGCCGCCCACCACTGTGGCATTCGACAATTCCCGGACGGATGGGAAAGCTGAGCCGGAAGACTCAGCGGCCGTCCAGCTCGCCGTTCCGGATGGCGTTCACGAGCGTCCGCCATTGGACGCCGTCGAGGGCCAGCATGCCCCCCGACCTGTCGTGCGAGTCCCGGACCAGCACCGACGGGCCGGTCGCCGCGACCTCCACGCAGTCATCCCCCGGCTCGCTCGCACTTGCCTTGCGCCACTTCAGCGCGGACCCCCGATTCGACCGATGAACCATCCGGCAACCCTCCATCCATTGCCGGCGGGTGCCGTCTTGCCAGCCGATCGGGCAAGAACACCCGCCGGACGAGAGCCAAGCAGGGCACAACAAACCACGACCTTGTGGATGAATTCCCGATCACGAGTGTAAACGGTTCCAGCAATTCCGCCTACACGGGAACACAAGATCACGTTGCGTGCTATGAAGGCCACGCGCCTTAGGGATGCCCGATACGGCTGTCACCTCCGGTCGGATACGGGTTCGGGCGGGAGCCGGCACGGCTCCCGGGGACGACCCGCGGGCCCCGGGGCTCCCGCCCGGGGGAGCGGGTCAGGCCATCAGGTCCTCGGCGGCCTGCCGGATCAGCGCGAGCGACTCCTCCGCGGGCAGCGCCTCGTCCAGGAGGATCTCGAAGCTGTCGCGGTACTCGGCGGTCCGCTCGTCGTCACCGGTGATCAGGATGTTGGCGCCGGGACGTCCCTCCAGGTAGAGGACGTCGTTCAGGCCGCCCTCGAACTCCAGCACCGTGAACGGGCCGTGGATGCCGAGGTGCGCGCCCACGCTGAACGGGATGACGCGGACGGTCAGCGAGTCGCTCTGCTCGACGGTGTCGGCGATGTGCCGGAGCTGGTTGGGCATGATCGCCGGGTCGACCTTGATGCCCACGTGGCGGCGGACCACGGCCTCGTCGATGATGTAGTACTGGCGCGGCGGGTTCTCCCGCTTGGCGAGCTCCTTCTGCCGCTGGAGGCGGAGCTTCACCCCGAACGCCTGCTGCTGCGGCGACACCATGCCCGTGGACAGGACCTGCGCGTACTCGGCCGTCTGGAGGAGGCCTGGGACGACCGTCCCGTGGAAGTGGCGGATGAACGCGGCGCCCGCGGCGTACCCGACGAAGGTGAGGAACGAGTCGTCGAACTCGCCCCGGTAGGCGTTCCACCAGGCGGGCTCGCGCGCGCCCCTGGCCAGGGCCTGCAACCGCTCCTGCCGGCTCTCGGACGTGACGCCATAGATCGAGAGCAGCGCCTGGAGGTCGACGCGGGTGATCGAGTTCTTGCCGCCCTCCACCCGGATGAGCTTCGACGGCGACCATTCGAGCTTCCTGACCACCTGTTCCTGCGTCATCCCCTTCTCCTTGCGGAGGCGGACGAGCTCGGCGCGCAGCAGGGCGCTCTGGACGATGGGACCCTGGTCGTTCGTCATGACGATCGCTCACCCTGTGCGGTCGGTGCCATCAGCAGATCTGCCACCTGGCAGTCGGCGACCTGACGGGATACATGACGCCACTTCGTCATGCTTCTCGCGTCCCGGACCTCGGCCATCGGGCCGGACCCCCCGTCACGTCGCCGGAAATCACATCCAGAGCTGGCAGCGTGCTGCATGTCGGCAAACTATGTTGTAGCGTGCTTGGTAGCAGATTAGCAGGCTCCACGATGCAATAGGACGTCCTGCTAGCTCGTAAGCGAAAGTTCTCCGAACGGAGGGTGACCGGGGGAAGGCGAGCACCGCATCCGCCGCCTGCGAGGCACCGGCCGACGGGGAGCGCACGGGAGGGCACACCGCAGAAGGACGATTTCGGCAGTACCGAAAATGAAATAGAGTCGCCCCCACCTTCCGCCGGTCACCGGTTGCGAGCCATGCGGATCAGCGAAAAGCGGAGAGCGACTCCCAGAGGCCCGTGGGGCGCGCGCGCCAGGCTTTTCGTCGAACTCTCCTGCGAAAACGCAGAGAAACCGGGATTGACCTGGTGAAACGTACCCTGCGGACTCACCCAGTCTAACCGCGATCACGCGGTGCGGGCTATAGGTGATGCGGCTTTCGGCCGCCGGTGGACGCGGCCGTCGCGAAGGCGCGGCGGCCCGTCGCCGGGCATCCCGGAGCCGCGATCGGAAGCATGGGGTCCCGACATGATGCCAGCAGCGCAGTACCGTCCCCCGACCTTCGACGTCCACCCCGCGACCCCGGCCACCGCCGCCCTCGCCCTCCCGAGGGAGGTGCGGCGATGACCGACCGCGAGCACCGGCACGACCCTGACCTGCTCGTTCCGGCCGCACTGGCCTCCGGGAGCCCGGCGGCCCTCACGCCGGGCGCCTCCGGCGCGCTGTCCGAGCGGGGCTTCTGGCAGGCGCTCACCTCCGTCGAGCAGGACGCGCTCGTCGCGTCCGCCGACGAGGTCGAGTACCCCATCGGCGACGTGCTGTGGCGGGAGGGCCAGACCGCCGACCACGTCCTCGTCATCCTGTCCGGCTGGATCCGGGTCTGCGTCGAGCGGGACGGGTCCGAGCGGATCATCGCCTTCCGCGGTCCCGGCGACATCATCGGCGAGCGCGCCGCCCTGCTCCTGCGGCAGCGGTCGGCCACCATCGTCGCCATGGACACCGTCCGCGCGCTGCGGATGAGCACGCAGGAGTTCGCCGCCTACCTCTCCGACCAGCCGCGCGTCCTCGCCGTGCTCGAACGCGAGATGTACGACCGGCTGACCGAGCAGGCGAACGGCGCACCGCCCGCGCAGACCTACGGCGTGCCGTCCGCGCGGCTGTCCGGGCGGGCGTACGGCGCACCGCTGGCCGGGCAGGCGTACGGGGCTTCGTCCGCACCGCTGAGCGAGCAGGCGTACGGGGCTTCGTCCGCACCGCTGAGCGAGCAGGCGTACGGCGCACCGCTATCCGGGCAGGCGTACGGCTCTTCGTCCGCGCCGCTGAGCGAGCAGGCGTACGGCGTGCCGTCCGTGTCCGAAAACCCTCCGGGGCAGGCGCCCGTGGCTCCGGGGTTTCCGTCCCCCGCGGCACCGCCGCACACGCCGCCGGGCCAGTCGGCGACAGTACTGCCCGCGACGCCATACGAGCCTTCCCCGTATGTCATGCCTTCATATCCCGTGATGCACCCTTACGGGCCCGCCGCGCAGTACGGACCGCCGCAGCGGTACGCGGGCGCGCCCCCGCACACGACGAACCCGCACACGACGAACCCATACGCAACCAACCCGTACAACCCGTACACGGCTCAGCCGTACACATGGCACCCGTCCAACCCGTACGCCGGGCTTCCTCCCTACTCGACCGAGTTGTCCTCGGACGCGACCTGGCCTCCGCACCCGGCGGCGTCCCCGTACCACGCGGTCGTCCCGCAGCACACCGTCCCGATGGCGTCCGGAGCGGAGCCGTTCCAGCAGGACGGCACGATGCGGCACGGGTCCGCGGCCGTGGGCGCGGGGCCGTCCTGGGCGGGGCAGAACTGCTCGATCCTGTTCACCGACATCGCCGGGTTCAGCGACGCGGTGCACCGCGACGACACCGACCGCCTCGCGGTGCGCAGCGCCATGTACGGGTTCCTGCGCGACGCCTTCCGCGCGTCGCGGGTGCCGTGGGACGCCTGCCACCGCGAGGACCGCGGCGACGGCGCGCTCATCGTCGTCCCGCCCGGGGTGCCGACCGCCGCCGTCATCGACCCGATGATCGCGCGGCTCGCGGCGCTGCTGCGCCGCCACAACCGCCGCTCCAGCAGGGCCGTCCGCATCCAGCTGAGGGTCGCGCTGCACGTCGGCCCCGTCATGCCGGACGCCGAGGGCGTCGCCGGCTGGCCCGTCATCCACACCGCCCGGCTGCTGGAGGCCCGCCCCCTGAAGGAGCGGCTCGCCGCGACCGGCGCCGACCTCGGCTTCATCGCCTCGTCCTTCGTGTACGACTCCGTCATCGCCCACAGCCCCGGCTACGTCGACGCCGCCGACTACGAGCCGGTGCGCTGCCGGGTGAAGGAGTCCGACGTCCGCGGATGGATGCACCTGCTGGGCGCGCCCGTCCACCCCGCCTGCTGATCCCGGTCCACCAGGCACCACGGCCCGCTCCCCGCACGGGCCCGTGCGGGCCTCCGGCCCGCCGCCCCCACCCCGCGCGCTCGTCCACGCGGGGTTCTCCTTTTCCCCGGCCAGGCCGTCACCTCCGCTCGCGGGGGATGCGGAGGACGAAGCGGGCGCCCCGGTCGCTGTCCTCGATGGTCAGGTCACCGCCGTGCGCCTTGGCGATCTCCCGGGCGATCGGCAGCCCGAGCCCCGTCCCGCCGGCGTCCCGCGCCTGCGCGTCCCTGAGCCGGGCGAACCGCTGGAACACGACCTCCCGGTCGCCCACCGCGATGCCGCCGCCGTCGTCGAGCACCTCCAGGACGGCGTCGCCGCCCTCCTCCCGCACGGTCACGTCGATCCGCGACTCGGCGTGCCGCTCGGCGTTGTCCAGCAGGTTCGTCAGCAGCCGGATGAGGCGCAGCCGCTCGCCCCGCACCGTCACGGCCTCCCGGAGGTGCGTGACGATCCGCTTGCTCCGGGCCGACCTCGCCAGCTCGATCGTGACCAGCGCGGCGAGGTCGACGATCTCGGGCTCCTTCCACTTCCCGGCGTCCAGGCGGGCCAGCTCCAGCAGGTCGGTCACGATCGCCTGGAGCCGGTCGAGGCTCTGGAGGACCGCGCGGCCGGTGGCGGGCCAGTCCACCTCGTCCGGGTACATGAGCGCCTCCTCCAGGTGCGCCCGCGCGGCCGCGATCGGGCTGCGCAGGTCGTGGGAGGCGTCGGAGGTGAACGCCCGCTGCCGCTCCAGCGCCGCATCGAGGCGGTCGAGCGTCGCGTTCGCCGCCTCGGCGAGCAGCCGGATCTCGTCGCGCGTGTCCGGCACCGGGACGCGGTGCCCCGACCGGCGCTCGGTGATCTCCATCAGCTCGGCGCGAATCGCGTCCACCGGCGCGAGCGTCTGGTCCACCCGCCGCCACGTCCGCAGCGCCACGAGCATCACCACCAGCAGCGACAGGCTGACGAGGAACGTGCAGAGGCTGGCGCCGACGTACCAGGGGACGGCCTCGGCGGCGGCGTAGACCACCCTGTCGCCGCCCGGTTCGTACACCCGGAACGCGAGCACGTACATGCATCCGCGCAGCCCGGCGGGCGGACACAGCACCTTGCTCTCGTACACGCGGTGCGCGTCCGGGACGAACGAGGCGATCCGCGCCCGGTCCCGCACGCCGGGCGTCCCCGCGATCACGTCGCCCCGCGCGTCGAGGACCTGGAGCACGATCGAGTGCGGCGCGGTCAGCTCCCGCGGCGCCTGCCCGCTCAGCATCAGGTAGGCGAGGTGCAGCGCCGCCGAGACGGCCCGCTCGCGGCGCTGCTCGGCGGTCCGGCCGTGCACACCGGCGACGACCAGCACGGTCAGGACGGCACAGATCAGGGCGGTGACCGCCCCGGCTCTGACGGTCATCCGCACCCGTATCGACCATGCGCGCCGTCCGTACACCCGACCTCCCGCAGGCGAGGTAATCACCCGGCGCACCGCGCCCGGACATGGCAACGGGAACCGGCCGCCCAAGGAAGCCCAAAGGAATGGTGGAACGGCCGGTCCCCGCCCGCCGGCGCGGGCGTGGCCGACCGTGGCCGTCCCAGTCTTACCAGAAGTCGAAGCGCTGGAGGCCCGCGCTGTTAGCATCGGTCGTTATGGAGCTGCGCCAGCTTGAGTACTTCGTGGCGGTGACGGAGGAGGCCAGTTTCACCCGGGCCGCCGCCCGGCTGCACGTGGCCCAGCCCGGCGTCAGCGCGCAGATCCGGCAGCTCGAACGCGAGCTCGGCCAGCCCCTGCTCGACCGCTCCGGGCGGACCGTCCGGCTCACCGAGGTCGGCGCCGCCGTCCTGCCCTACGCGCGGGCGGCGCTCGCGGCCGTCCAGGGCGCGCGGCTCACCGTGGACGAGCTGACGGGGCTGCTGCGCGGGCGCGTCACGATCGGCACCATCGACTGGAGCCGCGCCCTGGACCTGCCCGGCATCCTGGCCGGGTTCCACCGCGACCACCCCAACGTGGAGATCACCGTCACCCAGGACGACTCCGCGTCCCTGGCGGCGTCGCTGCGCGCCGGCGCCATCGACCTCGCGTTCCTCAGCCTCGGCGGCGCCGAGCCCGAGGGGCTCGACACGCAGGTCGTCGTCGAGCACCCCCTGCACGCCGCCGTCGGACTGGACCACGAGCTGGCCGGGCGCCCGGCCGTCGCCCTCGCGTCGCTCGGCGGCCGCGACCTGATCAGCCTGCCGAGGGGCACCGGCCTGCGCACCGTCCTGGACGAGGCGTGCGCCGCCGCCGGCGTCCGCCCGCGCATCGCCTTCGAGGCGGGCGACCCGACCGTGCTGGCGCAGCTCGCCGCGCTCGGCCTCGGCGTGGCGATCCTGCCGGAGTCGGCGGCCGAGCCCTACGCGGACCGGCTGCACACGATGCCGGTCGTCCGGCCGAAGCTGTACGGCCGCATCGCGCTCGCCTGGCGCGCGGAAGGCCCCCGCAACCCGGCGGCGCGCGCGCTCATCACCCGCGCCCGCGACTGGCTACGGAACGCGCCGCCCGCCCCGGTTCCCTGAGGCGCGGCGCCCGGGTCCCCTGAGCGCGGCGCCCGGGTCCCGGCCGGTCGCCTCCGGCCGGGCCTGGGAGCTCACGCGTCCGACCTCGCAGGGTCAGACCGCCTCGCGCGACCTCACGACGCCGTACACGATGTCGGGCTTGTTGGAGATGATGCCGTCCACACCGAGCTTGACGGCCTTCTGCACGGAGGCCCGGTCGTTCAGCGTCCACGTGAGCACGTCCATGTGCGCCGCGTGGACCTTCTTCACATAGGACGCCGTCAGCCCCTTGTACGGCGGGTTGACCTGGTCTGCGTACTTGGCGACCTTGGGCAGGTCGGCGACCGCGGGAGTGCCGAGCACCGCGGTCGGCACCGCGGGCAGCAGCGCGTGGAACCGGTTGACCGACGTCCAGTCGAACGACTGCACGGCGAGCCGCCGCTCGTTCGGGTCGGCGCGCAGCCAGGACGGCGAGCGCTTCAGCTCGGCGGCGATCCGCCCCTCGATGCCGGGGTAGCTCGCCGGGTTCTTGATCTCCAGCAGCAGCCCGAGGCCGCTGCCGCGCATCGCGCTCAGCGTCTCGGCCAGCGTGGGCACGCGCTGGCCCTTGTACTTGGCGGAGTACCACGACCCCGCGTCGAGCTTCTTGACCTGGGCGAGCGTCAGGCTGGAGACCTTCCACGGCTTCTTGCCCGGGTAGACGGTCTCGACGTTGGTCGTCCTCGCCAGCGTGGAGTCGTGCAGGATGACGAGCTTGTGGTCCTTGGTCTCCTGCACGTCCAGCTCGAAAACGTCCGCGTGCTTGGTCTTCGCTAGGCGGAACGCGGCGAGCGTGTTCTCCGGCGCGTACGCCGACGCGCCGCGGTGCGCGACGGTGGCGACCTTGGCGTTCAGTGCGGCGGCGGCATGGGCAACGGTTCGGGGACGCGGTTCGGGAGCGCCGGGCGGCGACCAGACGACGGGGTGCGGGTCCGCGGCGGCGTCCGTCACGGATCCGGTGATCGTCGTCGTGGTCGCGACCGCGGCGAGCGCGAGACCGTACCGTCGTGGCATCTTCACCTCACGAGTGCTGGGCGGTGTCACTCCCACCATTGGTCGGTTCGATGACAGGGAAGTGACTAGCCGGTAGCAGGTTATGTACGCACAGTGACAATACGCACCCGTGATCGGCCGCGAAGGGAGAAACGCGGTATTGACGGCGGCTAGGTCGACTTTCCGGCGCCGCCGTCCGGTGGCGCGCACCCGCCCGGTGGACGCGCCGCCTTCGCGATCCGCGCCAGGATCAGCGCCCCCAGCAGCACCTTCCGCCCCAACCGGAACGCGGGATGGCGCGGCAACCTCCTACGCCGGACGGGCGGCACGTCCTGGCCCACCTCGGGCTCCGTCTGTTTGGCCGACTCCGCCTCCTCGGACGGCTTCGGAGCCACCAGACGCGTCGGACGGCTGCGCCCACGCAACGTCACCGACTTGCCGCGATCCCACGCGGCGGCCTCCGCCAGGTGGGCCGCGTCCAGGACGGCCGCGGACCCCAGCACCCGTCCGGGCGACAGCTTCGCCAGGTCACTGAGCCGCGCGGCCTCGTTCACCGGATCACCGACGACCGTGTACTCGAAACGCTCCTTCGCGCCGATGTACCCGGCGACGACCGGGCCCGCCGACACGCCGATCCCCGCGTCCAGCATCGGGACCTCCGCGCGCAGCCGCACCGCGAGCTCCCGCGCCGCGCCGAGCGCGCAGCCCGCCGCGTCGTCCAGCGCGGCCGGCGCACCGAAGATCGCGAGCGCCGCGTCCCCCTCGAACTTGTTGATCCAACCGCCGTGCCCGGCGACCACCGCCACCACGACGCCGAAGAACGTGTTGAGGAGCTCCACCACCTCGTCCGGGCTGCGCGTCTCCGCGAGCCGCGTGGACCCGGCGAGGTCGACGAACAGCACCGCCACCTCGCGCGTCTCACCGCCGAGCCTGATGTCGCCGCGCTCCAGCGCCAGCCCGGCGACCTCCTCCCCGACATGCCGTCCGAACAGATCGCGCAGCCGCTCGTGCTCCCGCAGGCCCGCGACCATGTGGTTGAACCCCGCCTGGAGCTGCCCGACCTCGCTCGCGTCGTACACGTCCACCTCGGCGAGCAGGTCGCCCCGCTCGACCCGCGCCATGCCCGTCCGCACCGACTTGATCGGATCGGCGATCGCCCGGGTCGCCATATAGGTGACATAGACGCCCACGACAAGCGCGGCTCCGCCCAACCCGAGGATCGTGACGGCGAGCTGGGTGGCGCCGATGTCCGGTGCGGCCAGCGCGGCCACGGCGACGCAGATCAGCCCGAACACGGGGATCGCCGTCCCGAGCGCCCACGCCAGCATGACCCGCGTCGTGACCCCCGGCAGCCGGAACCGGCGCGGCCGCTCCGCCGCCAGCACCAGCGCCGCCGCCGGCCGCAGCAGCCGCTCCGACAGCAGGTAGACGATCGTGCACGTGGTCGCCGCGCCGAGCAGGCACGTCAGCCCCGTCTTCACCGCGAGCCGTCCGGTGAACAGCACGAGGTCCAGCGCGGCCCATCCGACCGCGCCGAACCCCCACAGGGCGCCCACGAGCAGCGTCAACGTCAGCGGCCCGAGGAGCACAGCACGCCCCTGCCGCCGGTCGGGCACCCCGCCCTCCCGGACGAGACTGATCACCGGCCGCCACAGCCACAGCCCCGCCACCAGCGCCACCGGCCCGGCGACCACCGGATAGCTGAAGAACGCGACCGCGTTGACGAAATGCACGTGATCCCGGTCCCGCAACGGCGGATCGGGCACCACGAACGTCGCGAACAGCAGCACCACCAGCGCGCCGACCGCGTTCGCCACCCCGACCACGACCAGCAGCACCCAGCGGACCCGGACCTCCAGCATCGTGCGCGGCACGCCGGGCAGGAGGTTCCGGGTCACAGGCACCTCCAGGGTCGCGACCACCATCATCGCACCCTGTGGCGCCGGGCACTCAGGCGTTCGCGCTCTCCCCGGCCGGCACCGCCCGCGCGTCCGCGCTCTCACGCGACCGCCGCCGCACGACCGGCCAGCCCGCCACCAGCAGAACCAGCCACCCTGTCATGACGTACAGCGCGATCCGCGTGTCCGCCTCCCACGCGATGGTCACCGTGACGAACACGAAGAACGCCAGCACCAGCCAGTTCGTATACGGCGCCCACGGCATCCGGTAGGACGCCCGCGGCAGCGCCCCCGCCGCCGCCTTCCGCCGGTACACCATGTGCGCGACCAGGATGACCGTCCACACCAGGATGGCCCCGCCCGTCGACACCGACGTGATGTACTCGAACGCCTTGTCCGGCACCACCGCGTTGACCACCACGCCGATCCCCATGACCAGCGCCGAGATCACCACGGTCAGCACCGGGACACCGCGCCCGTTCAACCCGGCCAGCGCCCTCGGCCCGTCCCCGTTCACCCCGGCCGTCCGCAGCATCCGGGACGTCGAGTACAGCCCGCCCGCGTTGCACGACGACAGCGCCGCCGTCAGCACCACGACGTTGACGATGTCGCCCCCGCCCGGGATGCCGATCTCGTCGAAGGCCAGCACGAACGGGCTCGCGCCGCCCTTGAACGCCGTCCACGGCACCACGGACAGGATCACCAGCAGCGACCCCAGGTAGAACAGCGCGAACCGCAGTGGCAGCGCGTTGATCGCCCGCGGGATGTTCTTCTCCGGATCCTTCGCCTCGCTCGCCGTCACACCGACCAGCTCGACGCCCAGGTAGGCGAACATGACCATCTGCAGCGTCATCAGCGCCGGGCTGACCCCCTCAGGGAAGAACCCGCCATGCGACCACAGGTTCGACACCGCAGCGGTGTCGCCCGCGTCGCTGAACCCGAAGACCAGCACCCCGATCCCCACCAGGATCATCATCACGATCGCCGCGACCTTGATCATCGCGAACCAGAACTCCAGCTCGCCGAACAGCTTCACCGAGATCAGGTTCACCGCGAACAGGACCACCAGCGCCACCAGCGCCGTCTGCCACTGCTCGACCCCCGGCCACCACTTCTGCACGTACTTCCCGGCCGCGGTCAGCTCCGCCATGCCCGTCGTGACCCAGATGATCCAGTACGTCCACGTCGTCGCGTAGCCCCAGAACGGCCCGAGGAACTCCCGCGCGTACCCGGCGAACCCCCCTTCCGCCCGCCGGTACATGAGCAGCTCACCGAGCGCCCGCACCACGAAGAACACCATCAGCCCCGCGACCGCGTACGCCAGGATCAGGCTGGGCCCGGCCTTGGCGATGTTCTCCCCGGCCCCGAGGAACAACCCCGTACCGATCGTCCCGCCGATCGCCAGCATCTGGATCTGCCGGGTACCGAGCCCTCGCTGATACCCCTCCGCCTCCGCGCCCTGCTCCGGGAGCTTCGCGACCATGCGTTTCCGGCCTTTCACCTCTCGGCCGTCCCCCGAGGACGGCCCCGACCCCACCACATTAGGAACCCCGGCCACATGAGGCACAAAAACGGTCACCAACGGGCGACTTCCGGCGCCCCTCCGTCACCGCCCATCCTCCCCGTCCCCCCTGCCGCCAACCCCGCTTAACGAGTTGGCGCCGTCCACAGCCATCGCGTATGCTCTCGGACGTCGCCAAGAACCGGGCCGCCCGCCCGGGACGAGACACCCCTCCGAAGCCACTAAGCTCGGAGACGCAAGGTCCTGTGGAGCAGTTAGGAGTGCTCGCCACCCTGTCAAGGTGGAGGCCGCGGGTTCAAATCCCGTCAGGACCGCCAGACGCGCCGACGCGCGTCCTGGGCAGGTAGCTCAGTCGGTACGAGCGTCCGCCTGAAAAGCGGAAGGTCGGCGGTTCGACCCCGCCCCTGCCCACCTTGGTTCTCTGACCAGCGAAAACACCGGTAACGGATTGATCACTTCCGGTGTACACCGCTCGAACAGAGGAAAACTCTCACTCCAATGGGTACCGCGCGTACGCGGCGTCCGAAGGACCTCCGAGCAGGCGCCTTCCAACCCGCGATCAACTCGTTCACCCTGCATCTCAACGCCGAGGGGAAGTCCCCGAAGACCGTCCGCACCTACGCCGAAGCGGCGCAGTGGTTCGCGGCCGGACATCTTCGACGCAACACCACTCACACCGACTGGGACGACGTCACCGCCGACGACGTCCGCGCCTGGACGGTCTGGCTCCTCAACACCTACTCCGACAGCTACGCAAACAACCAATACCGGGCACTGCAGCAGTTCTTCAAGTGGTGGCCCACCGACGAAGAACTGCCCAACCCGATGGCGAAGCTCCGCCCACCCGCCGTCGGCGAAAAGGTCGTCCCCGTCTTCACCGACGACGAACTCGCCAAGCTCCTTAAGCACTGCGAAGGGAAAGCCTTCACCCAACGCCGCGATTTCGCCATCC
The DNA here is from genome assembly GCF_900659615.1 of Actinomadura fibrosa. Lineage (GTDB taxonomy): Bacteria > Actinomycetota > Actinomycetes > Streptosporangiales > Streptosporangiaceae > Spirillospora > Spirillospora fibrosa. Next base: position 30,196 of record NZ_CAACUY010000020.1, on the reverse strand, counting down.
TGGCGCTGTTCAAGGCGACCGGCCTGCGACTGTCCGAACTCGCCGGCATCACCTACGACGCCGACGACCCCGACCGCAGCGACCTGGACCTGATGCGCCGCGAACTCCTCGTCACAGGTAAGGGCAACAAGCAGCGCATCGTCCGCTTCGGGCACCCGTCCGCCCGAGCCATCGACCGCTACATCCGGGTCCGCGCCAAGCACACCCATGCCTCCAGCCGGCATCTTTGGCTGGGCACCAACAATCGTCCACCTATGACGGCCAACGGCATCTACCAGATGGGCGTCCGCCGCGGCGAGGAATGCGGCGTCGCCGTCCACCCGCACAAGTTCCGCCACCACTTCTCCCACACTTGGCTCGACAAGGGCGGCGCCGAAGGCGACCTCATGGAACTCAACGGCTGGTCATCACCCCAGATGCTCCGCCGCTACGGCCGCAGCGCCGCCAGCACCCGAGCCCGCCGCACCTATGACCGCATCATGGAGGACTGACCATCGGACGAAGCCCCGGCGCATCCCGCGCCGGGGCTTCGCTATAGGTCAGCCCTTCTTCCTCACCTGCGCCGACCGCTTGGCCAGCCGCAGCATGTAGGCCCGCTTGGCCAACTCGGCCCGCCGCCGTCGCTCCTCCACCGGAAGCACGCCTTCCGGGTCAACCTCTCGCTCGAACCGCGCCAGGAAGGCGTCCCGTCCCGGCTTCGTGCGCTGCTTCCGGTCCCCGGTCTTGCTCCAGGACACGAGCACAGCGATCCGCTTGTCGATCCCCGCCACAGTTCCCCTGTTCGACGTCGGATACTCAGATCGTTGCCCTCTCTGCCGAGTATCGTCTTCCTTCGCCAGCCAAGTGACATCTTTGTGCCGTTTCGAGCTAGTCTGACGATTATGTCGTCACTTTTAGGCGACCCTTTCGACGATGCATTGCACAGCAGCAATAGTCAACTGCTGTAGCGGCAAGGCGTGTCGCAGCGCCACGAATTGGCACCTATACGACATGCCTTCTATCGCGCCGTCTGCCTTGGCTTGGCGGGGGCACCCAGCAGACCCCTTCACACCTGGGATCGCGCTCGATCCCCACCTCGCAGCACTGGACCGCGCTCGGTCCAACTCCAGAAGTGAACGATATGCATTTCTTGCCCCGCGGCTCCGAGCCGCGGACGGACCCACAGCCGACATTCGAGTTGGGCCCTTGAGTTCAGCAGCGGGAACGCACGCTGATGTTGGTCGACGCTGGGCCGCCAAGGATTGCGGTCACCTCGTCGAGTTGGTCGTTCGGGAAGTGAATCTGAGCCCAAGCGGAGAGTTGGACGTCGGTATCACCCGCGAGCAGGTACACGTAGTTCTCCCAGGCGTCCGGGCGGGTCCAGCGATTGAAGCGCTCGCGGAAGCGGGGATGTTCGGCGAGGCGTGCGAGCATGATTCGTGTGTCTTCGACGGGCATCTTCAGCCACGCTTGGCCTCGGTAGTACTGACCGAAGCGCTCGCGCCCTGCTTCGTTCCCGGTAAAGGCCGAAGATTCGCCGAGGTCCTGGCAGCAACCCGCCGTACGCAGCCCCATCGCCCAGAGCGCCTGGACGAGCGGAACCATCTTCAGGTCGACGTCTGCAAAGCCTCCCTCGGGAAGAGCCAGACGAGCAGCCGGGTGAACGTTGGTCACTGCGTCAGGCATTGCGCTGCCTCCTTCAGGTGCCTCGCGACCGTCCGCTGAGTCGCCGCGTCGTTCGCGGGATCGGGCATCCAGCGGACGCATTGCTGGAGGTACCACTCGCAGATCCAGACGCGGTGCCAGCCGCCGGCCCACTCCTCAGCGGGCAGTCCCCCGCGCTCCGACGCAGCGTGCTCGTTCCCACCCGCCGCGATGTAGGCGCGGATCATCCGTGCCACGGCCTCAGTGTTGAGCGGCTTCGGGGTGTCCTCCCAGGACGCCAAGTCCAGCAGACCAGGCCCGTTGAAGGCTCTCGCCCAGTCGAGGATCTTCACGCCGGTTGCGCTGACGTGCAGTGAGGTGGGATGGAACTCGCTGTGGCACAGCCTGTACGGCGGGATATCCACACCCTGTGCACGACGTTCGCTGACTGCGTCGAGCCGCTCCAGGAGGTCCTCGATCTCGACGGTGTCCGTCCACCGTCCTTCCAAGCGCAGCGTTTCCAGCCAGCGCAGGGCACGGTGCGGTAGACCGGCCAGAGCGGCGGCGTCGAGTTCAGCAAGGCCACTCATGGGCGGACACTGGTGTACCTGGACGGCCATCTGCGCTCCGACACTCATTGGCGCGTCTTCGTCCGGCGCCGGCCCGAGGTCTTCGAGCAGCATGGCGAGATGCCCGTCAGCGGTATGAGTCGAGGCGAGCACCGCAGGCACAGGCACGCCGTGGACCTCCGCATACCGCAGCACCTCGGCCTCTTCGGTGAACGGCTCGCGCGCCGTCTTGCAGATGACCGAACTGCCGTCCGCAAGGTGGACCCGCTCCACGGCGGACATATCCCAGACATGCAATGGGTCCCGGCGAACCGGACGAGTCGGCAGACCCGCCGATGTGATCAGTGCGTGCAGGACCCCCGAGGGGGCGGACAGCGCGTCCGCCCCCTCGGGCCCGTAGTCGTCACCGGCCAAAGGACTCCACCCGCTCGATCCAGTCATCTCCGAACTGTGCCAGCTCCCGTTGGAACTCGGCGAGGTCCGCGCCGAACGGTACGACGCACCCGCCCCGCATGTCCTGCTGGGACTGGCACCCGTGGACGAGCTTGCCGCCCAGCGAGGCGTTGGCCTTGACCGCCTCGACGCGCCGGGCCTCGTCGAACCAGGTGCCGTGGTACAGCTCGTCGAGAAGTTGGGCGCCCTCCTGGTCCAGGTCGTAGACGACCTTGCAGGCGATGGGGAACATCCACGCCGGTCCGACGTTGGTGATCGTGCCGTCCTTCTCGACCCGGTTGAGGGCCATGAGCGTGCAGCACTCGCGCAGCATGCGCAGGTCCTCGCTGCGGACGCCGAGCGCCGCCAGGCCCCGGTCGTTCAGGTGCTCGTCGCGGAACTGCCAGGCGTTGACCTTCCACGCCACCTGGAGCACTTCGGCCGCGTCGTCGGTGAGCCTGCCGTGCGCCTTGACGTACTCCAGCGCGATCTGCTCGATGGTCGTGTCGTGCGTCTCGACCGCCGGGAGCAGCTCGGCCTCGACGCCGGCCCAGTCGCAGACGAGCCAGGTGGGGTTCTCGTACCGGAAGAAGTAGGTCGCCGGGTCGATGGTGAGGCGGGTGTCGTCCACGGTGATTCCGTCGATCTTGTTCCAGCCGGAGTGGAACGGCTCGGGCATCGTGACGTCGATGATCGGGACGGGTTGGGCCAGGATGGTGCTCACGACTTCTCCTTTGTGGCTAGTGGCACTGATGGCGAGCGAGGTCGGCCCGTGTCTGCTGGGAGCTTCTAGCAGTGCCCCGCCATCCGGGCCGCCGTTCGGCGGGGCACTGCTCCGCGTCAACACCGATGGGCGGACGCCCTGCGAGCGATGAACCACCTTCCTTCCTGCATGGCGAAGCCCAGGAGCGGCTGCAAAGCCGCGGGGGCTTGGTGATGAACCTCCGGGCGGAGTGCTTCCTCGGGGGCTGGGAGCTCCGCCCGGAGGAGATCGATTCGCCGGATGGTGGCGAGGCCGCGGGAGCCCCTAACCGCCGTCTGGAGGGTGTCGCCTCCGGCACCGCCGCTCGCCGTTGGGCAGTATCAGGAGGCGAGAGACTTGTTAGGGGTCACCCGGTGGGCTCTAGCATGGGGAGGGCCCTCTCCAGAAGACCTGCTGGAGTTGCTGCCTGGAGGTCATCATGAGGCGACCTCCAGCAGAGCCCATACGCGCTTCCAGCCGCATGTGTGGCTATAGCCCCATTTCGCAGACAATTGCGCCACGATGTTCAGCCCTCGCCCGCCTTCTTCGCCGATATCCGGCAGCCGCGGTCGCGGGATCTTGTCCGGCAGCTCGTCCCACACCTCAACGACGATTCGACCGCTGTCGGCGTAGAGCCTGAGCTTGATGCGGCTGGTTGTCAGGAAATCGCGCGCCAGGAAGATAAGCCGCTTCTCGGTCTCCACGATCGCATTGGTGACCAACTCGCTGACGATGACGCACGCGTCATCAACGAGACCCGCGTGTCCCAGATCGCACAAAGCCCTGGTGACAGCCTGCCTGGCTCGACTGCCCTCAGAGCGGTCCACGGTGAGGGCCAGCTCCAGGTAAGGCGGTCTGATCGCTGTCACGGTTGTCATCGCCTGTCCTCGTCACGCGTCGTTGCGTATTGGGTGTCCGGTTTGGTCGCGTGACAGCAAGAAACCACTGCACAAGGCTCACTTGCTAGGGAAGACTGTTTGACGTGGGCGGTCGCCGACGGACGTGAGCGGATGTCGCCCAGGTGAGGCGTTCGGGCAGAGTCAAACCGATGCGCGAGGATGAAGGTCAAATGGAACTGGCCGACAAGATCCGGTTGATCTCGGAACGGAAGATTTGGTCTCAGAACCACCTCGCAAAAGAGATGCGAGATCTCGCCTCACCCAAAGAACGCGCCCAACTTCCGGGCCTCGACTCGATGGCCCGCCGGATCCGCGCCCACCAGCGCGGCGAACCGGTCGGCCCCGTCTACGCCGAGCTGTACCGACGCCTCTTCGCTCGCCACGCCGACCTGTTCACCCCCACGACCGTCTCCATGTCTGAAGATCATGTTGACCCACTCGTACTCGCCTGGACAGTAGGAAGGCTCAACCAGCGCGTGGACCGCAGAACCCTGCTTCAGCTCGCCGCAGTCACCGCGGCAGGCACCTCCGCACTCGAACCAGCCGAGCGCCTACTGAGAGCGCTCACCGGCCAGAAGCGTCCCGATGACGAGACCGTCGAGCACCTCGAAGGCCGCACCAGAGGTCTTCACCGCCTCGAGGAACACTGGCCAGCACGCAAGCTCTACCCCGCTCTCCTGACCCACATCAGCGAGATCGGCTCACTCCTCGAGACCACCCGGTCCGACGACCTGCGCCACCGTCTCGCCGTCACCGCCGGCGAATCAGCAGTACTCGCAGCCTGGTTCGCGTGGGAACTCGGCGACCGTCAGCACGCCGAACGACAAGCCCGCCTCGCCGGAGTTGCCGCCAAACAGACCGACGACGTCGCAACCGCCGCCTGCATGAGCGGCTACCAGACCTACATGACCGGCGGAAACCACAGCGCAGCCGTCACACTCGCCACCAACGCCCTCCAACGCCTGGGCGACGCCGACCCCGCCACCCGTGCCTGGCTCCTCGGCCGCAAAGCCGAGGAATCGGCCCTCCTCGGCGATCACCAAACGGCCCTCGAAGCCATCCGCGAAGCCGAAGACGTCTACGCCACCGCCGACATCAACGCCCGCCCCTGGACCTGCTTTGTCGACCCGACCCGCTTCGCCTCTATGACGCTCTCGGTCTACTCGCGCATCGCGCAAGAAGACCGCGCCATGGGAGCAAGCCGTCAGGTCGCCGCTTCCGTCGGCCCGTCCACAGAGATCAAGAAGCTGTGCGTCGTCCAGGCCGACATGGCCTTGGCGCACTACCGCCTCGGAGACGTCACCGAGGCCGTCCGCTACGCCCGCTCATCTCTCGAAGCGACTACGGCCATGGCGGCCCCGCTCGGCTGGGACCGCCTCGACCAGGTCGTGGGCGAGCTCGCCGACTCCCGCGTCCCAGCAGCCGGCCAGTTCCGTACCGAGTACGCGGCTACCCGTCCGAAGACGGCGCCGCCGTCTCTTCTTTGATCCACGTCAGGTAGTCCCCGAGCCCCCCAACGATCGCCACCGCCACGATCTCCGGAGTCTCGTAGGAGTGCGCAGCCTTCACGCTGGCCACCAACGCGTCGAGCCGCTCCTCGGTCGTCTTCATCACGACCGAGTACTCCTCATCCCTCTCTAGCTTCCCCTTCCACCAGTACGCCGACGTCACCGGCCCACTGATCTGCGCACACGCCGCCAGCCGCCCCTCGACCGCCGCCTGCACGACCTTCTCCGCTTCCTCGCGACTGCCCGTCGTCACATGCACTTCAAGGTTCTGCGCCATACCCGGACCCTAACCATCCACCCCTACCATCACACCGCCTACTGCACATCCGGCCGCCTGTCCGCCACAGCCACGCCTCGAACCATCTCGCCGCTGCCCTGCAGTTCACAGGCACGCGGTCAAACCGCACGACGCAACAAGATGACCAGTCGCTCGTCCGAGGCGAGCACCAAAGCCCGGCCTCACTCAAGACACCACTACTGCCGCCAGCAGCCACCAAGGCGTGCCCCTGCCATCCATCAGGACCCGACCTTCAAGAGCCCGCGGCAAGCACACCTACACCTTTGGCTAATGAGACTCGAGCAAGCCGCCACGCGGCTAAGTGGCATATCGAGCGCAACTTGAAATTGCAAATTTAACCAATGGACAATCACATAACACTGCAGTTCCACTTCCTTGGTTAATGAGCGATTGTTGTGACTACTCAGTCCAGAGAAGATGATTGCATGCAGACATCGATGCGGCTGGCAACTCTGATCACCCAAGCGGGGACAGAACGGAAGTTCGCCAGCAAAAGAACTATTCTTCGACAGGGTGACGAACCCACTCACGTCGTACTCCTGCGCTACGGCCAGGTCAAGGTAAAGATCATCCGCCCTGAGGGGGCAGTTCTTCTAGCAGCAGTGAGAAGGCCTGTCGAAACCCTCGGCGCACTGGGCGTCATAACCGGAGCACTGCGCACGGCCACCGTCATCACGATGTCCCCATGCACGGCCACGGTGCTCAGCGCCGCCCGGTTCCGCGAGCTCCTGACCAAGAACCGGCTAGAGGCCGAGGTGTACCAGCAGACAACGTCCCGGTTCATCGAGGCGGAGCAGTGGCGGATCGAACAGGCGACTCTCCCCGCCCGAGCACAGCTCATCCATGCGCTGCTGCGGCTGTCGTTTGCCGGGCCCAGTGGTCGGTCAACCCTCGATCTCACCCAGCTCGAACTCAGCCAGTCGATCGGCCGGGACCTCAGTGTCATCTCCGCCGCACTGCGTGAACTGCGCGAGAGCGGGTTGATCACGACCGCGCACGGACTTGTAACGATCAGGGACGCGGCGTCGCTCCGCAAGCTCGTGCAGTGAAATTGGCGCGGTACCGGATTTCCGGTACCGCGCCTTCCTCACCCATCCCACAGTGGAACCGTTCGCTTCCGACCTCACAGGAGGTAGCAATGGAGTCCTACTGTGCCTTCGTCACCTATGACACCGAGCGATTTAGCGGCCACCCCGCGGCCCAGCTCCCCACCCTTCAGCGGACCCTGCACCAGGCGGTCGAAACTGCGTTCGCGCTTTCCGGCCTCACCAGCCTCTGGGCATCGGCGGCAAGGGAGGAAAGTGGTGATGGCGCCCTCGTGGTCATGTCCCACGAAGCGCTCCCCCGGCTCATCGACACTTTCCCGGCCCAGCTCCAGCGGATCCTCCACGACCTGGATCCGGATCTGCGAGCCCAGCGCGCCCAAATCCGGATCAGGGTGGCCATCGACGCGGGGCTGGTGGACGACGTCCACGCCACCTCCGCACCTAAGATCAACGTCAGTCGTCTGGTGGAGAGTGCCGCTCTTCGTGAGGCGCTGGCCCGAAGCCATCCGGATGTTACGTTCCTCGCGCTCCTGCTATCGGCTGAGGTCTTCACACACTATGTCGCCGGCGGTCGAACGAGGCTCCACTCAGCCCAGTTCACCCCCTGCCACGTCCGTGTGAAGACCTTCGAGCACACGGGCTATCTCCACGTGCCGGTTCCATCGCTGGCGAATACCGAGCATTGCGGCCGTGCCGGAATCTGACGGCCCAGGCCTGCAAGTTCCCATTCACTGCTGGCTCGCCCAGCCGTATCCGCCCGAGGTTCGATATGCACGAATGTCCGCAAGGTCCATCCATGGCCGTCGTACACGGCCACGGTTCCGCGGCCGACCACCGCGATGAACGAAGTCCCGAAGCCGTTCTCGTCATGCCGGGGCGCATGCGCGAGGCCCGCAGGAAGGCTAGGCGCGGCCTTGTCGTCCTCACGGGCGCCCACGGCATTCAGACCATGGCCGAACATCTGCTGGCAGAGACCTGCACGCCGGGCAGCACACCGATCCAGCTCCCCGACAGGTTCGACGTTCAGGGCTGGTTCCCTGACCATGACGGCAGCTATCTCCTGCGGGAAACGACCGCTCGACTCCTGGAGTTTCCGGCGTCGCTCTCGAGCCTGGCCGCTCGACTGCGAGAGGCTCAAGCCACCCTGGTGATCGTTGTTCCTTCCGGAGTACGGCTCACAGATCGAGCGACGACAGCGGCTGCCGATTATCTGGTCCAGTGCCTGTCGCCGGACTCGAGGCAGGTCTTCAGTATGAGGATCGAGACTGGGGCCAACGATCCTCGAGCCCTCCCGAGTAGCCTCCCGGACGGATTCCTCGCCCATTTCCTGCCTCCATGGTCTTCTCCGCAGGACGCCGTGGACGTCGCCGAGGCGCTCATACTCCACGAGAGTCCGACAGGCCTGACGAGGAAGGAAGCGCACAACGTCCGCGCGCACCTCGATCACCAGGCAGACCTGGAGATCAGCGAGTTCCTCCGGCATGTGAAAGACCTGGACGTCATGGACGTCCTGCTTTCGGCGGCCACATTCCGCGGGCGCCCCCTTCGGATCGTCCTCGAAGAGGCCGAGCGTTTGGCCTCGCTGTACGAAGTGTCCGGTGACAGGTGTTTCGACGGGGCACGCGCACTGACTGTAGCGGCGCAACTCGAAGGAATCCGGGTGGAGCCAGCGCATCACCGTCGATCGCGGATCGTCTTCTCGCGTGCCGGCTGGGCGGACGCGCTTCTGCGGTACGCCTGGTGCAGTCGCCCGGCGATGCTCCTCCCGCGATGGCTGGCCGGCGTTCCTGAATCAACGCTGGTCGAGCAGGCCGGTTGGGCGCTGGCACTCTCGGTCCCCATGCGTTCGCGTCCACTTCGTCTCAGCGAGGTCCAGGGCTGTGCGCTGCGGAAGGAGCCCTTGGCCATACAGGTCGCGGCGGCGGCACTTCGCGCGCTCATGAACGGAAGCTCTCATTCGGACGAGGCAGCCAAAATCATCGCTGGCTGGACCTGCGGCGACAGCGAACATCTCCACCACCTCGCGGCCCTGACCTGTGGCTCAGGTTCGGCGACCGCGCCGTTTAGACCTGCACTGACAATCATCCGTCGACTGGCCCGCCGCCTCGAGACCGACTACCACCCGCTAACGGACGGCGCCGCTCGCGAGGCCCTCCTCGCACACTTTCGCAGCGGAGACCGACGCATGTTCCTGAGCGAGCTGGTCGCGTGGACTTCGCATGGCGAAGCGGAGGCCGTCTACGCCACCAGGCTGTTCTCCGACCTTCTGAAAGTCGATCTCCGCTGGTTCCACGACTGCGTTCGACCCCGAAGCGAATGGGCGTCCACGGTCGTGCTCATCCAGCGCACGATCCGCCTCCATGGACCCAGCGGAAGGCTTCTGGACGCCTTGACGATCTGGCAACGTCTCGCCTCCCGGCACCCGGCCGACACCGAGAGCTTCGGTGATCTTCTGAAGGCAGTAAGCGCCGATGGAAACCCCCAGATCCGCCGATTCCTCCGTGACCTCCACCGCAGAAGCTGAGGAGAACCCATGTCCACTTCGTCCCACCACGTCCTATCACGCAAGCTCGAAGAGCACGTTGCCCCGGACCACCATCCCGGTCTCCAGGTCATCACCGATTCGGGACCTCTTCTGCTTACCGCGCACGAAGCGCGGAACGCGACCCGCGCGCACGACGGTGACATCGCCTTGCGCGCCGCCGTCTGGCAGGCCGCAGTCCGGGATGCCAGGAACGAGTACGCGAACGACCGCACGCGCCTGTTCGCGCTTTGGCTCGCCGACCCATGGCTGCGCAGGACCTTGACTCTGGTCCACGCCCTACTCGGCGTCACCCACGAGGACTTCGAAGCCGAATTCACTGCAGCATTCCTCGAAGCGCTGTCCGTGATCGATGAGGAGCTGCCCGACCTCGGTGACCGACTACTCAAGGCTGCCTCCGCTCCCGTCTGGCGCGCTGCCCGACGGCTGTCGAAGCGGATCGAGTTCCCCAGCGATCCGCTCCTCATCAACGACCTAGACGTTCCTTCAACCGACCTGTGGGAATTGGAGATCCAACCACCCATCGACGGAGACCATCTTTCCGCTCCACTTCGGATCGTGGGTCCGGCAACTGCGATCGAAGGCGCGCGGATCGGCGCGCTCGCCAGGCGCATCGGTCTGTCGGACTTCGTCCACAGAGCACGCAGACCCGCGGAAGGCGTGCGAGTGGGCACCCTGCGACTTCGCCCGGCCGGAGCCGCCCGATGATCAGCTCGCCACTGACGTTCCCCGAACTCTTCCGGCTGCCGCTGGTCCTCGACCTGCGGACCGCCGCCCAGGCCTTCGGCTTCTGCCAGGCCACCGCCTACCGGCTTATCCAGGACGAGAAGTTCCCCTGCCCGGTGCTCCGCGTCGGCCGCCACTACCGGGTCCCGACCGCCGGCGTCCTCAAAGCCCTGGGCATCGGAGAAATGCCCGTCTATACCGACGACATCACCCGAGGCATCGAATACACAGAGGAAAGGATCACGGACTGATGACCGTTACCACCCCGCCCTGCACCGGCGAGCCCGACGACGTACCCAGCCAGCCTTGGACCTGCTTTGCCATCGGCCCCCTCGGCGACGCACTGGCCGAACTCGGAACTCCGGACCGCGACATCTACGAAAGCAGTCTCTACGTCTACGCGAACATCACCCAGGCTGCCTGCCAGCCCTTCGGTATAACTCCATTCAGGGCCGACGATCTGCCCGGAACCGGAGAGATCTTCGATCAGATCTGCCAGCAGGTGAAGGATGCCGACCTGGTCATCGCCGACCTCAGCGGTCTCAACCCCAACGTGGTTTTCGAACTAGCGTTGCGGCAGGGCACCGGCAAGCCCACGATCCAACTGTCGGACGGCGGCGAACTGCCCTACTACCTCTCGAAGGTGCGGACGATCCGCTTCCAGCGCACCCCGAACGGCATGGTCCAGGCCCGCCAAGAACTTCAGCGAACCCTTGAGGCTGGCCTACGCGAAGGATTCGGCCTCCTCACCCCGGCTCGGATCCTCAACGGCGTCATCGTCGCAAAGCCAGGCGATCCGCCCGACAGTCCCGATGATGAGGACCGTCTCGGGCTCTTCGATGCCATGGTCCGTATCGAAGAGGAACTCGAGGCGATCCCCGAGGACACTGCAGAGATGGAGGCCGCGTTCGAAGCGTTCGGTTCCGTCAACGAGGCTTTCGGAGCGGACTTCGCCCGGATGGGGGATGGAGGCTCGGTCAAGGCTGGCAGGGCGGTGACCGTCCGCTATGCCGCCGCAATCAGCGGGCCGGCAGACTCCCTGGACGGGGCCGCGTCTCGCTTCCTCGAGCGGGTGCGAAGTCTGGACACAGGAATCCGGGGACTCCTGGACTTCGTAAGCTCTACTCCTCGCGCCGAGTGGCCGGACGAGTTCGAGAGCCTCCTGCGCCAGATCGCCTCCCTCGCCGTGACCTACGATGAACCACTTCCCGAACTCGGGGAGTTCGTCGCCTTCTTGAACTGGGCGGGAAACATCTCAACGGCAGTTCGCAAGCCGTTCAAGCGGATGTCCGACGCGATCACCAGGGTCGAGAAGGCGTTCCCCTTCCTCCAGGAGTGGGCCAAGCTCGCCCAGAACTTCTTGGATAGACCCGATTCGGATGAAGCGTCACCATGGACTCGTGTGGGGTCGAGCACGTCCGACATCGTCTGACCTCGGTGGACCGGGCAGCCGTGGGGTAGCTACTGCGAACCTCTGGGCCCCGACCGAGAGTCCTGGATAGTCGCCCAATGACGCAGCGTGATAGGTTGGCGGGGAACGCAATCCGCTTATTGGATTTTCGCTCGTGAGCGACCTGGGTTTTCGCAGGTCAGTACAGCGCTTGGACGCTGAGACCTGAAAAGCGGAAGGTCGGCGGTTCGACCCCGCCCCTGCCCACCTCAAAACCAGCCAGAAGGCCCGGAACTACACACGGTTCCGGGTCTTCTGATGGCAACCCTGACGGCAACGTCCTCAGCCGATGCCTCCCCCAGTTTCCGCAGCGCCGCGCGCTTGTCGTCGAGGGACGTGTGCGCGTAGATCGTCATGGTCACCTCAATGTCGCTGTGCCCGACGATGTTCCGGACGACGTGGGCGGGATGCCAGGTGCAGCAGCAGCGAGAACGCAGGTGTGGCGGCATCCGCCCGTTCTGCCGCCCGCCTCACCTTGTGCTCGCACAGGGGCGTGATGCAGATGGGTGACAAGCAATGGCACTCTCGACCCCGCTACCGGCGCAGGTCTGGCACTCGGCGCCATCCACTTCGCCGCCCTCTCCGTCACAGGTGCGGCAGCCGACGAGGGTCACGTCCTCCCAGCGGAGGCCGAGCAGTTCGCCGCGCCGTAGGCCGAGGCGGAGCGCCAGACGTACATGAAGACGTTCGTCGCGGGTCGCCTTCAGGACGTCGCGCGCCTGGTCGACTGTGAGGCCGCGGTTCACCTTGTGCTTCGGTGCACCTACCTTGTTAAGCTTGGCCACATTGCACGGGATGGCCTCTTCTCTGACGGCCACCTCCAGCACGTTGCACAGCACTGCGTGAATGGACTGCACCATGCGCACGGACGGATGCGACTTGCAACCTGGCCGGCCCTAAGGGCACAGCACCGGGGCATGTCGACACCGTACTTGCTGGCGGCCACCCGCCCCGGCGCGCCGGGCGTGTGGCCTTCTCCGTCCAGTCCCGCCGCGGGTCACCCGCCCGCCCGGTCTCATTGCGCACCGTCTGGCGGAGAGGGAGTTACGAGCTTGAGGTGACAGACTCTTCCGGCCGACCTATCAACTCCGCCATGCGGATCAAACGGCGAACGTGTTGCGCCCCCTCATCACGCAAGCGGGGAAGGATCTTTTGAAGGTCGCGGGCGCAGACCTGGAGGATGCGGGACCGCTTCGGATCGAGCCTCCCGCATCCCTGCAGATAGGCCGAGATGCATCCAGCTATCGCGCCATCAATTTCGACCACATCGCCGTTACGGTCATCCACCCGGTACAGCTCGTCAGGCCACGGCGCACCGAGGTGTTCGGCCCACAGCACCGTGACCTCGTCAAGGACTGCCTCATTCATTCGAATGAGGCTATGTGGTGGGCGGGAAGTGTCAGATGTAGGGGCTCAGGGGCCGGTTTGACTCAGTCGGTTTGACGTGCCCGAAGCGGGGGATTCGCGGCCCCCAGCCCTCAGGATGGCGGCCAGGTGCCGCGTCGGATCAATCGGTCGATGTGATCGATGAGCTTGGTCTCGCTGTTCAGCAGGCGCTCCTGGGCAGATTCGTCCAAGGGGGCCAGAGCATCGCGGAGATCCTCTTCACGGGGCACATAGACCATCATTCCGGAGTAGGTCCGACAGGCAGGGCACCAGGCCAGGCTGATGCAACGATCGCTGACTGGCTTGAACCGGTACACGTACCCGCGCAGTGGGACGCCGCAGGCCGCACAGTGAGGGAGGCCGTCGACCACCGTGTACCAGTCTGGAGCGGAGGTCTTCTTCCAGCGCCAGCGTTCAGCCTGTGCTCTTCAATCCGTCATGCCGTCCACTATCTCGCATAGCGGTTCATCGGAACCAGATGCCGAGGTGGGAGCTTGCAAGGGCGGGTTTGGACGGGCTGGACGAGGCGGAGCCCATCCGGGAGGGTGTCCCAGCAGCGGCTCAGTGTAAGTGCGATCGCTCACAGGGCGTTTAGTCCTGCGGAGTCTGGTTGAGCTGGAGGGTTAGGTGCCGCGCCAGTGGGGGTGGCAGCGTGACCATGGTTGGTTGCTCTGCGCTTGATCAATCGCTCTGGACGCACCCGGCAGTGACCGACGGTACGGCGCGACGGCTTGCGGAACCACACTGCTGGTGGAGGCGTCCCAGAGGTGACGCGGGAGGTCGCTGTGGACTGGTGGGTCCAACGAGCACGTACGAGTTATGGGCAGCGCAGTATGTGGGTTCCGAGCTTAGGCACGGTTGTGATCGCGGTGTTGACCGGGCTGGTGGTGGCCTTCGCGGTGTCGTCCACCCTCGATGCGGTCGAACGGGAACGCAAGAGCATCGAGGCGGACGGCACCGTCGTCAAACGATGGTTAGAACGCAAGACCTCGTACGCGGACGTGGTCTTCACGACTGCGGCAGGGGCACGGATCCAGACCTCGATCTCGCAGGGTGACTGGGCGTCGATGCCGAAGGTCGGAGACAAGGTCCGGCTCCGGTACCTCCCCGCCAAGCCCGCCGACGGTGTGGCCGATGCCAGGCAGAACCGCTTCGATCGCCACCGGATGCCGATCCTCTACTGGGCCATCGTTGCGGCCTTTGCAGTCGCGACCGGCTGGAGCCATCGCCAATCGATGGCGGCCCGACGCGGCAAATGACCTCGCCCGGCGCCGCACCTGCGATCAGATGCCGGTACGCACTCGTCACCCCAACAGGACTTAACAGGGCGTTGGTCCTGCGGAGTCTGGTTGAGGTGAGGGGTTAGGTGCCGCGCCAGGTGGGGGTGGATTGGCCGGTGAGGCGTCGGCTGAGCAGGTCGATCGAGGCGAGGTGGATCATAGCTTCGGAGCGGACGGGCAGGGCCTCGTAGTCACGGGCCAGGCGGCGGTGCAGCATCAGCCAGCCGAAGGTGCGCTCCACGACCCAGCGACGGGGCAGCGGAACAAAGCCGCGGGTGGCGGGGTCGCGGCTGACGGTCTGGATGCGGATTCCCAGGCTGGCGGCGTGGTCGATGAATCGGGCGCGATAGGCGCTATCGGTCCAGGCCGTGGCGATGGTCGGATGAGCTGCTGCGGTGCTGGTCAGCAGCTGCATGCCGGCCGGTGCGTCCTGAACGCTGGCGGCGGTGACCAGCACCGCCATCAGCAGCCCGAGGGTGTCGGTGATGATGCTGCGTTTGCGGCCGACGATCTTCTTAGCTGCGTCGATGCCTTGGGTGGTGGCGGGCACGGTGGTGGCGGTCTTGACACTCTGGGAGTCGATGATGCACGCGCTGGGCTCGGTATCGCGGCCCTGCTGGCGGACCAGGCGGCGTAGCAGGCCGTTGAGCTGGGTGAACACGCCGTCCTTTTGCCAGGCGGCGAAGTAGGAGTAGACGCTGGCCCAGGGCGGGTAGTCGTGCGGCAGGTAGCGCCAGGGGATGCCGGTGCGGTCCACGTACAAGATCGCGTCCATCAGGACGCGCAGGTCGTGTTCAGGCGGGCGGCCGATGTCCAGGGCATGCTGGCGGCGCGCGGCGCGCCAGTCGGTCAAGGTGGGTTCGATCAGCGCCCAGCGCTCATCGGACAGATCGCTGCGATAGCGCCGTGGTTGGCTCATGTCCTTGGCCTACGCCGACCACACCGGCATGCCCAGCGGCTCTTCTGAGAGCGGAGGGGCGGCGGTTTCGAGCTCGGTCCTGTCCGCCTTTTGGGCCGTGAGAGAGGCTCGAGCGATTCGTTGTTCGGGGTTTTGGTGGTAACGGCTTTGACCGGGTTCGGGCTTTCGGGTGAGTCATGGGGTGCTCCAGCCGTCTACGCATGCGAGCCAGGTTTCTCCGAGGCGGATCGGGTCTATGTGGTGCATCCCGGCTCGGTTCCAGGCGTGGCGGGCCGCTTGGCCGAACGGGTCGACCGGGATTGGTGCCTCGCAGTGGTGTTGTGGTGTGAGGGCGGTGACGGTGAAGGCCCGCACGCCCATCCCGTAGCCGCCGCGGCAGTCTTGGGCGTAGCGCACGAGCCGGTCGTTCCACACGACGGGTCTGCCGGCGGGGCGTGCCTTGCCGGGGTCGCCGGCGATGACCGGGCTGGCGGGATGTTCGACCCAGGGCCCCAAGAGTGTGTCGGCGTGGAAGAGGTGCAGGTGGTCGTGGTTGTGCGGGCCGCAGGCGTACATCCACCACCGGCCGTCATAGTGGATCGGTGTGGGGTCGGCGAGGGGCCGGTGGAGCAGTATCGCCGCCAGCCGCCAGCCGGTGGGAAAGGTGTCGGTCGTGTAGAGCCGCACCTGCCCGGTGCGCCTCGTCTCGGGAATCAGGTAGTACCGGCCGCCGTGGGTGAAGACGAATGGGTAGGACAGGTGGAAGTCCTCGGCGAGGACCACGGCGTTGTAGGTCCAGGTTCGGTGGTCGGCACTGTGCGCATGGCCGATCCGTCCCGTACCGGTGGTCCGGTCGTAGATCTCGAAGAACATGTGCGACCGGTCGCCGACCCGCAGCGTGAAGGGGTCGGCGACGAAGGCCGCGTCGAGGTCGTGGACGTCGGCGCGGGTGAGGACCGGGTTGCCGGCACCTTCGGCCGGTCCCAGACGCAGCGGGGAGGGTCCTTCGTAGATGCCGATCGACCAGTTCTGCACCATCGCCTTCTTCCTCAGCGCAACAGGTCGGCTCGGCCCATTGCGCGGGTCTTGGCCGCCACCAGGTCGGACAGGAGGTGTTCCCAGCGTTCACCTATGACGGTGATGTCGTAGTGCCGGGCGGTCTGGAGGGCGTTGCGGCCCATCCGCCGTCGCAGCCCGTCGTCGGTGATGAGCTCGGTCAGTGCGGCGCCGAGGGCGTCGACGTCGCCCGGCGGGACGAGCAGCCCGTCGCGTCCCGGGGTGATGATCTCCCGGGGGCCGCGGGGGCAGTCGAAGCTGACGACCGGCACGCCGCAGCCGAACGCTTCGATGATCGTCCTGCCGAAGCCCTCGTTGTCGGAGCTGACCGCCAGGATCGAGGCCTTGGCGAACTCGGCCTCGGTGTCGCGGGCGGGGCCCGGGAAACGCACGCTGTCGCCGAGCCCGAGCCGGTTCGTCTGGGCGCGAAGGTCTTCCTCTAGTGACCCGTAGCCGTAGATGCGCAAGATCCAGTCCGGGTGGGCGGCTCTCACCGCGGCGAAGGCGGAGATGAGGCGGTCGTAGCGCTTGACTTGGACGAACCGGCCGGCCGCCGCGATGATCCGCTGGTCCAGCGACGAGCGCAGCCGCCGGCCGGGGGGCAGTTCCCCCGGCAGTGTCACCACCGGCGCGGCCGCACCGAGGATCCGGGCGTAGTCGCGGCGGTCGCTTTCGGTGCGGGTCACCACCGCGTCCAGCCGCGGATACCAGCGGCCGATCTGCTTCAGCATGGCGTCATCGTGAAAAGTGAAGTTTCGGTGCTCTCGCCCCACGACCACCGTGCGGCGGGGCGCGAAGCGGGCGGCGAGCAGGTTCAGGCCGACGCGCGTGCTGATCAGTACGTCGGTCCGGAGCGTCCGCAACGCGCGCCACAGTCGCGGGTCACCGCGCAGCGGAACATCGCCGCGCCGCGGGTCGGCGCGGGGAACCAGCCGGCTCGGGTAGCGGTCCAGCCTGACCGCCCAGCCCGGCCGCGCGTTCTCGCGAACGTCGATAAGCGTGCGCAGTCGGACTCGGGGGTCGACCGGATAGAACGGCGACTCGCGTGTCCGCAACACCGTGACGATCTCCACCTGATGCCGCTCGGCCAGGTGATTGGCGAGAATGATGTTGGACCGGAAGGTGCCGCCCATCCCGTAAGCGCTGTGCAGCAGAAACGTGATCTTCACGCCGCCCTCCGGGTCGTCACATCCGTTCCTTCCCCCACTCCAAGAGCACGGCGTGTCAATGGCCAGGGGCGGTCACGCCCATCCATGTGCCGTATACACGAGTACGGACGAGGATCGATCGTTGTGCGGAGGAGCCAGGGGTGCGGATCCGAGTGCGCGCCTCTGAAGAAGACCTTGTCGACGTGTCCGGAGTCGACGGCGGGCGCGAGGTCCGGGTGGAAGTCGGCCCCTTTGCCGCCGGCGACGCAATGCACGGGGAACGAGTCCTTGGAGTCGGGGGTGTTGGAGGAATGGGAGCTGCTCGTACGGTCCCGGAGCGAGGTGAACCAGACACGCTTATGTCGCCGCCCGGTGCTGCAGGAGATGGTGCCACGAGCGCGGCGACAGCCGTCCGCAGTAGGAGTGCGGCGGGTTGCTGCTGCGAGCTCGGCCGGGGCGCGGTGCCCGTGCTTTGAGCCGGGGGTTTCTCGGGTCCCTGTATGCTCCGGGCATGTCGCCGGATCGTGGGTTTCCGCGTCGCGCTTTGGCGAGGTTTCTTGGTTCTCGGAGAGGCTTGCCGTGAGTGGCGTCGGATGCTTGGGGTTCTCATGATGAGAGTGCTCGATCCACATGACCGGATCGCGCTCGCCGATCTGGTCGCCAGGTACGCGCTCTACGCCGACCATGTCCGGTACACCGGTCTTGTGGGTCTGTTCACCGATGACGCGGTGCTGGTCATGCCGGACCCTCCGGAGCAGCTCGAGCCCGTCCATTCCTTTACGGGACGAGACGAGATCGCCAAGGCGCTGCGGTTCCTGGAGAGGTTCTCGCGCACGTCACACGAGATCGTGGGCCAGGTGTTCGATCCGGGACGCCAGAACGCGACGGCGACCGGGCAGGTCGCCTGCGTCGCGCACCATCTCAGCGAAGACGAGCCGGGGAAGCCCGTCGATTTCGCCTGGCACGTCCGCTACAGCGACGCCTACCGGCGCGAGGGCGGCTTCTGGCGGATCGAGCGCCGGACGGTGCAGGTCATCTTCATCGAGAAGAGACCGGTCTGGTGCTGGAGAGATTGAGCACCAGGGACCCACGACCTCATCTCCTTTGACAGGGTCCGCCTGTTCTATGTCTCGCTTCACCTGGGATTCGAGAGCCGAGCCAACAGGTCGGGAGCTCTTGCTGGTGACAGCGGCTCCTCAGCACGGTTGCCACGGGCCGAGCGGTCGGCCTCTCTCGACGTAGTCTCTGTACTCGTAACCGAGCATGCCGTGATTGACCCACCAGCGCGCGTCGGCGTTCAGTTCTCGTTCGGCCAGTGCGATAGCCGCCTCTGGCGTCGCGGCGGTGCCTATGGTCCGAGCGCCCTCCCTGTTCTCGTCCTCCGGGTAGAAGGCGTCGTCACTTGGATAGAGAAGGCCGCTGTACCGGTCGAGTTCCACCGTGTCTTCAACGGCCGTACACGTGACGTAGCAAACGCCGTCGGTCGCTGGCTGGATCCGGGCGTATCTCACTCCCCGGCGCCCGTCTTCCTCGAAGCCGCCGAGGAGTTGCTCTATTGCCCGTCCGCGACGCAGGGCCCCCAGCGCCAGGGACATCGGCAGGTGACGCATCAGGCACTTGTGCCTTCTGTCGGTGTTGAGCGGGTGTAGTGGGCGATTATCACGCCCTTGGGAGTCGTGATGCTGCCGGTGAGGTCGAACTTGGTCAGTGGGGCTGTGTCGTCGAACAGTCGCAGGCCGCGGCCTAGGGTCAGCGGGTGGATCAGCAGTGTGTAGTGGTCGATCAAACCGGCGGCGTGCAGGCTCCGGACCAGGGTGGCGCTGCCGTTGATCGAGAGGTCGTTGCCCGGCTGGGCCTTCAGGTCGGCCACCACTTCGGCCGCCTCGCCGCGTAGGAGGATCGAGTTCTCCCAGGCGTCGGCGTTCGGGAGCGTCTTGGACACCACGTACTTCTTGGCCGCGTTCATGTGCCTGGTGAAGGGGTTGCCGTCAGTGCGGTATCCCCATGCGGTGGTGAAGTCCTCCCAGGTTCGACGGCCGAAGAGCATGTCGCCGGGCTTGCTCATCCCCTTGGCCAGTTCGCGTCCCATGACCTCGTCGTTGTACTGCGGTCCCCACCCACCGTGGACGAAGCCGTTACGCGTGTCCTCGTCCGGGCGTCCCAGTCCCTGGACGACGCCATCGAGGGTGACGAACAAGGTGGCGGTGATCGGCCGCATTCTTCCCTCCTCACCCGGGCCGGCAGAGCGATCCGGTCATCTGCGGTTCCGCTGTTCGGACAACCGCTCTCTGCCAGGTAGACCGGGGAACGTTGCGAAACTCATCGTGATTCGTAGTGGGTGGCTTGGACGGTGAAGAGGTGGGCGTAGGCGCCGTTCAGTGCCATCAGTTCGGGATGGGTGCCGCGTTCGGTGATGCGGCCGTCGGCCAAGACGACGATGAGGTCGGCGTCGCGGACGGCACCGAGACGGTGGGAGATCAGGACGCTCGTGCGGCCGCGGCGGTGGCGGTGAGGTCGCCGATCATGATGTTCTCCGCGGCGGTGAGGTCGTACTCCATGAAGTCCTGGAAGACGACGCCGATGCGTTCGCGGAGGTCAGCGGGGTCGATGTCGCGCAGGTCCACTCCGTCCCAGGTGACGGAGCGCTTGTCGGGGTCGTAGAGGCGGCAGAGGAGTTTGATTGGAGCCCCGCTTCTTCCACTGCTGACCGGCCACAACGGCGTTCATTGCGTGGCGTTCAGGCCGGACGGCAAGACTTCTGGCCTCGGCCTCCTATGAGGGGATTCGGCTGTGGGATGCCGCCACCCACGAACAGCGGGGGTTCAGGGGGTGAAGGCCTGGGTTACGGAGAGGCTGTCTTCGTAGACATGGTGGCGGGTGATCAAGCCGTTCTCGACGGTGAGGTGCAGGGCGAAGCGGGCGCGGTAGGGGCGTCCAGTGGGGCGGGCCGTTTGCCTGATCTCTCCTAGGACTACCGCGTCGTCACCGTCCACCAGGATGCGCTCGACCTGGGTGTCCGCCTTTTCGGGGATGTGGTGCTCGGCTATCTGCCGGAAGTGCGCGGCGGCGTCGGCGCGGCTTGAGCGGTGCTGGATCCAGGGAGTCTCGGCGCGGCCGTGCTCGGCTTGCGGCCAGTCCAGTTTCCAGTCGCTGCGTTCCGCGTACAGCGCTGCGATCTGCTCCGGGTCGCCTTCGCCGATTCGGTGGAGCAGTTCCTCCACCACGGTGCGGGTGTTCGGGGATGTGGGGGCTTCAGGCATGGCCGTCCTTTTGGGGTCGGTGCGTGGGTCTTACGGGTCGACTTTTCAGTACTGCGGTCGTTGCGGCGATTACCTCTCACGTCATCGGCGGACGAGTGTGGCGTGGATCACTTCGGTGAGTGTCACATCGGCGGGGGGTGGGCCGTCTGGTCGGCATGGTGAGGACACTGGTGAGGGTGGCGCTGGCCGCTGCGGTGGGGGTCGGGCCGGTGGCTTCGGCTCGGGCGGACGTGGTGTGCGATGAGCGGTGCCAGGCGGCTTGGGCGCAGCAGCGTGCCAACGCAATGCCGCGTACCGCTTTCTATGACCCGCCGGTTCCGCTGCCGTGGGCGGCGGCCGGGACGGTGATCAGGCGGGAGGCCGCGGCTGGTTACAGTGTGCCTGCGCGTGTCACCCGGTTGTTGTACCACTCGCGGACGGGCACGGGGCGGGACGTGGCCGCGTCGGCCGTCGTGCTGGTGCCGTCCGGCCAACCGCCCCGGGGCGGTTGGCCGGTCGTCGTGGACGCTCACGGGACGAGTGGTGCGGCTCGTGAGTGCGCGCCGTCGCTGATGCGGGATCTCTACCACGGTGACCAGATGGCCCGGTTCCTCGGTCGCGGGTACGCCGTCATCGCGCCCGATTACGCCGGGTTGGGGACGGATGGGCGGCACGCGCTCGGGGACAAGGTCGCGGCTGCCGATGATGTCGTCAACTCTGTGCGGGCCGCCCGGCAGGGTGTGCCCGGGCTTTCGCGCAGGTGGGTGGTGTGGGGGCACTCGCAGGGTGGGGGTGCGGCGCTGGCTGTGGCCGAACGCCAGGTGCGGCGTCCTGTGGATGGTTATCGCGGTGCCGTGGTGACGTCGCCCGCCGCGCTTCTGAGGGAGACCGTCGGGTATGCCGCGTCCAGGCCGGGGTTGGGGGCGTTCGTGGCCTTGGTCGCGTCCGGTGCGCACGTCAGCGATCCGCGGATCGATCCCGCGCGGTTGCTCACCGCTGAGGCGGTCGGACGGCTGGGGAGTGTCCGGTCCGGCTGCCTGGGCGTGGTGAGCGCCGTGCTCGGTGACCTGAGCGGGCCGGGCCTGGTGCGTTCGCTGGACGAGCCGCGTTTCGTCCGGTTCCTCAAGGCCAACAGCGTCGGCACGGAGCGGGTGGCCGGTCCTGTGCTGCTGCTGCAAGGGCAGGCCGACAGCGTGATTCCCGTGTGGATGACCGACCGGGTGGCGCGTGCGCTGCGTGGCAACGGATCCGCCGTCGACTACCGCACCTATCCCGGGTTGGAGCACGACACCTATCCGGGGCGGGTCGTCGGTATCGATGACGGCGCGATGGGCGACATCCTCGCTTGGGTCGCCCGCCGGTTCGGTGGAAGGGGTGCCGGCCGGACATGAGCGCCGGTGACGGTGTGGAGGTCTTCGAGCGGTACCGGCGGTTGCTGCTGGGGCTCGGATACCGGCTGCTGGGCAGCATGTGGGACGCCGAGGACGTGGTGCAGGAGGCCTTCGTCCGGTGGATGGGCACCGACCGGGGGCGGGTTCGCGAGCCGCGCGCGTTCCTGGTGACGGTCGTGACCCGCCTGGCGCTGGACCAGCTCCGGTCGGCGCGTGCGGCCCGGGAGGTCCACACGGGGCCCTGGCTGCCCGAACCCGTTGACGGCGAGGCGTTCGGGCCGCTGGAGACCGCCGAGCTGCGCGACACGCTGTCGTACGCGACGCTGCACATGATGGAGCGGTTGTCGCCGCCCGAGCGCGCGGTGTTCGTGCTGCGCGAGGCCTTCGACATGCCGTACGACCGGATCGCCGGGATCCTGGACGAGCCCGTCGCGACCTGCCGGCAGTGGCACCGTCGGGCGGCCGGTCATCTGACCAGGGCTTCGGGGCGGTTCGCTCCCGCGTCCTCGGATCATGCTGAGCTGCTCACCCGGTTCCTCACCGCGGCGCGGAACGGTGACATGGCCGCGTTGACGGAGCTGCTGGCCGAGGACGCGGTCGCCTACAACGACGGCGGGGGGAAGGTCCGCGCCGCGTTGCGTCCGATCGTCGGGCGTGACGACGTGGTGGCGTTCGTGGCCGGGTTGATGTCGCGCTATCCGCTGGAGGACGCCCGCGTGGTGCAGGCGAACGGCGAGCCGGCGGTCTGGACGGTGATCGGCGGGCAGCGGCAGCTGGTCGCGTTCGACGTCCGCGGCGGGCGCATCCATGCCGTCTACGGCGTTCTCGATCCCGGCAAGCTCACCCGCGTGCCGGGAGGGCGTTGAGGTCACGAGCCGCGGTGGGGGTGGATCAGGGGGTGGCCTGTGCGGGGGTGGGGGAGCACTTCGATGTCGTGGTCGTAGACGCGGGTCAGCAGGGACGAGGTCAGGACGTCGGACGGGGGGCCGCACGCGGCGAGGCGGCCGTCGTGGAGGACGGCCACCCGGTCGGCGTGGGCGGCGGCCAGGCCCAGGTCGTGGACGACCGCGACCACGGCGGCGCCCGCGGCGGCCCGGCGGCGGACGGTGCCGAAGACGAGTTCCTGGTGGTGGAGGTCCAGGGCGGCGGTCGGCTCGTCCAGGAGGAGGACGGCGGTGCGCTGGGCGAGGACGCGGGCGAGGGAGACGCGGGCCTGCTCGCCTCCGGAGAGGTGCGGGTAGGGGCGGTCGGCGAAGGCCGCGACGTCGGTCTGGCGCATGGCTTCGGCGGTCGCGGCCTCGTCGTCGTCCGCGAGCGGGGTGCCGGTCCAGGGGGCGCGGCCCATCGCGACGACCTGCGCGACGGTGAAGGGGAACGCGAGGGTCTGGTGCTGGAGGAGGATCGCGCGGCGCATCGCGAGTCCGGTGCGGGTCCAGGAGGTGAGGGGCGCGCCGTCCACGGTGATGAGTCCGGTGGACGGGACGTCGCCGCTCACCGCGGAGAGGAGTGTGGACTTGCCCGCGCCGTTCGGGCCGACGAGGGCGAGCACCTCGCCGTAGGCGACGGTCAGGTCGATCCCGGCGAGGACGGTCCGGGCGCCGCGCGTGACGCCGAGGTCGCGCACCTCGATCGCCGGGGTGCCGGGGACGGGCGGGCGCGGTGGGGCGGGGCGGCGGATCATGCGAGCCGTCCGCGGGCGCGGCGGAGGAGCCAGAAGAAGAACGGTCCGCCGAGCAGGGCGGTGAGGACGCCGAGCGGGAGCTCCTGGTACGGGATCGCGGTGCGGGCGACCATGTCGGCGGCGACGAGGACGATCGCGCCGCCGAGGGCGCTGGCCGGGATGAGGGTCCGGTGGGCGGGGCCCGCGACGAGGCGGACGAGGTGCGGGACGACGAGGCCGACGAAGGAGATGACGCCCGCGAACGCCACGGCGGCGGACGTCATCAGCGCGATCACGACGACGCAGGTGAAGCGGAGGCGTTCGACGTCGACGCCGAGGTGGCGGGCGGTGCGCTCGCCGAGGGCGAGGAGGTCGAGGCGGCGGGCGCAGGCGAGGGCCGCGGCCAGGCCGGCGGCGGCGAACGGGGTGACGGCGGCGACGGCGTTCCAGGTGGCGCCGGACAGGCTGCCGAGGTTCCAGGTCGTGATGGCGCGCAGCGCGTCGTCGCCCGCGGCGAACATGAGCAGGCCGAGGAGGGCGCTCGCGACGGCGTTGACGGCGATGCCGGTCAGCAGCAGCGTGACGACGTCGGTGCGGCCGCCGGAGCGGGACACGGCGTAGACGAGCAGGGTGGTGGCCAGGCCGGAGAGGAACGCGGCGGTCACGATCGTCCAGTTGCCGAGGGCGGACAGGCCGAACACGATGACGGTGGCGGCGCCGACGGCGGAGCCCCAGGAGACGCCGATGACGGCGGGTTCGGCGAGCGGGTTGCCGAACACGCCCTGCATGACGGCGCCGGAGCAGCCGAGCGCCGCGCCGACGAGGACGGCGAGCGCGACGCGGGGGAACCGGACGATCCACAGGGCGTTGTCGCCCTGCGCGACGGTGGGGCGGGGGCCGATGTCCAGGCCCAGGTGGTGCAGCAGCGAGCCGAGGACCTGGTCGGGCGGGACGTCCACCTGGCCTACTCCCGCGGCGATGACGGACAGCACCGCCAGGATCAGCCCGAGGGCCGGCAGGAGCGTGCCGCGGGGCCATCTCGCCGGGGCGGGCTCGGGTGCGCTCATCCGCAGGTCCGGTGGACGGCGTTGGCGAGCGCGCTGATCGTCTCGGCGGTGCGGGAGCCGAAGGACAGCAGCGTGCCGTCGTCGGCGTCCACGACGCGGCGGTCCCGCCCGGCGGGGGTCTGCGCGACGCCGGGCAGCTTGAGCAGGCCGGACACGCCGCCGACGGACTTCAGGCCGCCGGTCATGACCAGGATGACCTCGGGCGCCGCGTTGATCATGCCCTCGCTGGTGAGGGGGCGGAAGCCGGACAGGCCGATGGCGGAGCCCGCGTCCACCGCGCCGGCCGCCTGGATCATGGCATCGGAGCCCGCGCCCTTGCCGCCGATGAGGTAGACGCCGGCGCTGCCCCGGACGTAGAGGAACGCGGTCTTCGGACGGTTCCCGGACGGCACGCGCGACGCGGCGGCCTCGATCTCGGTCCGGACGCGGGCGGCCAGCCTGCGGCCCGCGTCCGGGACGCCGAGCGCGGCGGCGACGGCGGTGATGTGCGGGCCGATCGCGTCGACGGTCTCGCGGTCGTCCACGAGGACGACGGGGATGCCGGCGCGGCGGAGCTGGTCGAGCACCTCGGGCGGGCCGACGCTCCGGTCGGCGAGCACGACCGACGGGTCCAGCCGCAGGACCGCCTCGGCGGACAGGTCGTGGCCCTGCGCGGTGACGAGCGGCAGCGCGCGGGCGGACGGGAAGGTGGTGGAGACGTCGCGCCCGACGAGCCGGTCGCCGAGGCCGAGGGCGTGGACGATCTCGGCGAGCGAGCCGTAGAGGTTGACCGCGAGGATCCGCCGCGCGTCGCGGACGGTGACGCTCGTCCCGTCGGCGGAGCGGACCGTGACCGGCAGCCTCGGTGTGCCGGGGCGGTCGATCGGCGTCGGATCGCCGGACGGCGCGGCGACCGTGGCCGGCCCGCAGCGCGAGGTGGCCGCGGACCCGGTGGCGCACGCGCCCAGCGGCAGCAGGCAGGTGAGCGCGACCGCTGCGGCGGCGAAGTTCGGGCGGGTCACGAGGTCCTCCGGCGGCGCAGCACGACGACGGCCGCGCCGGCGGCGACGAGCACGGCCGCTCCCGCGGCGCCCCACGTCCACATGGGCAGGCCGTCGCCGTCCTTCTCGAACGTGACGGGCACTCGCACGTCCTGCGAACGGTCGGACGTGCGGGTGTGGTCGGCGCGCGTGACCACGGCGCAGCGGGTCGTGAAGCAGTCCGCCGAGCCGGAGAGCGCGGGGCCGATCGTGAGCGTCACGTCGAAGGTGCCGCCGGGTCCGTAGGGGACGGCCAGGCCCTTGCCGTACGGGGGCGGGTTGGACGAGATCCATTGGGAGGCGCCCGTCCTCCCCGACGTGTCGGCGCCACCTCCGCAGGGCGACGGCGTCTTCCCGGGCCCGTTGTCCTTGCAGAGCGCGATGTAGATGCCCTTGCCCGTGTCGTACTTCGCGCCCTTGACGCGGACGGTCGCCCCCTTCTCGGGGAGGCCGTCCGCCTGCGAGACGGTGAGGGTCTGCCCGGACGGTCCGGACGCCGTCCCGGTTCCCGCGTGCGCGGCGGGGGCGAGCAGCGGGCCGCCGGCGGCCGCCAGGACGAGCGCCGCGATCGGTCGCGCGGCGGTACGGGTGCCATGCATGGGCCGTCCATTCCTCGGGGCCGTGGCCTCGCGGCCACCTGGGCGATCGACCGGGGACCAGGGCCTTTACCGGTGATCGCGGTTAGATTAGCTTAGGCTTACCTAACTTTTAAGAGGTAAGCCTTGCCTAACTCATCAGCCCCGCGCAGATCAGCGGCGGTCACGGTCGCCGGCGCGGCGGCGCTCGCCGGCGCGCTCGCCCTCGGCGCGCGGCCCGCGCACGCCGCCTCACTGCGGGTGTCCCCGGCGTCCGGCGTGAACCCGTCCGGGCAGACGGTGTCGGTGCGCGGCTCCGGCTTCGATCCCGCGCGCAACAACGGCTTCGGCGTCTACGTGGTGTTCGGGCCCCGCGGTGCCGACTGGACGACCAACGCCAACGCCTACCTGTCGGCGGTCTGGGTGCATCGCGGGGCCGCCGCGGGTGCGGGGCAGGCGCCGATGAGCGGCGCCGGCGGCTTCTCCGTGACCCTGTCCGTGAAGGCGAAGTACACCGACGGCGACGGCCGGAAGGTCGACTGCCTGAGGACGCAGTGCTACGTGATGACGATGGCCGCGCACGGCGTCCCGGACCGCGGCCAGGACACCGTCACCCCGATCCGCTTCCAGGGCGCCGGTTCCGGTCAGGGGTCGAGCGGCTCGTCCGGCGGGAGCCGGGGCGGCACGGGATCGGGTGGTGGCGCGGCGTCCGGCGGCGGGTCGTCGGCCGGTGCGGCGTCCGGCGGCGCAGCGTCCGGCGGCACGGCCTCTACGCCCGGTGCGACCGCCTCGCCGGCCGGGAGTGCGAGCCCCGGCGCGGGCGGGGCCGCCGACGCCTCCCCCGCGGCGGCTTTCGAGCAGACCGTCTCCGGTGGACGTGCCGGATCGCCCTGGCCGTTCTGGGCCGTCACCGGGGCCGCACTGCTGGCGGTACCCGCTGCCCGGTACGGGGTCCGGCGGCGGACGGCCCGCCGGAGGTCCTCGTGACTCCCGGTCGCTCGAACGCCGGCCTCTTGATCTGCGCCGTTTTCCCTGTACAGTTCCCAACTTAGGTAAGCCTTACCTAACTTACCGACGTTCTTCCGGAAGGGAACCGATGAAGAAGGCGTCCACACGACTCACGCGCGGCGCGGTCCTGCTCGCCGCCGCCGGACTGGTCACGGCCGGGCTCGGCGCCGCGCCCGCCCTGGCCGCGGGGCCCGGCACGACCGTCACCCCCGCGAGCGGTCTCGATCCCGGAGGGCAGGACCTGACCGTCCACGGCAGCGGGTTCAGCGCCACGGCCAACAACGGATTCGGCGTCTACGTCGTCTTCGGGCCGAAGAACGCCGACTACGCGACCAACGCCAACGCCTTCCAGGCGTCCAAGTGGGTGCACAAGGGCGCGACCCCGAGCGCCGGCCAGGACGTCATGAACGCGGACGGCACCTTCGACGTCACCCTCCCCGGCGTCAAGGCCCAGTACACCGACGGCGACGGCAACCGCGTCGACTGCCTCACCACGCAGTGCTACGTCATCACGATGGCCGCGCACGGCGTCCCCGACCGGAGCCAGGACAGCTTCACGCCCGTCACGTTCACCGGCGGGGAGAACCCGGGCGACCCGGGCGGCGAGGACCCCGGAACCGACCCCGGCACGCCCGCGGGGAGCGGGAAGCAGACCCTCTCCACCAAGGTGACCAACGGCGCGCTCACCCTCGCGCTGGACGGCGACACCGCCGAACTCGGCACCGTGACGCCCGGCGAGCACTCCACCGGCACGCTGCGGACGGCCAGGGTCACCGACGCGCGCGGCACCCAGGCGGGCTGGAGCCTCGTCGGCGAGGCCACCGACTTCAGCCGCGCGGCGGGCGGCACGATCCCGGCGGCGGGCCTCGCGTGGTCCCCGTCCGCGCGGGTGGTGGCGGACGGCTCGCAGGGCGCGGTGACCGCGGGCGCGGCGGGCTCCCTCGGGACGCCCCGCACGCTCGCGTCGTCGGCCGCCGGATCCAGCGGCGGCGCGTTCGAGGCGGGCGCGGGCCTGGACCTCAGCGTCCCGGCGGGGACCGCCCCCGGCGACTACACCGCCACCCTCACCCTGACTTTGTCCTGAGCCTGGCGGCAGGCGATCCCGTGAGACGGGCGGGGTGGGAATGGTCGAAGCATCCCCACCCCGCCCGCGCAGAGCACGATACGCGGAGTTCCCCCTCATGATGAGAATGCGCGGCGCGGCGGTCCTGGTCGCGGCCACCGCCCTCGCCGTGTCCCCGGCGCTGCTGCCGGCGCGGTCGGTCCCCGGCGCGTGGGGAGTCGTCCCCCCGCGCACGGCCGCGGCCTCCGCCGACGCCGCCACGCCCGTCGCCGCGCCCGTGCCCGGCGGTTTCTCGTGGTCGGTCAAGCCGGCCGGGGCCCGCGGGCAGTCGCGCCGCGACTTCTTCGTCTACGCGCTGACCCCCGGCCAGCGGGTCCGCGACAAGGTGGTCGTCACCAACACCGGCGACCGCCCCCTGACGTTCCGCGTGTACGCCACGGACGCGTTCAACACCGCGGACGGCTCGTTCGCGCTGTACGCCGCCGGACGGCCCGCCACCGACGTCGGCACCTGGATCGCGATCGCGGGCGCGCCGACCCGGACCGTGCGGCCGGGACGCTCGGCCGAGCTGCCGTTCACGCTGACCGTGCCGTCCGGTGCGACGCCCGGCGACCACGCCGGCGGGGTCATCGCCGCCGTGACCGAGCAGACGACCGGCGCGCAGGGGCAGCGCGTCAACATCGACCGGCGGATCGCCGCCCGCGTGTACGCGCGCGTGGACGGGGCGCTCACCTCGTCCCTCCAGGTGGAGGCGCTGGACGCGGCACCCGGGCGGCCGCCGCTCGGGCGCGGGGACGTGAACGTCACCTACCGGATACGCAACACCGGCAACGTCCGGCTGACCGCCGCCGCGCGGGTCGGTGTCACGGGCCCGTTCGGCGCGGGTCTCGGACGTCCCGTCACGCGGAGGGTGCCGGAGCTGCTGCCGGGCAACGCCTACACGTTCACCGACCGGGTCCGCGGCGTCTATCCCGCGGGCCCGCTCACCGCGACGCTGCGGCTGACACCGGCCGCTGCGGAGGACGATGCGGCCGCGGCCCGGCCGACGGTGCGGACCACCGGGTGGTGGGCGACACCCTGGGCGCCGGTGGCCGCGGCCGTCCTCGCCGCCGTCGCCATCGCCTACCTGGTCCGCCGCCGTCGCAAGGCACGCTCATGAGGACCCGGAGGCTCGGGAAGACGGTGGTACGGGCGCTTCTCGCCGCCGCGCCGGCGGTTCTGCCGATCGGCTTCGCGGTCGCTGCCGGGCCCGCCTCGGCCGCCGCGCCGGGGCCGTCCGTGGAGATCGACCGGACGGAGGCGAGGGTCGGCGACACCGTCACCGTGGATCTGAACGCGTGGCCGTCCGGGAACGTGCTGATCGAGCTGTGCGGCAACGGCGGGGCGCGCGGCTCGGCGGACTGCGCCGTCGCGGCGGCGGCCACGACGTTCGCGGACGCGCGGGGACGCGGGACGGCGATGGTCACGGTCGTGAAGCCGCCGATCGGCTGCCCCTGCGTGATCTCCGCGCGGCCCGTGGCCGGCGGGCGGGCGCGCACCGTCCCGCTGGCGGTGCGCGGCGTCCCGACCCT
>NZ_CAACUY010000019.1 GCF_900659615.1 Actinomadura fibrosa | reverse complement strand
AAGGCGTTCGGCCCGGGGTTCGCGACCGCCGCCGGGGCGCTCGGCGGCGCGGTGCTCGGCGGCGTGATCGGGCTGACCGCCGCCGGGCGGCGCGGCGCCGACCGCATGACCGTGGCGGAGGCGGTCCGCGCCCAGCCGCTCACGCTCCTCGGGTTCGGGCTGTGCGGCGCGCTCACCGGGCTCCAGCCGCTGAGGCTCGCGCACGCGGAGCCTCCGGCGCTGGCGGCCGGGGTCGCGGGCGCGTTCGTCCTCGCCGTCGCGCTCGGCGTGGCGTTCCGGATCGCCACGGGCGGCTGGAGCAAGGACGCGGAGCTGGCCCACCCGCGCGAGGCGCTGCACCGCAACCCGGCGATCGGGGTCGCCTTCGGCCTGACCGGCGGCGTCGCCGCGATCCTCGTCTTCGTCATGAACCAGGACGTGCCCACGTCGCTGGCCTGCGCGCTGATCGGCGGGACGGCGTTCGGGCTCGCGTTCGGCGCGACCGCGTGGTCCCGCACGATGATCGGCCTGATCGTGACCGCCGCGCGCGGCCTGCTGCCGCTGCGGCTGTGGACGTTCCTGGACTGGGCGTGCGAGGCGCGGCTGCTGCGGATCAGCGGCGCGACCTACCAGTTCCGGCACCGCGAGCTCCAGGACTACCTCGCCCCGCGCGAGGACCCCGAGCGCTGACGGCCGCGGTCGGCGGCGGTGGAGCCCACGGGCGGCGCGTCACCGATGGCGTTCGCGGACGTCAACGTCACGGACACGGTGGTCGCGAGGGATCAACCTCGCGGGTGCGGCGTTCGTGGCGCGGGTCTTGGTGCTACGGCCGGGGGGCGTTGGGGGTGCAGAGGTCGCGGCCCGGTGGGAGTTGCGTGGGCGGGCACGTCACGCGTGGTGCGGTGCGGTGTCGTGCTTCTGAGGCGGCGGGGAGGGTGCCGAGGTCGGTGACCGTTCCGTCCGGGTTCCAGCGGACGGCGTGGTACCGGCCGCCCGCGTACGCGTTGCCGACGATGGCCCCCGCGTTGTTGATCCCGTACGCCTCGCTGCGGACGGTGCCGGGCAGCGCGGGCAGCTCGGCGACCTGGCCGTTCGGGTCCCAGCGCACCGCCCGGGGCGTCCCGTCCGCCGCCTGCGAGACGCCCGCCGCGACACCGGAGTCGTTGAGGTCCGCCGCCCGGCTCTCGACGTGTCCCGGGAGCGCGCTGAGGAGGGTGGGGGTTCCGGCGGGCGACCAGCGCACCGCCCGCTCGCCGCCGGAGACGGTGGCCTCGCCGACCATGGCGCCGGAGGCGTTGATCTCGTTCACCGTGGCCGCGGTCTGGCCCGGGACGGGGCCGAGTGCGGTGACGGCCCCGCCGGGGGACCAGCGCGCCGCCTGCCACGTGCCGCCGGAGTCCCGCGCCGCCCCGGCCACCGCGCCGGAGTCGTTGATCGCGACGGCGGAGCCGCTGTCGCCGCCCGGCAGGGTCGCGAGGACGTGCGGCTGCCCGCTCGGGTCCCAGCGCACCGCGTCGATGCGGCCGCCCGGGTTCGACCAGCCGACCGCGTTCCCGGCCGCGTCCACGTCGAGCGCGAAGCTGAGCCCGCCGACGTTCGCGGCGTCGAGGTCGGTGACCGCGCCGTTCGCGTCCCACCGCGCCGCGTGCAGCGTGTAGATCGTCTGCGCGGGGTCGGTCTCCGCGACCCCGACCGCCACCGCGGCGTCGTTGACGTTGTAGACGTCGCTCGCGCCACCGGGGACGACGCCGCCCGTCAGGTCGGGGAGCCTGGTGATCCGCCCGTCGGCCTCCCAGCGCACCGGGCCGTCCGCGTAGCCGACGACCACGCCGTCGCCGTTGAGCGCCGCCGCATATGCGTCGTTGGTGGCGGCCTTCGGCGCGGGCGCGTCGGCCCAGGCGGTCATCGTCATGCCGCAGGCCAGCGCGGCGGTTCCCGCGGCGAGCGCGGCGGACCGGAGCGGGCGCCGGCGTGGTCGCCGGCCGCGCGGGCTCCCGGTCGCCTGCCGCCGGCCGGTGGTCGCTCGTCGTTCTGACCGCATGCGTTCTCCTCCAGGGGACGGTGGTGTCGACGGACCGCCGAGCCGCCTTCAGGGGGCCCGGCGGTCCGCTCCCCCGGTGGGCGGACGGTACCCGTGCCTCCAGAGTCTTGGCCGTCCGACGGCCCGCGACCAGGACGGGAACAGGGCATTGACCGGACATGGAGGGCGGCCGTCCCAGCCGCGGAACGGCCGCGGCGCCGAGATCGTCCGCTGGCGGCCAACTCCGGCGCGGCCGGGCGGCGGCGCGCGTACCGTGCAACCGACGCGCCGTCCACGGTGCGGTGCGGGCCGCGAGCCGAAGGAGAACCTCGATGCCGGAGACGCTTTTACGCGGCGGCCGCCCCTGGGGGCATGATGGCCCGGCGGACGTCCTGATCCGCGACGGGCTGATCGCGCGGGTCGGGCCGGACCTCGACACCCCGGGCGCCGAGGTGATCGACGTCGCCGGACGGCTCGTCCTGCCGGGGCTGGTGGAGGCGCACTGCCACCTCGACAAGACGCTGTACGGGGGGCCGTGGGTGCCGCACTCGGCGGGCGATCCGCTCGCCGAGCGCATCGCGAACGACCGGCGGCGGCGCGGCGAGCTGGGCGTTCCGGACGCCGGACGCATCGGCGCGCTGCTGGAGCGCATGGTCGCGGCGGGCACGACGCACGTCCGCACGCACACCGACGTCGATCCCGAGGTGGGGCTGGCGGGCGTCGAGGCGGTGCGCGCGGCGGCGGCCCGGCTGGACGGGATCGTGTCGGTCGAGCAGGTGGCCTTCCCCCAGCACGGGCTGCTCACGAATCCCGGGACGGCGGAGCTGCTCGACGAGGCGCTGAAGGACGGCGTCGGGACGGTCGGCGGGATCGATCCGGCCGGGTTCGACCGCGATCCCGTCCGGCACCTGGACGTGGTGTTCGGGCTCGCGGAGCGGCACGGCGCCGGCGTCGACCTGCACCTGCACGACGGCGGCACGCTCGGCGCCTGGGAGATCGAGCTGATCATCGAGCGCACCCGGGCGGCTGGTCTCGGCGGGCGGGTGGCGATCAGCCACGCCTACGCGCTCGGCCAGATCGGCGAGGCGCAGCGGGACCGGCTGGCCGAGGGGCTGGCCGAGGCCGGGGTGACGCTGGTGACGTGCGCGGTGTACGACTTCCCCGTCCCGCCGGTCAAGCGGTTGCGCGCGGCCGGGGTGAACATCGCCTGCGGCCACGACGGCATCCGGGACCTGTGGGGCCCGTACGGCTCCGGCGACATGCTCGACCGGGCCATGCACCTCGCCTACCGCAGCACGTTCCGCCGCGACGAGGACATCGAGCTGGCGCTCGACGCCGCCACCTACGGCGGCGCGCGGGCGCTCGGCGTGGAGGGGTACGGGCTGGCCGTGGGCGCGACGGCGGACCTGGTGGTCGTCCAGGCCCGCACGCCCGCCGAGGCGGTGGTGACCCGGCCGGTCCGTGACCTGGTGGTCAAGGCCGGCCGGGTCGTCGCCTCCGAGGGCCGGTTGCTTCCCGGTCTACAGGACCGGGGAGCGGCCGTCTAGGAGATGGTGAACTCGCCCTGGTTCAGGACGCGCGGGTGGAAGTACCCGGCCTGGATCTCGGCGTTGGTGTTGTTGCCGCGGAGCTGCTCCGACCAGATCATGAAGTAGGTCCACCGCGTCTGGCTGTCGAGGAGCGCCGCGTTGGGCACCTTGCCCATCTCGGCGATGGCGATGGGCTTGGAGCCGGCGATGCCCTGGATCTGCTGGTAGTCGGCCTGGCTCGGGTAGTTCTTGTACCAGGCGTCGAGGGAGACGACGTCGACGTAGGAGGAGCCGGGGTAGTAGGAGGCCCAGTTCCCCGCCGGGTTGTCCTGGACGTTCCAGACCCAGATCAGGTTGGTCAGCCCCTTGCCGACCAGGTAGTCGTGGGTGATGCGGTAGAGGCGGGCGCTTCCGTTCGCGCCGGGCCGGTTGCCCCACCAGTTCCACGACTCGTTCATCTCGTGGAGCGGGCGGAACAGGACCGGGACGCCGGCGTTCTTGAGCTGGGTGAGGTACGGGACGGCCTCGTCGAGCCGGCGCTTCCACGCCGTGTTGAGCGCGGTCCCGTCGGTGACGATCTGGGTGAACTGGTCGTTGCTGATCGAGGTCTTCACGCCGCCGTCGAACTGGCAGGTGCTGCCGCCGGTCGGCGTGCAGACGTGCCAGGTCAGGGCCACGAGGGAGCCGTGCGACCATTCGATCTTCGCCTGGTCGACGATCCGCTGCCGGTTCGCGACGTCCTCGGGCCGGAACATCAGGTCGCCGCCCCACAGGCCCGGGTACTGGCCGGTGACGTCCTTGACCTGCTGGGTGTACTGGCCGGGGTTGCTGGCGGGTTCCTTGTTGTGCTGGCCGGAGACGATGTTGCGGCCCGTGATGGACGACAGGAAGTTCAGCACGGCCTGCTTGGACGAGGGCGGGAAGGCGTGAGCCGGCGGGACGCTCACGATCCCCACGCTGAGCACGGACAGGAGGGCCACCAGGAACGCTCTGGCCCTCGGCGGGGTGGGATGCATCGGGTGCTCCTCTGGTAGTGACGGTCCCCCGAGGTCTAGGTGGTGCGGGAGGTCTCAACGGGACGGGTCGCCTGCGCGGTGTTGACGCTGAACAGCGCGGCCCGCACCCGCTGCTCGTCGAGGCCGCCGGGGCCGGTTCCGCGGACGGTGACCGTGCGCGTCTCGCCGGGCAGCAGCGTCATGAGGCCCTGGTCGGCCTCCGCGGACGGGTCGAGGCGGTCCGCCTGGAGCAGCAGGTCGCGCACGAACGTCCGCGCGGTGATGGCGACGGCGTGCCCCTCGGGAACAGGGCGCACGTCCAGGTCCAGTTCGGCGGCGGGGTAGGCGAACTCGTGGTCGGCGCCGCCGAGCACGACGTCGCGGAGGCCGTCGGCGTCCGCGACGAGGAACTCCTTGTGCCGGTCGGTGATCTCGGCGGTCTCGGCGGGCAGCGGCAGGGTCGCGACCGTCCGCGGCGGCACCGCGAACGGCAGGGCGTCCTCGGCGAGGACGGTCCCGTCGGCGCGCATCCGCCGGACGCGGGCGCGGCCCTCCCACGGCTCGTCCGACTGGTTGTCGACGGCAAGGACGCGGGCACTGCCGCGGGCACCGCCGCGGGTCTGGAGGGTCAGCAGCCGGTCCGCGTACAGGCGGCGCAGCTCGTGGTAGAGCGGCTTGGGGCGGCCCGCGCCGTCGATGGCGGCCCAGGAGGTGACCGGCCAGCAGTCGTTGAGCTGCCAGACGACCGTGCCCGCGCACACCGGCCAGTGGGAGCGCCAGTGCGCGACGCCGGTCGCGATCGCGCGGGCCTGGTTGAGCTGGGTGAGGTAGTGCCAGTCGTCGAACGTCGCGGGCGGCGCGAAGTGGTGGGCGAGGCCGCGGTCGAGCTTGCCCTGCCCGTCCTCGGCCTTCTGGTGGTGCAGCATGCCGGGCGACGCGGGCTCCAGCTCCTCGCCGGGCAGCGCCTCGCGCAGCGTCGCGTACGCGGGCGGCGCCTGCCAGCCGAACTCGGCGGCGAAGCGCGGGACGTCGTCGAGGTAGCCGGCGTGGTCGCGGCGGTTCCAGACCTCCCAGAAGTGGGACGTCCCGTGCGCGGGGTCGTTGGGGTGGCGGTCCCAGGATCCCGACCAGGGGCTTCCCGGGTAGTAGGGCCGGGTCGGGTCGAGTTCGGCGACGA
Source organism: Actinomadura fibrosa (assembly GCF_900659615.1). Lineage (GTDB taxonomy): Bacteria > Actinomycetota > Actinomycetes > Streptosporangiales > Streptosporangiaceae > Spirillospora > Spirillospora fibrosa. The sequence continues at coordinate 78,175 of NZ_CAACUY010000019.1, read as the reverse complement.
CGCGCGGCAGCAGGCCGAGGTAGTAGCCCTCGCCCCAGCTGTCGCCCGCCAGCCGCTCCTCCCACTCCCAGTCGCGGAACCCCCACAGGTTCTCGTTGTTGCCGTTCCACAGGACGAGGCTCGGGTGCGGCATCAGCCGGACGACGTTCTCGCGCGCCTCGGCCTCCACCTCCGAGCGCAGCGGCTGCTCCTCGGGGTAGGCGGCGCAGGCGAACAGGAAGTCCTGCCAGACGAGGAGGCCCAGCTCGTCGCAGGCGTCGTAGAAGGCGCGGTCCTCGTAGATGCCGCCGCCCCAGACGCGGACGAGGTTGACGCCCGCGGCGGCTGCCTGGGTGAGGCGGCGCCGGTAGCGGTCGGGCGTGACGCGGGCGGGCAGCGCGTCGTCGGGGATCCAGTTGACGCCGCGCGCGAACACCGGTGTCCCGTTGACCTCGATGGTGAACGCGGTGCCGTGCGCGTCCTCCGTCTGGTCGAGGCGCACGGTGCGGAACCCGAGGCGGCGCTCCCAGGTGTCCAGGACGGCGCCGGTCTCCGCGTCGGTGAGCACGGTCTCGCAGGTGTGGAGCGGCTGGTCGCCGTAGCCGCGCGGCCACCACAGGTCCGGGTCGGGGACGTCCACGGTCACGGCGGCCGAGGTGGCGCCCGCGGGGATCGCCACGTCCGCCGAGCGCCCGGCGATTTCGACGGCCGCGCGGAGGGCGCGGCCCTCGCCGGGGACGGTCCGCTCCAGGTCGAGGCGGATCTCCACCCGTCCCGTGCCGTCCGCGACCGTCACCAGCGGGCGGACCGACGCCAGCCGCGCGGTGCTCCACGACTCCAGCCGGACCGGGCGCCAGATCCCGGCCGTCACCAGGGTCGGGCCCCAGTCCCAGCCGAAGCTGGACGCCATCTTCCGGATGTAGTTGAACGGCTCGGGGTAGGCGTTCGGCCGCGGGCCGAGCAGGTCGCGCAGCGCCTCCGCCTCCGTGTAGGCGGAGGTGAACGCGACCGACAGCGCCGCGCCCTCCCGCGCCCGGCCGGTGACGTCGAACCGGTACGAGCGGTGCATGTTCCGGGTCGTCCCGACGGCGGCGCCGTCGAGCGCCACGGCCGCGACGGTGTCGAGCCCCTCGAACACCAGGTCGGTGCGCTCGAACCCGTCCGGGACGCGCGGCAGGACGGTGTCGTACCGCCAGTCCGCCCGCCCGACCCAGGCCGCGTCCAGCTCGTTGCGTCCCAGGTAGGGGTCCTCGATCACGCCGGCGGCCAGCAGGTCGCCGTGCGCGCACCCGGGGACCCGCGCCGGGACGCCGTCGCGGCGCAGGCCGTCCAGCCCCCCGGGACCCTCGCCGCCGGACAGGCGGAGGGTCCACCCCGAGGTGAGGGGCGTGCTGTGCTTGCTCAACCGTGCACTCCTTGCTCGATAACGGCTTGCTCGATGACGGCTCACCGGGACGACCCGGAGGTCAGCCCGCTGTAGATGAAGCGCTGCAACGCGAGGAAGACGACCAGGCTCGGCAGGATCACCAGCGCCGCGCCGGCCGACACGACCTCCCAGTGCGCGCCGAACGGCCCCTTGAAGCGGAACAGCGACGTCGAGATCGTGCCGAGCTCCTCCGAGGGCATGTAGAGGAACGGGATGTAGAAGTCGTTGTAGATCGCGACGCCCTTCACGATCACGACGGTGGCGATCGCCGGCCTCAGCAGCGGCAGGATCACCTTCCAGTAGATGGTGAGCGAGTTCGCGCCGTCGATCCGCGCGGCCTCGTCCAGCGAGGTCGGGATCGACCGGATGAACTGGAGGAAGATGTAGATGGACACGATGTCGGTGCCCATGTAGAGCAGGACCGGGGCCCAGCGGGTGTTCATGACGCCCAGCTCGTTGACGACCTGGTACGTCGCGACCTGCGTGGTGACGCTCGGCACGAGCGCGGCGACGAGGAACAGCGCCAGCACGAGCCGCCGCCCGCGGAACCGGAACCGGTCGACGGCGTAGGCGGTCATCGAGCCGATGAACACCGTCGCCAGCAGCGAGAACACCAGGATGAACGAGGTGTTCCACAGCGCCCGCAGCATCTTGCCCTCGGTGAAGGCGACCTTGTAGTTGTGGAGGTTGAACCAGTTGCCGGGGGCCGACAGCGGGTTCTCGTTCGCGGCCATCTCCTGCCCGGTGCGCAGCGACGTCAGCACGACCGCCAGCAGCGGGACGATCACGACCGCGCTGGCGAGCACCAGCGACAGGTACTGGAGGAACCCGGCGAGCGCGCGCCGCAGCGGAAGGGCCCGGGGCACCGCGCTCATGACAGTTCCACCCTCTCGTCGGGGACGAGCAGCCGCTGGAGCCAGGTGGCGAGCAGGACGATCGCGAGCAGCACGACCGCGGCCGCCGAGGCGAGCCCGACCTTGTTGAAGTTGAACGCGAGCTTGATCGTCTGGATCACGAACGTCTCGGTGTTGTTCGAGCCGCCGGTCATGATGAACGGGATCTCGAAGACCGACAGCGCGCCGGAGACCGCGAGGATCACGCTCAGGCTGATGATCGGCTTGATGCCGGGGACGATGATGTGCCGGAACTGCCCCCACCGCCCGGCGCCGTCCAGCGCGGCGGCCTCGTACAGCTCCGGCGGGATCGACTGGATCGCGCCGATGAACAGCACCATGTTCAGGCCCATGAACCGCCACACCGACACGCTCGCCAGCGAGGTGTTGACGAGGTCGGGGTCGCCGAGCCACAGCCGCGGCCCGATCCCGAAGATCCCGAGGACGGAGTCGAGCGTCCCGCCGGGCTGGAAGAAGTAGAGGAACACGAACCCGATCGCGACCCCGTTGATCAGGTACGGGAAGAACAGGATGCCCTTGAACAGGTTCCGCAGCCGCACGTTGAAGCTCAGCAGCGTCGCGAAGTACAGCGCCGCGACGATCTGCACCATGGCCCCGACCAGGTAGAACAGGCTGACCGCGAACACCTGGAAGAGCTGCGGGCGGGTGAACAGGTCGACGTAGTTGTCGAGCCCCACGTAGGTGCGCTGCGGGCTGAGGCCGTCCCAGTCGGTGAAGCTGTAGGCGACCATGTCCACCACCGGGATGTAGGTGAACACGACGAGCAGCGCCAGGGGGATCGCGAGGTAGGGCCACGGCGCGTACCACCGCTGCCCGTGCACGGCACCCGACCCCGGGCGCCCGCGCTGCACCCGCCCGCGCTGCACCCGCCCGCGCTGTACGCGCCCGCGCTTCACGCGCCGGGACGACGCCCGCCGGGGCGGCCGGTCCGCCCCGTTCCGGCGGGGCGGCGCCGGTGGGGGCTTCTCGTGGCGGGCTCCGCCGCCCGCCGTTCGGGATGCGGCCATGGGTCCCTCCTCCTCGCAAACATGGGCTCCTCGGGAGCATGGGCTCCGCGGGGACGTGGGCTCCTCGGGGACATGGGTCGCCGTGCGCGGGGCGGGCGCCGTGGCCCGCCCCGCTCGGGAGGCGGGTCAGCCGCCGATCGTCCCCTGGGCGTCGGCCCACTTCTTGTTGAGGTCGGCGAAGACGCTCCGCAGGTCGCCCTTGGCGGCGCCGCGCGCCACGTCGACGATGCGCTGCGGGTAGTCGGGATTGTTCAGGCCGACCTCGGACGCCTTGTCGATGTCGAGGACCTGCTGGTTCTTGGCGTAGCTCAGGTGGATGAACTTCACCCCGGCCTGCTGGAACGGCTGGAGGGTCGAGGGCAGCGGCGAGCCCTTCACCGCCGAGATCGACAGCGACTGCTGGGCGTCCCCGGACTTGTTGATGAACCAGTCGATCCAGGCGCGGGCGGCGGGCTTGTTCTTGCTGTTGGCGTTGATCCCGTACAGGTAGTCGGGCCGGACCACGGCGCAGAACGCCCCGTTCGGCCGCGCCGGGAACGGCATGAAGCCGATGTCGTCGGGGTTGGCTCCGGCCTTCTTCGCCGCCTCGCGCATCTGGACGACCGCCCAGGTGCCGAGCCACATCGTCGCGATCTTGCCGGTGCCGATGAGGCTCTTGGAGTTCTCCCAGTTGGTGGTGTTGGGGTCGTCCTCCGACAGCTTGTTGCGGACGATGTCGTACAGCAGGGTGTCGACGACGTTCAGGTCCTGGCCCGGCCCCCACGGCTCCTTGGTCGTGGTGAGCTTGTCGTTGGCGGCGGGGTCGCAGCTCGGCGAGCCGAGGCCGTTGCCCCAGTTCGTCATCGGCCAGGCGTCCTTGTAGTTGGTGTAGTACGGCGTCGCGCCGGTCTTCGCCTTGATCGCCTTGAGCGCCTCGACGAACGCGGCGGGCGTCGTGGGCCAGTCGGTGATCCCCGCCTGCTTCCAGACGGCCTTGTTGTAGACGAAGCCGTTGGCGACGCCGATGTTCGCGAGGCCGTACACCTTCGAGCCGACCGTCCCGCGCTCGGTGAAGTCGTACTTCGCGCCCAGCTCGGACGCCGTCCCGAGCGGGGCGAAGAACGTCGGGTACTGGCTGGTCGGCACCGCGTTCGGGATGGGCAGGACGTCGCCGTAGTCCTTGCTGTTCATCCGGATCTTGACGTCGCCCTCGTAGTCGGTGAGGCCCTGGAACCGCACCTTGACCTTGGGGTAGACCTTCGCGAACTCCGCCGCGTACCGCGCGGTGGTGCCGTCCTGCACCTGGTCGGTGCGGTTCGTCAGGACGGTGATCGAGCCGGTGACCTTCGCCGGGTCGGCCGGGACCGGCACGGCGCCGGAGTCTCCCGCGCCGCCGGCACCGCCGCCGCAGGCCGCGAGGCCGACCGCCAGCGCGGCCGCCCCGGCTCCCACGCGTGTTCTTCGCACGTCGCACCACTTCCTCGTCTGTGCTCGCAGTGCCGCACCGCATCCGGCGGCGCGACGGACGTCCGCTCCAGGGCCCTGGCGCCTGATGGCTGCTTAACCTAGACGCAACATTCGGCCGTGTCCATAGAACGGTCTAGTGTTATTTAGGCGTGATGAACGGACGTGTTACCGCGTTCGAGTAGCGCGATCACTAAAACGTTTAGTTGCGCGGACGCGTCGGCCCGGGGCGCGCGCCGTGCGGCGTCGCGCTCCCGGGCCGGGGCTCGGTCGGGGTCAGGTACGCGGAGGGGCGGTCGAGGAGCGCGGCACCAGGCTCGGCGACCGCACCGCGTGCGACGGGGCGTCCGCGCCGTCCATCACGTCGAACAGCGTCCTGGTCACGTCCGCGCCGAAGGAGTGGACGTCGTGCTGCATCGCCGACAGCGCCGGGCGGGTGAGCTGGCAGAGCTGCGAGTCGTCCCAGGCGATGAGCGACAGGTCGTGCGGCACCGACAGGCCGAACTCGTCGGCGACGCCGAGCGCGGCGACGGCCATGATGTCGTTGTCGAAGATGATCGCCGTGGGCCGCTGCGGCGCCAGCAGCAGGCTCCGGCAGGCGCGGGCGCCGCCGTCCGGCGAGTAGTCGGCCACCGCCGTCCGGCCCTCGACGCCGAGCTCGGCGGTCACCTCGTCGAAGGCCCGCGTGCGGATCACCGAGTGGCCGAGCTCGGCGGGGCCGCTGACCCGGCCGACGCGCCGGTGCCCGAGCGCCGCGAGGTAGCGCACCGCCTCGCCGATCGCCGCGGCGTCGTCGGTCCACACCGCGGCGAACGGCCCGGCCAGCGAGGGGTCGCCGACCACCACGGCCGGCAGCCCGATCTTCGCGAGGGCCGGGACGCGGGGGTCGTCGACCTTGAGGTCGACGAGGATGCTGCCGTTGACCCGGCCGCCCTGCCACCACTCCCGGTGGACGTCGATCTCCTCGTCCGCCTCGATGACGCGGAGCAGCAGCGAGCAGGAGCGCCTGCTCAGCACGCTCTCGATGCCCGAGATGAACTCCATGTAGAACGGTTCGAGGCCGAGCAGCCGGGCGGGCCGGGCGATCGCCAGCCCGACCGTGTGGACGCCGCGCCCGGACAGCGACGCCGCGGCCAGGTTCGGGCGCCAGCCGAGCTCCTCCGCCGCCCTGAGGATGCGCTCCTTGGTCGTCGCGGAGACGCCGGGCCGGTCGTGGAGCGCGATCGACACCGCCGACGGCGAGACGCCCGCCCGCGCCGCGACGTCCTTGATCGTCGCCTTGCGCGCCCCGCTCCCCGAGCCGCCCCCCGATCCGCGCGCCGACCTGCCCGCCGATTCCACCTGCGTCACCGCGATGCCCGCCTCCCTGCCGCTTCCGCGCCTGCCGCCGCCTGCCCGGTCCCGCACCCGGACGGGACGGCCCGGCCCGGCGCCGCCCGGCCGCCAATCTACCGCCTCACGCGGTGCAACGTGTGAGTGACACATCGGCCATGTGTCTCACCGACACCAGGCCACGTCCCGCCCGGAGGCGTACTAAAACGCTCTATGGACAGAGCGCCGCGGCGTCTCTAGGGTGAGGGTGTCCGGCGACCCACCCCGAGGAGCGACGTGGAGCCCCAGCCCGACGAACTCCGCATGCCCGCCGGGACGTCCCGGCTTCCCGCCGGCTTCCGGTGGGGGGTCGGCACGTCCGCGTACCAGATCGAGGGCGCCGCCGCGGAGGACGGCCGGACGGCGTCCATCTGGGACACGTTCTGCCGGACGCCCGGCAACGTGACCGGCGGCGACACCGGCGAGGTCGCCTGCGACCACTACCACCGGATGCCCGAGGACGTGGCGCTCGTCGCCGGGCTCGGGGTCGGCGCCTACCGCTTCTCGGTGTCGTGGCCCCGCGTCCAGCCGTCCGGCCGCGGACCGGTCAACGCCCGCGGCCTCGACTTCTACGACCGCCTCGTGGACGCGCTGCTCGCCGCCGGCGTCGATCCGTGGATCACCCTCTACCACTGGGACCTGCCCCAGGAACTGGAGGACGCGGGCGGCTGGCCCGAGCGCGACACCGCCTTCCGCTTCGCCGACTACGCCATGCTGGTGTTCGACCGCCTCGGCGACCGGGTGACCTCCTGGACCACTCTGAACGAGCCCTGGTGCGTCGCGATGTACGGCTATGCGGACGGCATCCACGCGCCCGGCCGCCGCGACCGCCGGGCGGCGATGCGGGCCGTCCACCACCTGCTGCTCGGCCACGGCGAGGCGCTGCGGCGGATGCGCGAGACCGGACGTGACGGCCGCGCGTTCGGCATCACGCTGAACCTCACGCCCACCGTCCCGGACTCCCCCGGCGCCTGCGCCGCCGCCGACAGCGCCGACGCGTTCGGCCTCCGCATGTTCCTCGACCCGCTGCTGCGCGGCCGGTACCCCGCCGACGTCCGCGCCGCCCTGGCCGCCGAGGGCATCGACCTGCCCGTCTTGTCCGGCGACCTCGACCTGATCGCCGCGCCGCTCGACGTCCTCGGCGTGAACTACTACTTCACCGAGACGATCGACGCGGACGGGACGCCCGTGCGCCGTGGCGAGACCACCGGCCTGGGTTGGCCCATCACGCCGCAGGGCCTCACGGACCTCCTCGTCCGGCTGCACAAGGAATACCCGGCGGTACCGATCGTGATCACCGAGAACGGCGCCGCCTTCCCCGACACCGGCGTCCGGGACGGGCGCGTCGCCGACCACGACCGGATCGGCTTCCTCCGCAGGCACATCGAGGCCGTCGCGGACGCGCACGCCCAGGGCGCGGACGTGCGCGGCTACTTCGTGTGGACGCTCCTCGACAACTTCGAGTGGGCCCACGGCTACGGCCCCGCGTTCGGCCTGGTCTCGGTCGACCGCGCGACCGGCCGCCGCACCCCCAAGCTCAGCGCCGACTGGTATCGCGACTTCCTGAACTTCCAACGGAACTCCACGAAATCGACCTGAACGCCATACCTCGGGGTTTCCCGGGCCGCCGTTCCGTGCGCCGCGCTCGGACGCGGTCTTCGCGCCGGTTCAGTCAGCGCAGGCCGGCGGCGTCCAGGAGGGCGGCGGCCGTCGTGACGGCCAGGCCGTCGAGGCCCTGGGCCTGGACGACCGCTCTGACGCTGGATCCGTCGAACACCACGAGGAGCTGCCGCGCCAACTGCGCGGGATCCGCAGCACCGGCCTGCTCGGCCTCGCGCTCGAAGAACCCGGCCAGCGCGTCCTTGGCGCGGCGGGCGACGAGGCTGGCCGGATGCTCGGGCGACTTGACCTCGACGGCGGCCGCCACGAAGGGGCAGCCCCGGAAGTCCCGCTCGGCCGCCATCGCCTCCAGGCGCTCGAACACGTGCAGGATCCGGGCGCGCGGCGGCCTGCCGTCGCCGTCCGGAGGCAGCAGGGACGCCCGGTAGGAGGGCGCCCTCCGCTCCAGGCTCGCCGCCACCACCTCGTCCTTGCTGCCGAACAGCTGGTACATCGACCGCTTCGACACCCCCGCCGAGCGGCACAGCGCCTCGACGCCGACGCTCACCCCCTCCCGGTAGAAGAGGTCGGCCGCGGCGTCGAGCAGGCGGTCGCGCGTGGAGGCGGACGGCGCCGCCGAGGAGGCAGTCGGACTCGTCATGGGGCCAGCCTACGTCCCCGTTTGCGCGATGGAAACCGATCGGTTTACAGTCGAGGGGAAACCGATCGGTTTCCAGAGAGGGAGTGGGTCATGACCAGCATCGAGGGCGCGGTGGCGCTCGTCACCGGAGGCAGCCGCGGCATCGGCAGGGCGCTCGTGGAGGCGCTCTACGAGCGCGGCGCCGCGAAGGTCTACGCGACGGCGCGCACCGCGGGCGCGGTCGGCCACCCGGACGCGGTGCCGCTGGCGCTGGAGGTCACCGATCCGGACTCGGTGGCGGCGGCCGCCGCGGCGGCGTCCGACGCGACGATCCTGATCAACAACGCCGGGACGCTGTCCGCCGCGTCCTTCCTCGGCTCCCCGGTCGAGGACGTCCGGCGGGAGTTCGACGTCAACTTCTTCGGGCCGCTGCTCACGACCCGGGCGTTCGTGCCGGTCCTGGAGCGCAACGGCGGCGGGCACATCCTCAACGTGCACTCGGTGCTCTCGTGGATCACGATCCCGGGCGCCGAGGCGTACAGCGCGTCCAAGTCGGCGCTGTGGTCGCAGACCAACGCGCTGCGCCTCGCGCTGCGCCCGCGCGGCATCACCGTGACCGGGCTGCACGTCGGCTACGTCGACACCGACATGGCCGCGGGCGTCGAAGGCCCCAAGGTCGCGCCGCGGGACGTCGCGGAGCAGGCGCTGGACGGCATCGAGGGCGACGCCCCCGAGGTCCTGGTCGACGAGCTGTCCCGCCGCGTGAAGGCCGGTCTCGCCGCCGACCTGGCCACCCTGTACCCGCAGGTCGCCTGAGCCTGACCGCCGCCCGACCCGCCCCCGGCGGGGGCGGGCGGCGGTCAGGCCACAGGCTCGACGCGGGCCGGGACGTACTTGTGCCAGGGCGTACCGGCGAACGCGTCGCGGTCCTCCGGCCGGGTCAGCTCGTTCGGCGCCGCGCCCGCGACCGAGCCCTCCGCGGAGGTGAGGCCGTAGCCGTTGGGCAGGGACAGGTGGCCCGGCCGCATGCGGTCGGTGGGCTCCACGGCGACCACGGTCTCGCCCTGCGCGGTGGTCAGCCGCACCCGGTCGCCCGCGGCGACGTCGAGCCGGGCGGCGTCCGCCGTGCTCATCCGCAGCGCGCCGGCCGGGTCGCGCCTGCGCCAGGCCGGGTCGCGGATGATCGTGTTGGCGGTGAACGCGCGGCGCTCGCCCGCCGACAGCACGAACGGCCAGGCGCCCGCCGGCTCCGGCGGACGGGGCCGGCCGTCCAGCGCGGCGATCTCGGCGAGCAGCTCGGGCACGTCGAGCCGGACCCGCCGCCCGCCGAGCCGCCGCCAGGTCTCGTCCTGCGGATCGTCGGTGATCACGACGCCGTGCGGGGACGCGACGATCGCGTCGAACAGCGCCTCGCCCGCGGCCTCGCCCTCGCCGTACCCGGCCCGGCGGACGCCCTCGGGGTTCTCCTGGGCGCACTGGTGCGCGAGCGGCCACAGCGCCGCCGCGGCCGCGGCACCGCCGGGCAGGGTGGGGCCGAGCGTCCGGTACAGCAGGACGGACGCGAGCCGCATCAACCCGGGGCGGGCCTGGAGCGTCTCGACGAAGCGCGCGGCGAACTCGCCCCGCCCGCGGGCCAGGGCCTCCCGCAGCGGCGCGTAGTCGTCCTCGCCCAGAGCCCCGGCCGCCTCGACGAGCCGGGCGTGGATCTCCGGCTCGGCGAGCACGCCGTCCGGCGGCGCGACGACGGGGTGCCGCAGGTGGAAGACGTTGCGGGGGAAGTCGAAGTTGAAGAACGTCGCCTCGTGCTTCTCGAACTGGGTGGCGGCGGGCAGCACGTAGTCGGCGAGCCGGGCCGTCTCGGTCATCGCCACGTCGATGACGACGAGGACGTCCAGCGCGCGCAGCGCCTCACGCATCCGGGCGGAGCCCGCGAGGGAGTGCGCCGGGTTGGCGCTCTCCACGAGCATCGCCCGGTACCGGTCGGGATGGTCGGTGAGGATCTCCTCGGCGATGACGTTGCACGGCACCAGCCCCGAGATGATCGGCGCCTTCGCCACCGGGCTTCGCGGCCCCTCCCCCGCCGGGTGGCCGCGGTCGCGCCCGATCGCGGCGAGGCCGGAGAACACGTACTGGCCGCCCGGGTTGCCGAGGTTGCCCGTCAGCAGCCACAGCAGCTTCTCGGCGTAGCTGACCAGCGTGGAGTCGCGGTTCATCTGGACGCCGAGGTCCTCCAGCACCGCGACGGACGACGCGGCCGCGATCCGGCGGACGGCGGCGCGGACGAGGTCCTCCGGCACGTCGCTGATCGCGCAGTACTCGCCCACCGGGACGTCCGCCAGCACGGCCGTGACCGCGTCCAGCCCGTCGGCGTGCTCGGCCAGCCAGTCCGCGGCGAGCAGCTTCTCCTGGACGAGCACGGCCGCCATCGCCGTGAGCAGGTACACGTCCGTGCCGGGCCGGACCTGGAGGTGGAAGTCGGCGAGGTCGGCGGTCTCGGTCCGCACCGGGTCGATGACGACCATCGACCGGGCCGGGTCCTTCGCGATCTCCTTGAGCACCGCGCGGGCCCGCGGGAACCCGTGCGACTGGTAGGGGTTCTTGCCGACGAACACCGCGACCTCGCAGCGCTCGACGTCCGCGCGGTTCGGCCGCCCGAGCATCCGCGCGTTGACCCAGAACTCGCCGGTCTTCTCCTGCGCGAGCGCGCTGGAGCGGTAGCGGGCCCCGAACGCCCGCATCGTCGCGGGCGCGTAGGCGCCGCCCAGGTGGTTGCCCTGCCCGCCGCCGCCGTAGTAGAAGATCGTTTTGCCGCCGTGGGCCCGCTCGACCTCGCGCAGCCGGGCCGCGACCTCCGCGATCGCGGTGTCCCAGCCGATCTCCTCGAACGTCCCGTCGGGCCGCCGGCGCAGCGGCGCGGTGATCCGGCCGGCGCGCCCGTTCTGGTAGGCGTCGAGCCGCAGCGCCTTGTTGCAGGTGTAGCCCCGCGACGCCGGATGCCGCCGGTCACCGCGGATCTTCTCGAAGGCCCGGCCGTCCGCGCCGACCCTGATCTCGATCCCGCAGTTGCACTCGCACAGGATGCACGCGCTCCCCCGCCATTCCGCGGTGGACGGTTCGGCGACCATGGACGGCTCCTCGCGTCGGCGATCACTGGAAGAACCTCCATAGTTGCGTAGAAAGACTGACCGGGCAAGGGCCTGCCCTCCCCGGCTGACCCGCTGAGTCCGCTAGATGGATCGACTAGTGTCGGCGGCATGAGGCGCACGTCGTTCGCCACCTGGCCGTGCTCGATCGCCCGCACGATGGACCTGCTCGGCGACTGGTGGACGCCGCTCGTGCTCCGGGAGGCCTACTACGGCGTCCGGCGGTTCGACGGGTTCCAGCGGAGCCTCGGGATCGCCCGCAACACGCTCTCCGACCGGCTGCGGCGGCTGGTCGAGGCCGGGCTGCTGGAGAAGCGCGTCTACGAGACGCAGCCCGTCCGGCACGAGTACCTGCTGACCGAGTCCGGACGCGACTTCTTCGGCGTGATCGCCGCGATGAACGCGTGGGGCAACCGGCACCTCGCCGGGGAGGAGGGCCCGCCGGTGGTCTTCCAGCACCGGCCGTGCGGCCACGACAGTACGGCCGAGGTCGTCTGCTCCCACTGCCGCGCCCCGCTGCGCGCGGAGGACGTCGCTCCGCGCCCGGGGCCCGGCTTCCCCGCCCGGCTGCTGGCCCGTCCGGACGTCCGCGAGCGCTTCGCCGCCGAGCCCGGGACCTGACGGCCGCCGCGCGCTCAGGCGTTCGCGATCGTCTCGGTCAGGCCCGTCCAGAGCGAGTCGGCGAGCCGGTCGGGGGTGGTCGGGCAGCCGCGGCGCAGCCAGTCGGTGGCCGCGCCGAGGAGCGCTCCGGCCAGGGCGGCGGCCGCGGGGTCGTGCGGGACGGCCGCCGGGTCGCCGGCGTGGGTGCCGCCGTCGCCGGGGCGGGTGAGGTTGACGTGGACGGCGATGGTGAGCCGCTGGTGCAGGTGGTCGATGACACGCGCGCTGCCGTCCGGGCCGAGGAGGGCGCGGTAGAGGCCGGCGCGCTCCGCGATGTGCGCGAAGACGGCGGCGAGTTCCGCGCGCCCGCGGCGCCGCTCGGCCTCGCCGGAGACGGGCAGCAGCACCGGCGTGGCCGCGATCAGCTCGTCGAACGTGCGGGTGCACGCGTCGGCCGCGAGGCCGTGCACGTCGTCGTAGTGCTCGTAGAAGGTCGAGCGGTTGACGTCGGCGCGTCTCGTCACGTCGGAGACCGCGATCCGGCTCAGCGGGCGCTCGGCGATCAGGTCCAGCAGCGCCGCGCGCAGGGCGGCGCGGGTGCGGCGGGCGCGGCGGTCCAGGGAGGGTTCGGCGGTCACGCTACCCATCGTACTTTTTCGACGGGTGTTGTATAACAGACACCTGTCGGACGAGGAGGAGCGCATGGCCCAACAGGTGGTCGTGGTCATCGGGGCCGGGGGCATGGGGCAGGCGATCGCACGCCGCGTCGGGCCGGGCGCCCGGCTGCTGGTCGCCGACCACAGCGAGGAGGTGCTGCGCGCCGCGTCCGAGGGCCTCGACGCCGAGGGATACGCGGTGACCGCGCAGCCGGTGGACGTGTCCTCGCGCGCGTCCGTCACGGCACTGGCGGAGCGGGCCGCGGCGCTGGGCGAGGTCCGCTCGGTGGTGCACACCGCGGGGCTGTCGCCCGTGCAGGCGCCGGTCAAGGCGATCCTGGCGGTCGATCTGCTGGGCGTGGCCCTGGTCCTGGAGATGTTCGGCGAGGTCGTCGCGCCGGGCGGGGCCGGCGTGGTCATCGCGAGCATGGCCGGCCACGCCCATCCCGCCCTGGACGCGGAGCAGGCGCGCCGGCTCGCCACCGTCCCCGCCGACGAGCTGTTGGACCTGCCCCTGTGCGCCGAGGGCAACTTCGCCCACAGCGGCGCCGCCTACTCGTTCGCCAAGTACGCCAACCTGCTGCGGGTGAAGGGCGCCGGCCGCGGGTGGGGGGCCAGGGGCGCCCGGATCAACTCGATCAGCCCCGGCGTCATCGCCACGCCGATGGGGCGCGAGGAGCTGGACGGCGAGCACGGCGCGGTCATGCGCGCGATGATCGAGGCGTCCCCCGCCGGACGGGTCGGCACGCCCGCCGACATCGCCGCGGTCGCCGCGTTCCTGCTCGGCCCGTCCGCCGGTTTCGTCTCGGGCACGGACGTGCTCGTCGACGGCGGCGTCATGGCCGCCGTGGCGACCGGCGCCCTCGGCTGATCACTCCCCGGCCGGCCGGTGGCCCTCCTTGGCCTGCTGGACGAGCTTGTAGATGTGGGCCCGCAGCTCGGCGAAGCGGGGCGCGGAGCGGGTGGTGAGCTGGTCGCGCCCGTCCGGCAGGTCGACGGCGACCTCCTCCAGGACGACGGTCGGCGAGTTCGACAGGACGATCACGCGCTGCCCCAGGTAGACGGACTCGTCGATGTCGTGGGTGACGAACAGGACGGTGACGCCGAGCCGCTTCCAGAGGGCGCGGACGAGGTCTTCGAGGTCGGCGCGGGTCTGCGCGTCCACGGCGGCGAACGGCTCGTCCATCAGCAGGATGTGCGGCTCGTAGGCGACGGCGCGGGCGATCGCGACGCGCTGCTGCATGCCGCCCGAGAGCTGCCACGGGTGGGCGTCGCCGGCCTCGGCGAGGCCGACGGCGTCGAGGGCCTCCCGCACGAGCCGCCGCCGGTCGGCCTTCGGGACCCTCTTCTCCTTCAGCGGCCGCTCGACGTTCTGCCGGACGGTCATCCAGGGGAACAGGCTGCGGCCGTACTCCTGGAAGACGACGGCCATGCCCGGCGGCGGGCCGGTCACCCTCCGCCCTTCGAGCACCACCTCGCCGGAGGTGCAGCCGAGGAGCCCGGCGACGCAGCGGAGCAGGGTGGTCTTGCCCGCGCCGGACGGCCCGACGATGCAGACGAGCTCGCCCGCGCCGACGGTGAACGTCAGGTCGCGGACGGCCTCGACGCCGCGGCCCCTGCCGTCGTAGACCTTCCGGAGGCCGCGGACGTCCAGCAGCGCCGTCGAGGTGCCCGCGCTTCCGGCGCCGGTCGGTGTGGTGGTCACTGTCAACCCTCTCGCTGTGACCGGCGCAGGCCGGTGTACCAGCTCAGCACCCGGGCCTCCACGGTCTGGAAGACGACCGACAGGGCGATGCCGATCAGCCCGAGCAGGATGATCCCGGTCCACATCTGCGGGACCGAGAAGCTGCGCTGGAACTGGATGATGGTGAAGCCGAGGCCGTTGCTCGCGGCGAACATCTCGCTGATGACCATCAGGATGATCCCGATGGACAGCGCCTGCCGCGCGCCCGCCGCGATCTGCGGGCTCGCGCCGCGCAGCACCAGGTGGACGAACCGCGAGTGCGGGCGCATCCGGTAGCAGCGGGCCGTGTCGCGCAGCACCTCGTCCAGCGCGCGGACCCCCTCCACCGTGTTCAGCAGGACGGGCCAGACGCAGCCCGAGACGATGACCAGCACCTTCATGCCGTTCCCGATGCCGGCGAACAGCATGAGGATCGGCACGAGCACCGGCGACGGGATCGCCCGGAAGAACTCCAGGGACGGTTCGAGCAGCGCCCGGAGCACGCGCGCCGAGCCGATCGCGGTGCCGAGGCCGACGCCGAGCAGCAGGGCCAGGGAGTAGCCCGCGAGCAACCGCGCGAGGCTGGGCAGCACGTCGCTCGTGATGCGGCCGTGGAACCAGGTGTCGTCGAACGTGCCGAGGATGTCGCTGAGCGGGGGCCAGAAGAAGTCGGTGCTGTTCGCCGTCGCCGCCCACCAGGCCGCGACGAGCAGCACCGGCACGGCCAGCAGCAGGACGATCCGCCGCAGCACGGGCAGGACGCTCACGAGACCACCTCCCGGCGGACGGAGGGATGCCAGCGCAGCGCCCGCCGCTCGACGGCGCGGGCGGCGGCGTTGACCAGCATGCCGATCAGCCCGACGACGATGACCAGCGCGTACATCGACGGCACCGCGTTCGAGTTCTGCGCCACCGCGATCTGCCTGCCGAGCCCCGGCGAGCCGATGACGAGCTCGCCGGTGATCTCCAGGATCAGCGCGACCGCCGCGCCCAGCCGGAACCCGGTCATGACGTACGGGAGCGCGGTCGGCCAGATGACGGTGCGGACCTGCGTCAGCGGGCGGAACCGGTAGGACCGCGCGGTCTCGCGGGCCACCGGGTCCACGTCCTGGACGCCGTACAGGACCTGCATCAGCACCTGCCAGAACGAGGCGTACACGACCAGCAGCAGCGTGGAGCGCATCTGCGTCCCGTACAGCAGGACGGCCAGCGGGATCAGCGCGACGGACGGGATCGGGCGCAGGAACTCGATCGTGGACGTCAGCGCCGCGCGCAGCGGCGGGACGCCGCCGATCACGATGCCGAGGACGACGCCCGCGGCCATGGCGATCGCCAGGCCGATCGCCCAGCCGCGGAGCGTCTCCAGCAGGGCCCGCCAGAACGCGTCCGTCCCGGCCTGGTCGGCCAGCGCGGACACCATGTCGCTGAACGGCGGCAGGTAGCGCTCCCGCACCAGCCCGGCCCGGGGGACGAGCTCGGCCAGCGCCATCAGCCCGGCGAGCCCGGCGATGCCGAGGGCCCAGGACGGCACGGCGGGGCGGCGGCGGCCGTCCCGGTCGCGCCCCGCCGGGTCCGCCGTCACCGCGGCCGTCACGGCTGGAGGTTCTTCAGGTCGGGGGCGGACTTGACGAGCCCGTCCTGGACGGCGAGGTTCGCGAGGGTCTGGAGCCCCGCGGCGTTCACCTGCGCCGGGTACGTCGGCAGCGTGAGCGACCCGGCGACCGACGGGTCGATCTTCGTGTAGGTGCCGAGCACCTTGCGGACCGCGTCCGGGTGGTCGCTGGCGTACTTCAGCGACTTCTGCATCGCCGCGGTGAACTTCTTCACGAGCTCCGGCTTGGACGCGACGGTCTTCTGCGAGGTGAAGTAGCCGGCGATGGTCAGGTTCGGCGCGGTGTCCACGTAGTTGGAGGCGACGAGCCGCGCGCCGTTCTTCAGCCCGGTCGCGAGGAACGGCTCGACGACCTGGACCGCGTCCACGTTGCCCTTGTCGAGCGCGGCGAGCATGTCCGGGAAGGCCAGCTCCGTGAACTTGACGCTCTTGGGGTCGCCGCCGGCGGCCCGGATCGACGCCCGGACGGTGGTGTCGTTGATGTTGTTCAGCGTGTTGACGGCGACGCGCTTGCCCGCGAGGTCCTTGGCCGTCCTGATCGGGCTGCCGGCCTTGACGAGCACGCCGCCGAAGTCCTTGCGCTGGACGCCGGTCGAGCCTGCGCCGGGCGCGACGACCTTGAGCGGGATGCCCTTCGAGGCGCCGAGGATGAGCGAGGTGAGGTTGCTGAAGCCGAAGTCGACCTGGCCGCTGACCACGGCGGGCACGATGGCGGCCCCGCCCTGCGCGGTCTCGATCTGGAGCCTGAGCCCCTGCTCGGTGAAGAAGCCCTGCTGGTTCCCGAGGTAGATGGGCGCCACGTCGACGATGGGGATGACGCTCACCTTCACCGTCGTGGGGCCGTCGCCGGAGGCGTCGCCCCCTCCCCCGCCTCCGCACGCGGCGAGCAGCAGGAGGGATGCGGCGGCCAGGGCCGCGCGGACTTTGATCACGGTGCTTCTCCAGGACGTCGGGTGGAGGGGCGAGAAGGCTCCTGGACGGGGCGGGGACGGCCGCCCTCCCCCGAGGGCACCGCCGAGGGTGACGCTGATGCTACGAATGTCGGAACAAGATTGTCAACGATTTGGTGGCCAAATTCGTGGCCAACTGGGGGCGCCCCGGTGCGGCCCCTAGAATGACGGCGCCCCGGCCCGCGAGTGAGGAATCGATGCCAGCGCACGAGCAGACCACGCGAACCCCGGGCGGCACCGGGCGGCCGGACGTCACCGCCGCGATCCGCGAGGCGATCGCCCGGGGCGAGTTCGCGCCGAACCAGCGCCTCGTCGAGGCCGACCTGTCCGAGCAGTTCGGCGCCAGCCGCAGCGGCGTGCGGACGGCCCTGTTCGAGCTGGCCAACGAGGGCCTGGTCGAGCGCGTCCAGCACCGCGGCGCCCGCGTCCGCGCGGTGACGCTCGACGAGGCGATCGAGATCTCCGAGGTCCGCATGGCGCTGGAGGGGCTGTGCGCGGCCAAGGCCGCCGAGCGCGTGACGGACGCGGAGGCCGCCGAGCTGCGGGGCATCGGCGCGGCCATGCGCACCGCGGTCGCGCAGGGCCGCGTGCTGGAGTACTCCGACCTCAACCGGGCGCTGCACGCGCGGATCGTCGAGATCAGCGCCCAGCGGACCGCCGCGGCGGTGCTCGGGCGGCTGCGCGCGCAGAACGTCCGGCACCAGTTCAAGCTGGCGCTGGTCCCCGGCCGGCCGCACGTGTCGCTGGCCGAGCACCTCGCGATCATCGACGAGATCGCCGCGCACGCCCCCGACGCGGCCGAGCGCGCGGCGCGCCGCCACCTCGCCAGCGTGATCGACGCGCTCCGCGCCATCTGAGATCAGGCGCCGTCCAGCGCGGTCAGGCGCGGGCGGTGAGCCAGGTTCGCGCGGGCCGGCAGGCGAGCTCCGCGCCCACCGCCGCGCACCAGGTCTGGTAGCCGTGCGAGTACAGCCGCTCCCCGAGCCAGTGGTAGCCGGGACGCGGCTCCTCGCGGGGCGTGTAGGCGGTGAAGTTCGCGGCGTCGTCGACGCTGCCCGTCCCGTCGTAGCGGGCGACCGCCGGGTAGGGGAAGACCGGACGCGTACGGGTGACGGTGCCGTTCGTGACGTTCGACGCGATGATCCGTCCCGGCTTCGCGCCGCTCTCCACCCACGCCATGACGGGGGTGAGGACGTCGAACGTGTTCGGGCCGTTCCCACCGCCGCAGTGCGCGACGCCGGGGAAGAGGTAGAGCCGGGTGAAGTCGTCGGCCGCCCGGCGCCCCATCGTCTTCCGCAGGGCGTCGTAGTAGGCGAGCGTCCCCTGCGGGGAGATGTGCTGGTCGTTCCAGCCGTGCCAGAGCAGGAGCTTGCCGCCCGACCGGTGGAAGACGCGCAGGTCCGGGTCCATCGCGGACAGGTAGCTGGACGACTGCACCGTCTTCCAGAACGACTCGGCCGTGAACTTCAGGTCGGAGAGCTTCCAACCGGGGTTCGCCACGTTCGTGTAGCCGAGGTACCGCGCGAAGGAGAGCACGAAGTTCTCGCTGGCGACCGTCTGCCCCTGCGCGGCGGGCACGAACAGCGTCCATTCGAGCTCGGAGCCCCACTCGTGGGCGATCGCCGGTTCGAGCCGGCGGCCCCGCGCGTCCACCGCGCCGTCGTGCAGCCGCCGGACGACCCCGGCCTCGGCGGCGGACAGGCAGGTCGCGGGCGCCTGGCCCTTCACGCAGCGCAGCGTCCCGGGGTCGAAGTCGCAGCGCCGCGGGTCGTCGAGCACGCCGTCCTTGACGCCGTCCCGGGCGTCGCAGGCGGCGAGGACCGCGTTGTGGACGAGCGGCAGCTTGTCGGCGAGGAGGATGTAGCGGCCGTTCCCGTCCAGGTTGGTCAGGACGTTCCACGCGTGGTGAAGGGTGTTCTGGACGACCATGTTGTTCGCGGGCGCGCCCGCGGCGATGCCGTCGAAGTCGCCGGGGAAGCGCTGCGCCTCCATGAGCGCCTCGCGTCCGCCGTCGGAGCAGCCGTCGAAGTAGGAGTAGACCGGGGAGCGGCCGTAGAACCGGGCGATGACGGCCTTGGCGACCTGCGACGTGACGTGTACGCCGCGGTAGGCGAAGTCGATTTGCGCCTGCGGGTTGCCCGCCGCCCACGAGCCGTCGTTCTGCCCCTGGTGCCCCATGTCCGTCGTGGCGCTGGCGATCGTGCCGTCCGCGATCGGCGGGCAGGTGGACGCCTGGGTGTAGCCGATGTTCGCGCTGCCGCACAGGCCGCCGCAGCCCGTCTGCACGTAGCGCTGCGTCCATCCGTTGACCGGCAGCCGCATGACGATCGTGTCGGCGGGCGCGATCGTGCCGCGGACCGCGCAGTAGGGCGCGGGCGCGCCCTGCGTCGTGACGGTCGCGGACTGGATCGTGACCGGCGCGTCGGTGACGCCGTCCAGGACGAGCCCCACCAGGCTGGCGCAGTCCCGCACCGGACGCAGCGGAGGCAGATCCGCGAGGCCGTCCGCGGTGACGGGCCGCCTTTGCCGCGCGGCGGTCGCGCTCGCGGCGCCGGAGCCGCCCGCACCCGCCGCGTTCACGGCGTTCGCCGCGTTGGCCGTGCCGGTCACGCTTCCCGCGGACGCCAGGGCCGCGATCAGGAGCGTCAGGACGGCGAGACCGGTCACCGGCCGGGAACGGCCGCGCCCGCGTCTCCGGGCGCTCGATCGGAAGAACGGACCGTGGGCGAAGAGAGCACGCATCGCCGACCGCCTCCTCGGGTGGGATGCCGCCCGGGGTCCGGCGGCACCGCGGCGGGGACGCACCGCGAGATGGATGGTCCGAGAATGTTAACAATCTCTGCGACGATTTGGGTGATGTGATCTGAGGCAATCCACGGGCGGGACCGGCCCGGAACCCGGCGGGAGCGCGCCGCTGGCGATTTCCCCGATGTCCCGTCCGGTGCGCGCGGCCGACACTGTGCATCCCTGCCACCCCGTCCACGGAGGTTCACCCGTGCGCATCCCCCTCCGGCCCATCCGGCGGCGGGCCACCGCCGCCGCGCTGGGGGCGGTGCTCTCCGCCGCCCTGATCGCCGCGCCGCCCACCGCTCCCGCCGCCCGGGCCGCGGCCGCCAACCCCACGATCACCGTCCCGCCCGCCGGCAGCCACGGCTTCCCGTTCCTCGCCGCCGCCGAGGACCTCGGCTCGTTCGGCTACACCGAGAGCGAGTACTTCATCCAGGGCACCGCCACGTCCTACGCCAAGTCCGGCCTCTGGACGTCGGACGGCCGCTGGAACGTCCGCGCGTCGGGCCAGGCCGCGTACAAGAGCCGGCTGCTGGTCCGCCGCCCGTCCGACCCGGCGAAGTTCAACGGCACCGTCGTCGTCGAGTGGCTCAACGTCAGCGGCCAGCTCGACCTCTCCCCCGACTACTGGTTCGAGCGCGACGAGCTGCTGCGCCGCGGGTACGCCTGGGTCGGCGTCTCGGCGCAGGCGGTCGGCGTCAACGGCGGCCTCGGCGACGTCCACGGCCTCAAGGGCTGGGACCCGGCCCGCTACGGCAGCCTCGTCCACCCCGGCGACGCCTACTCCTACGACATCTTCTCCCAGGCCGGGCAGGCGCTCCGCACCCCGAACGGGCCGGACCCACTCGGCGGGCTGCGGCCCACGACGGTGCTCGCGGACGGCGAGTCGCAGTCGGCGGGCTTCATGACGACCTACGCCAACGCCGTGCAGCCGGTGGCCCAGGTCTACGACGGCCTCATGGTCCACAGCAACAGCGCGGTCGCCTCGCCGATCAGCGGCAGCCTGGCCGACGTGCTGACGATGCCCAACCCGTCCCGGATCCGGACCGACTCGGCGGTGCCGGTCTTCGTCGTGCTCACCGAGACCGACGTGCCCCTCGCCTCCGTCGCGCGGCAGCCGGACACCGACCGGGTCGTGCACTGGGAGCTCGCGGGCACCGCGCACGGCGACCAGTGGGCCTACGACCTCGGCAACCCGACCGTGCTGAAGTCGGTGGGCTCCGCCGCGCCGCAGCCCGACTGCGCCGCCGGTTCGGCCCCCTTCAACGACGGCCCCGGCCACTACTCGATGAACGCCGCGCTGCGGCACCTGGCCTCGTGGGCGCGCGGCGGGGCGCAGCCGCCGAGCGGTGCCCCGCTGAGCACCGTCCTGCGCGACCCGTCCACCGGCCTCGCCACCGGAGGCGTCCGGCTCCCGGACGTCACGGTGCCGACCCGGACCCTCACCGGGGAGCGCGACACCAGCGGCAGCGGCGTGTTCTGCGGCCTCTACGGCGCCCGCGACCCGTGGAACGGCGACTCCGACCCGTGGGACCGGCACAACGCCGGCGACCCGTCCGACCCGTCGCTGCCGCGCACCGCAGAGCCGGTGCTCAGCCGCCTGTACCCGACGCATGACGACTACGTCGCCAAGGTCCGGGCCGCCGCGCAGGCGTCGGTGAACGCCGGCCACCTCCTGCCCGAGGACGCGACGACGATCGTCACCGCCGCCGAGAACTCGACCATCGGCGGCTGACCGCGCTCTCCCCGCTCGTCCCGCTCAGCGCCGTCCCGTCCCGGTCATGCCGGGGCGGGACGGTTCCCGTCGGCGCGGGCCGCCCGGTGCCGGCGGACGGCGTCGCGGTTGGCGCAGCGGTGCGAGCAGTACCGCTGCCGCCCGGTGCGCGAGGTGTCGGCGAAGACCGCGGCGCATCCGGCGTCCGCGCACCGCCGGAGCCGGTGCATGCCGCGCCCCACCAGGTGCAGCGCGGTGCCGACCGCGATCAGCGAGGCGAGCACGGCGCCGAGCGGCTGCCCGTCGTCGCGGTAGTGCAGGTGCCAGCCGTCGCCGGCGTGGGCGGTGAGCCGCGGATGCCCGGCGCTCGCGGCCAGCATCCGGTTGAGCAGCTCGGCGCGCTCGCGCTCGTCCCCGGCGTCGACGACCTTCTCCCAGGCCAGCAGGACGGCCCGAACGCGGTCGAGGTCGTCCGCCGTGACGGGCTCCTCGACCAGCAGCCCGGCGGCGCGGCAGCGGTCCGCGAGCTCCTCGGCGCTGCGCGGCGGCCGGTTGGCCAGGTCGGCGGCGAGGTTCACGGCGTCCGCGCCGTAAGGGTTGAGGTGCACAAGCCCATTACAGCAGGTCCGGCGCCCCCGGCGCACGGCCGACCGCGCACCAGGGACACCGGACTCACAGCCCCGCCCGAGAAGCGGGATCAGGCGTCGTGGCCCATGATGGCCTTCGTCTCCAGGTACTCCTCGAAGCCGAGCGCGCCCCACTCGCGGCCGTTGCCCGAGTGGCCGTAGCCGCCGAACGGCGCGTTGAAGTCGGGGCCAGCGCCGTTGAGGTGGACGTTGCCGCTGCGGATGCGGCGGGCCACCGCCTTGGCGCGGTCGGGGCTGCCGGAGACGTAGCCGGACAGCCCGTAGACCGTGTCGTTGGCGATGCGGACGGCGTCGTCGTCGTCCTCGTAGCCGATCAGCACGAGCACCGGCCCGAAGATCTCCTCGCGGGCGATCGTCATGTCGTTGGACACGTGCGAGAACACGGTGGGCCGCACGTAGTAGCCGGTCTCCAGGCCCTCGGGCCTGCCGGGGCCGCCGACCTCCAGCTTGGCGCCCTCGCCGATCCCCTTCTCGATGAGCTGCTGGATCCGGCCGTACTGCACCTCCGACACCACGGGGCCGATCGTGGTGCCCTCGTCGCGCGGGTCGCCGGGCTTGATCCCGCGCGCCGCCTCCGCGGCGATCGCGGCGGCCTCGTCCATGCGGGCGGCGGGGACGAGCATCCGGGTCGGGGCGTTGCAGGACTGGCCCGAGTTCGTGCACATGTTCCGCACGTCCCGGGTGATGACCTCTCGCAGGTCGGCGTCGTCCAGGATGATGTTGGCGGACTTGCCGCCGAGCTCCTGCGCGACGCGCTTGACGGTCGGCGCGGCGGCCCGCGCGACCTCGATGCCGGCGCGGGTGGAGCCGGTGAACGACACCATGTCGACGTCCGGGTGGGCGGACAGCGGCGCGCCGACTCCGGCGCCGTCGCCGTTGACGAGGTTGAACACGCCCGCGGGCACGCCCGCCTCGTCCAGGATCTCGGCGAACAGGATGGCGTTGAGCGGCGCCACCTCGGACGGCTTCAGCACCATCGTGCAGCCGGTGGCGAGGGCCGGGGCGACCTTGCAGGCGATCTGGTTGAGCGGCCAGTTCCAGGGGGTGATCATCCCGCAGACGCCCACCGGCTCGCGGACGAGCAGCGTGGAGCCCAGCGGGCGCTCGAACTCGAAGTCGGCGAGGACGGCGCGCGCGGTGCCGAGGTGGGCCAGGCCGGCGAGGGCCTGCGCGTTGTTCGCCAGGGACAGCGGCGCGCCCATCTCGCGGCTGATCGTCTCGGCCAGCTCGCCGAGGCGCCCGCTGTACACCTCGATGATCCGGTCGAGCAGGGCGAGGCGCTCCTCGCGGGTCGTCCGCGAGTAGGTCTCGAACGCGGTCCGCGCCGCGGCGACGGCGGCGTCGACGTCCGCGGCCGTGCCGAGGGCGACGGAGGTGAAGGGCTTCTCGGTGGACGGGTCGACCACCTCGATCGTGTCGCCGCCGAGCGGCTCGACCCACTTCCCACCGATGTAGAACTGCCGGACGTGCTCCACGTGCTTCCTCCCAGTGCTGCTCACCCGCCGGGACGGGCGGGAGGCGGGGCGTCTCCCGGGAACCAACATAGGGAACCGGCGCCGTCCGGGTAAATGGCCATACCGAAGACCGTTCGGTTCGCTCGATCCTCCGGATGACGCCCACTCCGGGCGGGCGGGAGTGCTAGGAAGGCCCCGGGACGCCGCGAGGGCGGCTCGGCCGGGGAGGCGCGCGTGGGATTCGATCCGGGTTCGGTGCGGGTGGTGGCCTGCGACATCTTCGGGACGACCGTCGACTGGCGGACGGGGGTCGCGGAGCAGGTGGCGGAGATCGCCGCGGGGCGCGGCGTCGAGCTGGACGGCGGGGCGTTCGCCGACGCGTGGCGCGACCGGTACCTGCCGTCCATGCGGCGGGTCAACGACGGCGAGCGGGACTGGGCGTACCTCGACACGCTGCACCGGGAGTCGCTGGACGAGCTGCTGGAGCTGCACGGCGTCGCGGGCGCGTTCGGCGAGGACGCGCGGCGGCGGCTCGTCCGGTCCTGGCACCGGCTCCCCGCCTGGGACGACTCGGTGGACGGCCTCGCCAGGCTGCGGGAGCGGTACGTGGTCGCGGCGCTGTCCAACGGGGGTTTCGCGCTGCTGACGAACCTCGTGAAGGAGGCGGGGCTCCCGTTCGACTGCATCCTGTCGGCGGAGCTCGCCCGCGCCTACAAGCCGGATCCGCGGGCGTACCTGACCGCCGTCGGGCTCCTGGACGTGGAGCCGTCGGAGGTCCTGATGGTCGCCGCGCACGCGTGGGACATCGACGGCGCCCGGGAGGCGGGCCTCCGCACGGCGTTCCTGGAGCGTCCCCTGGAGAAGGGGCCCGCCCGGGGCGCCGACCGCGCGGAGGACACCCGGAGCGACCTGGCCGTCCGCGGGTTCGGCGAGCTCGCGGACCTGCTGGCCGCCGTACCGGGCACCGTCCCGCCTGAGTAAGGTGTGCTGATCGTTCGGCGGGGAGGAAGACGGGGTGACGGCGTGAGCACGTCGGCTGGGCCGGCCGAGGGGCCGGCGGTGCGGCGGTGGCTGCTCGAAGGCCTGCACCGGCCCGGGCAGAAGCACGGGCCGCACCATGAGGACGCGCCGGAGAAGCAGCACCGCTGGTGGCAGGTGATGTGCCTCACCGGGGTCGACTACTTCTCGACCCTGGGCTACCAGCCCGGGATCGCGGCGCTCGCGGCGGGCGCGCTCAGCCCGATCGCGACGCTCCTGCTGGTGGCGCTGACGCTGTTCGGCGCGCTGCCGGTGTACCGGTCGGTGGCGGGGCAGAGCCCGTACGGGCTCGGGTCGCTGTCGATGCTGGAGCGGCTGCTGCCCGGCTGGCGGGGCAAGCTGCTGGTGCTGTTCCTGCTCGGCTTCGTCGCGACCGCGTTCATCGTGACGATCACGCTGTCGGCGGCGGACGCGAGCGCGCACCTGCTGCACAACCCGTTCGTCCCGGACGCGCTGGCCGGCTGGCAGATCCCGGTGACGCTGGTGCTGATCGCCGCGCTCGGCGCCGTCTTCCTGGTGGGGTTCAGCGAGGCGATCTCGATCGCGGTCGTGCTGGTGGCGGTGTACCTGACGCTGAACGTGGTGGTCGTCGGGACGGCGCTCGCCAAGGTGATCGGCGATCCGGACCTGGTCACGGACTGGTCGAACCTGCTGCGCGACGAGCACTCCAGCCCGCTCGCCATGATCGCGGTGTCGCTGCTGGTGATGCCGAAGCTCGCGCTCGGGCTGTCGGGCTTCGAGACGGGCGTCGCCGTCATGCCGCTCGTGAAAGGCGGGCTGGAGGAGCGGATCCGGGGCGCCCGCAAGCTGCTGACCACGGCGGCGGCCATCATGAGCGTCTTCCTGATCACCTCCAGCTTCGCGACGACCGTGCTGATCCCGGAGAAGGAGTTCGAGGACGGCGGGCAGGCGAACGGGCGGGCGCTCGCGTACCTGGCGCACAAGTACCTCGGGGACTGGTTCGGCACCGCCTACGACCTCAGCACCGTCCTGATCCTGTGGTTCGCGGGCGCGTCGGCGATGGCGGGCCTGATCAACATCGTGCCGCGGTACCTGCCCCGCTACGGGATGGCGCCGGACTGGACGCGCGCCACCCGCCCGATGGTGCTGATCTTCACGCTGATCTCGTTCGGGATCACGCTGCTGTTCGGCGCGGAGGTCGAGGCGCAGGGCGGCGCGTACGCGACCGGGGTACTGGCGCTGATCCTCTCGGCGGCGGTCGCGGCGACGCTGGCGGCGTTCAAGCGGGGCCGGCGGCGGGCCGGGATCGGGTTCGGGGTCGTCTCGGCGATCCTGGTGTACGCGACGGCGGCCAACATCATCGAGCGCCCGGACGGCCTGGTGATCGCGGTGCTGTTCTGCGTGGCGATCGTGGTGACGTCGCTGGTCTCCCGGGCGACGCGCTCGACCGAGCTGCGCGTGACCGGCGTCGAGTTCGACGACGCGGCCCGGCGCTTCCTCCGGCGGGACGGCGGCCTCCACATCATCGCCAACGAGCCCGACGCCCGCGACCGGCGGGAGTACGACGACAAGGCCGAGGAGGCGTGGGAGCTGCACCGGCTGCGCAAGGACGAGGGCCTGGTCTTCCTTGAGGTGACGGTGTCGGACGCCTCGGAGTTCACGTCCACGCTGCGGGTGCGGGGCGAGGAGCGGCACGGGTACCGGGTCCTGCGGACGGAGAGCCCGAGCATCGCCAACGCGATCGCGGCGATCCTGCTCCAGATCCGGGACGAGACCGCCGAGCAGCCGCACGTCTACTTCCACTGGGCCGAGGGCAACCCCATCGGGGCGCTGCTGCGCTACCTGGTGTTCGGCGGCGGCGACATCCCGCCGCTGACGCGGGAGATCCTGCGCCAGGCTGAACCGGACGCCGAGCGCCGCCCGCTCGTGCACGTCGGCTGAGGCGCGCCGGTGACCGGGCCCAGGACCGGACTCGCGACCGCGGACGCCTTCGAGGTCGAGTCGCGCGCCGTGCGGGCCTGGCCCGCCGAGACCGCCGAGGAGCGTGGCGGCTGGCTCCTGCGCCACTCCCCCGGTGTGGACCGCAAGCGCTCGAACTCGGCTTTGCCCCTGTCCGACGACGCCGTGCCGGACGTCGAGGAGGTCGAGTCCTTCTACGCGGAGCGCGGACGGCCCGCCCGCGTCCAGGTCAGCCCCGCCGATCGGTACCGGGCGCTGGACGCCGCGCTCGCGGCGCGCGGGTACGCCGCGCAGGCCGCGACCCTGGTCCTGACCGCTGCCGCCGCCGACGTGATCGGTACGGCCGCGCCCGGCGGCGGGGCGGCCGGCGTCGTCGTCGCGGAGGCCGATGACCGCACCCGGTGGCCGAGCCTGTTCGGTGAGCTGGGCGTGCCCGCCGACGGCATCGGGGTCATCGAGCGGATCGTCCCGCCCGCCGTGGTGCTGGCCGTCCACGACGCGGGACGTCCCGCCGGGATGGGGCTGTTCGTCGCCGACACGGGCTGGGCCGGGGTCTTCTGCATGGCGACGCGTCCCGACCTCCGGCGCCGGGGCATCGCGACCGCGGTCCTGGCGGCCGGGGCCCGCTGGGCGGCGGCCCAGGGCGCGGACCGGCTGTACTTGCAGGTCGAGGCGGGGAACGGCGCGGCGCGCACGCTGTACGAGCGGGCGGGCTTCACCCTCTCGCACGGCTACCACTACCGCGTCCGGCCATCCGTCGCGGAGCGGCCGTGAAGCTGGACGTCGAGGTCCCCGGCGACGGGCGGCGCCATCAGTACTGCTGGGGGTGCCGCGCGGAGACGGTCACCGCCGTGGACGGCGCGGCCGGGTTCCGCTGCGCGACGTGCGGCGAGGAGTACCCGCGGACGCTCGCCGTCGATCCGGCGCTGACCTGGTGGGTCGACGGCACGGGCGAGTACTGGCACGCGACCGCCGGGGTGTTCGTCCGCCGCGCCGACGGCCGGTTCCTGCTCTTCGAGCGGGTCTACTTCCCGCTCCGGTGGACGGTCCCGGCCGGGCACATCGACGCCGGTGAGGATCCGCGGCACGCGGCGCGGCGCGAGCTGGGCGAGGAGGTCGGCCTCCTGGTGGACGAGGCGGACCTCGTCCTGGTCGGCGTGGACGAGATGCCCGGTGACTCGTGCTGGCGCGGCTCGGACGCGCACCGCTGGCACACCTACGTCGTGGACGTCCCCGCGGGCACCACCGTCCAGGTGCTGGAGGAGGGGCGGCGGCCCGCGTGGCTGACCCCGTCCGAGGCGCTCGGCCGTCCCCTGACCGTGCCCGTCCGGGCCCTCATCGAGCGCTACGGGAACACGGGCCTGCGCATGTGACGGGTGGTGGCCGGCGGGCGCGGCCCGTCCACGACCGGTCAGATGTCACCCGCCGCGGGCGGTGCCGGGCACGGACGGCGGGCGGACACTGCCGACATGGACGCCGAACGAGAACGACTGCGGCAGGCGGCGGCGCCGGACGCTCCATGGCGGCTGTGGGGCCCGTACCTCAGCGAGCGCCAGTGGGGGACGGTCCGCGAGGACTACAGCGGCGACGGCGACGCGTGGTCCTCGTTCCCGCACGACCATGCCCGCTCGCGGGCTTACCGCTGGGGGGAGGACGGTCTCGGCGGGATCAGCGACGCCGAGCAGCGCCTGTGCCTGTCGGTGGCCCTCTGGAACGGGCGCGACCCCATCCTGAAGGAAAGGCCGTTCGGCCTGACCAACGGGGAGGGCAACCACGGCGAGGATGTCAAGGAGTACTACTTCTACCTCGACAACACGCCGACGCATTCGTACATGCGGTTCCTCTACAAGTATCCGCAGGCCCCGTTCCCCTACAACGACCTCGTGTCCACGAACAGGGCGCGGGGCAGGCAGGAGTTCGAATACGAACTCCTCGACACCGGGGTCTTCGAGGGCGGCCGGTATTTCGACGTGTTCGTCGAGTACGCCAAGGCCGCTCCGGAGGACGTGCTCGTCGAGGTGACCGTCGCCAACCGCGGCCCCGATGAGGCCGTCCTGCACGTCCTGCCGACGCTGTGGTTCCGCAACACGTGGTCGTGGGGCGGGGATCCGCCCAGGCCGCTGCTGCGCGCGGACGGCCGCGGCCATGTCGCGGCGGAGCACCCGGAGCTCGGCGGCTACCACCTGTACGTCGACGACGGTGACGTCCCGCTGCTGTTCACCGAGAACGAGACCCACAACGAGCGGGTGTTCGGCACCCCGAGCGCCTCGCCGTACGTCAAGGACGGCATCGGGCGGCACGTCGTGGACGGGGACGCGGCGGCGGTCAATCCGGCGGGCACCGGGACGAAGGCGGCCGCGCATCACGTCCTGACCGTGCCCGGCGGCGGTGCGGCGACGGTCCGGGTCCGGCTCGCGGGGGCGCGGCTCGACGCGCCGTTCGGCGCGGGCTTCGACGGGACGCTGCGCGAGCGGCGCGGCGAGGCGGACGCCTTCTACGCGCCGCTGGTCCCGGCCGGAGCGACGGCGGACGAGGCGCTGGTGCTCCGCCAGGCCCTGGCCGGGCTGCTGTGGAGCAAGCAGTACTACCACTTCGACGTCGAGACGTGGCTCGCCGAGCACGGCAGCGACCCGTGGACGCCGTCGGGCCTGCGGGACCACGGCTGGTTCGACATGACCGCCGGCGACGTCATCGTCATGCCGGACAAGTGGGAGTACCCCTGGTTCGCCGCGTGGGACCTCGCGTTCCACGCGGTCGCGCTCGCGGCGGTGGACATGGACCTCGCCAAGCACCAGGTGGAGGTGCTGCTCGGCGACCGCTACCTGCACGCGAACGGGCAGATCCCCGCCTACGAATGGAACTTCGGCGACGTCAACCCGCCCGTGCACGCCTGGGCCGCGCGGTTCGTCCACACCCTGGACCGGCGCTTGACCGGCAACGACGACCTCGACTTCCTGGAGCGGGTGTTCCAGAAGCTGCTGCTGAACTTCACCTGGTGGGTGAACCGCAAGGACCCCGACGGCCGCAACGTGTTCCAGGGCGGCTTCCTCGGCCTGGACAACATCGGGGTGTTCGACCGGAGCGCGCCCCTGCCGACCGGCGGCTCGCTCGACCAGGCCGACGGCACCGCGTGGATGGCCTTCTACGCGCAGACCATGCTCCAGATCGCGGCCGTGCTGTCGGACCGCGACCCCGGCTACGAGGACCTCGCGGTCCGGTTCGCGCAGCACTTCCTGCGCATCTCCGCGTCGATCGACCGGGTCGGCGACGTCAAGGACGAGATGTGGGACGAGGAGGACGGGTTCTTCTACGACGTCCTCCGGCTGCCGGACGGGTCCGCGACCCGGCTGAAGGTGCGGTCGCTCGTCGGGCTGCTGCCGCTGTGCGCGTCCACGGTCTTCCTGCCGCACCCGGATCCCGGCGAGGCCCGCCTGCTGGACCGGGTCCGCGACTTCGCCACCCGCCATCCGACGGTGACGCGGGGCATGTCCGCGGCGGGCCGGGAGGGCGCCGGCGGGCGGCGGCTGCTGTCGCTGCTGGACGAGCACAAGCTCCGCCGCGTCCTCGCGATCATGCTGGACGAGGAGGAGTTCCTCAGCCCGCACGGCATCCGCTCCCTGTCGCGCCGCCACGCCGGCCGGCCGTACGAGTTCCGCACGGACGGGCAGGTCCACCGGGTGGCGTACCTGCCGGCCGAGTCCGACAGCGGCATGTTCGGCGGCAACTCCAACTGGCGCGGGCCGGTCTGGTTCCCGATGAACGCGCTGATCGTCCGGGCGCTGCTGAACCTGCACGCCTTCTACGGCGACGGCTTCACCGTCGAGTGCCCGACCGGGTCGGGGCACCGGATGACGCTGTACGAGGTGAGCCGCGAGATCACGTCCCGGCTGGTCGGCGTCTTCCTGCGCGGGCCGGACGGGCGGCGCCCGGTGTACGGCGGCCAGCGGACGTTCCAGGAGGACCCGCACTGGCGGGACCTGCTGAGCTTCCACGAGTACTTCCACGGCGACGACGGCGCCGGCATCGGCGCCGCCCACCAGACCGGCTGGACCGCCCTGGTCGCCACCTTCATGATCCTCCACAGCGACCTCACCGCCGCGGACTTCCAGGCGGGCGGGGGCGCGGAAGGGCCGGCGACGTCATGACCTCCCCCGCGAGCGCACGGCGGGTCCAGCGCGAACCCGTCGTCTACGAGGTCAACACGCTGGTGTGGCTGGGCGAGGTCGAGCGGCGGCACGGCCGCGGGGCGGGCTTGCAGGACGTCCCCAAGGAGGCGTGGGACGAGCTGGCCGTCCCCGGCACCGACGTCGTGTGGCTGATGGGCGTCTGGCGGCGGAGTCCCGCCGGGCGCGCCATCGCGCTCGCGAACGCGGGGCTCCTCGCGTCCTTCCGGGAGGCGCTGCCGGACGTCGCCGACGCCGACATCGCGGGATCGCCGTACTGCGTCCGCGACTACGTCGCCGACGAACGCCTCGGCGGCGAGGAGGGGCTCGCCGCGGCCCGCGCCGAGCTGGACCGGCGCGGCCTCGGTCTGTACCTCGACTACGTCCCGAACCACGTCGCCCCGGACCACCCCTGGCTGGCGGACCGGCCGGACTGCTTCGTCCAGGGCACCGAAGCGGACCTGGCGGCCGATCCCGCCGCGTTCATCCAGGTCGACGGCCGCATCTACGCGCGCGGCCGGGACCCGTTCTTCCCGCCGTGGCCGGACGTCGTCCAGCTCGACGCGTTCGCCCCGGAGGCACGCGCCGCGACCGCGGAGGCGCTGG
The DNA here is from genome assembly GCF_900659615.1 of Actinomadura fibrosa. Classification (GTDB taxonomy): domain Bacteria; phylum Actinomycetota; class Actinomycetes; order Streptosporangiales; family Streptosporangiaceae; genus Spirillospora; species Spirillospora fibrosa. Next base: position 46,783 of record NZ_CAACUY010000019.1, on the reverse strand, counting down.
CGTCCATCGGCGACCGGTGCGACGGCGTGCGCTGCGACATGGCGATGCTGATGATGAACGACGTGTTCGCCCGGACGTGGGGCCCGCGCGCCGGGCCGCCTCCCGCCGCCGAGTTCTGGCCGGAGGTCCTCGAACGCGTCCGCGACCGGCATCCGGACATGACGTTCATGGCGGAGGCGTACTGGGACCGGGAGTGGGCCTTGCAGCGGCAGGGGTTCGACCTCTGCTACGACAAGCGGCTGTACGACCGGATCACCGGCGGGGACGCCGGGGCGGTCCGCGACCACCTGCGCGCCGGCGTCGACTACCAGCGCGGGCTGGTGCGCTTCCTGGAGAACCACGACGAGCCGCGCGCCGCGGCGGCGCTGGGACCGGCCCGGGAGCGCGCCGCGGCGGTGCTGGCGGCGGTGCTGCCCGGGGCCGTCCTGTGGCACGAGGGCCAGTTCGAGGGGCGGCGGGTGCGGGTTCCGGTGTTCCTCGCCCGCCGCCCGGATGAGCCGCCCGACGAGGCGGCGCGGGAGTTCCACCACCGGCTGCTGGCCGCGGTGCGGGACGGGCGGCTCCGCGAAGGCGACTGGAGCCTGCTCGACTGCTCGGGATGGCCGGACGACCCGTCCTACCTCGGCCTCGTGGCCATGTGCCGCACGTCCGCCGAGGCGCGGCACGTCGCGGTGGTCAACCTCACGGACCGTCCCGCCCATGCACGGATACCGCTGCCCTGGGACGATCTGCGCGGCCGCGCGTGGACGCTGCGCGACCTGCTGAGCGGCGCGGTCTACGAGCGGGACGGGGACGAGCTGCGCGACCCCGGCCTGTACGTCGAGCTCGGTCCCTGGGGGACGCACCTGCTGGCCTGCGCGGTGTGATCGCGGGCCGGGCTGTGCTTCGCTGGGATCATGTACGACGTCGTGATCGCGGGCGGCGGGCACAACGGGCTCGTCGCCGCCGCGTACCTGGCCCGCGCGGGCCGCCGGGTGCTGGTGCTGGAGCGGCTCGGCCACCTCGGCGGGCTGGCGGTGTCCGCGCGGGTGTTCCCGGGCGTGGACGCGCGGCTGTCGCGATACTCCTACCTGGTCAGCCTGCTGCCGGGGCGGATCGTCCGGGACCTCGGGCTGCCGGTGGAACTGCGGCGCCGCCGGTTCGCCTCCTACACCCCCGTGGGCGGCGGCGGCCTGCTCGTGGACGGCGCTGACGGCGCGCGGACGGCCGCGTCCTTCAGGGCCGTCACAGGCGGGGACGCCGACTTCGCGGCGTGGCGGCGCTTCTACGGCCTGACCGGACGCGTCGCCGAGCGGGTCGCCCCCACGCTGCTGGAGCCGCTGCCGGATCGCGCGGACCTGCGCCGCGCGGTGGACGACGCGGAGGCGTGGCGGGAGCTGTTCGAGCGCCCGGTCGGCGAGGCGGTCGACGAGCGGTTCGGCGACGACACCGTCCGCGGGGTCGTGCTGACCGACGCGCTGATCGGGACGTTCGCCGACCCGTCGGACGCCTCGCTGCTCGCCAACCGGTGCCTGCTCTACCACGTCATCGGCGACGGGACCGGGGACTGGAACGTGCCCGTCGGCGGGATGGGCGCGGTCACGGCCGCCCTCGCTAGCGCCGCCCGCGCCGCCGGGGCCGAGCTGCGCACCGGGATGGAGGTGCTGGCGGTGGACCCGTCCGGCGAGGTGGCCTTCCGCGACGCGGACGGCAAGGAGCACGCGGTGACGGCGGGCCGGGTCCTCGTCAACCTGCCGCCGACCGCGCTGAGCGGTGGCGAGCCGCCCGAGGGTTCCCAGCTCAAGGTCAACATGGTGCTGGCGCGGCTGCCGCGGCTCCGCGACGCGTCCGTGCGTCCCGAGGAGGCGTTCGGCGGCACGTTCCACATCAACGAGGGACGCGCGCAGCTCGCGAGGGCCTACGCGGAGGCGTCCGCCGGGCGTATCCCTGCGCTGCCCCCTGCGGAGGTGTACTGCCACTCATTGACCGACCCCTCGATCCTCGGCCCGGACCTGCGGGCGGCGGGCGCGCACACGCTGACGCTGTTCGGGCTGCACATGCCGGCCCGCCTCTTCCGCGCGGATCCGGACCGCGCGCGGGCGGAGGCGCTCCGCGCGACGCTGGCCTCGTTCGACGCCGTCCTCGCCGAGCCCATCGAGGACTGCCTCCTGCGCGCCCCGGACGGCACGCCCTGCCTGGAGGCGAAGACCCCCGTAGACCTGGAGGCCGAGGCGGGCCTGCCGGGCGGGCACATCTTCCACCGCGACCTCTCCTGGCCCTACGCCGAGGACCCCGCCGACCGCGGCCGCTGGGGCGTCGAGACCGAGCACCCGCGGATCCTGCTGTGTGGCGCGGCAGCCCGCCGAGGCGGCGGCGTAAGCGGAATCCCCGGCCACAACGCCGCCCAAGCAGTCCTAGGCGGCAGTTGAGGCCACGCGCATAGCCATGTTGACCACCCGCGCCACGCTGAAGCGGCGCTGACGACCCGCGCGCCGCAGCCTCGGCCGCCCGCGCCACGCTAGGCGGCGGCTGAGGACATGCGCGTTGCGGTCTCGGCCGTCCGCGCCGTTGGGGACGGCGCCTGGGATCACACGTGCTGGCGTGTTGTTGGATGGGGGGATGCTCGTGCGTCCGATTTCGCCCGATCTCCTGGTGGAGGAGTTGGCCGACCGGATCGCGGCGGAGCCCCGTGACCGGTGGCTGCGTGTCGCGGTCGACGGCGCTCCGGCGGCGGAGCCGGGGCGGCTCGCCGACGCGCTCGCCGGGCCCGTGCGGCTCCGGGGCCGGGCCGTCCTGCGGGTGTCGGCGCGCGACTTCCTGCGCCCGGCGTCGCTGCGGTTCGAGTTCGGGCGCCGCGACCCGGACGTGTTCCACGACCACTGGCTGGACGAGGGCGGGCTCGTCCGGGAGGTGCTCGCACCGCTGGAGCCGGGCGGCACCGGGAAGGTGCTGCCCAGCCTGTGGGATCCCGTCCGCGACCGGGCCACGCGGGCGCGGTACGAGACCGTCCCGGCGGGCGGCGTGCTGCTGCTGGACGGGGCGCTGCTGCTCGGCCGGGGGCTGCCGCTCGACCTGACCGTCCACCTGTCGCTGTCGGCGCCCGCCCTCGCCCGCCGCACGCCGGAGGACGAGGCGTGGACGCTGCCCGCCTACGCGCGCTACGACGCGGAGTCCCGGCCGCTCCAGGCCGCCGACGTCACGGTCAAGGTGGACGACCCGCGCCACCCGGCCCTGGCCACCGGCACCTGAACCCCGATCACGGGGCGGGGAGGACCCCGATGCCGTTGGCGACGGCGCGTTCGGCGCCGTCCGACGGGACGTTGCGGACGGTCGCGGCGGTCTCGCCCGGCCCCCGCGCCACCAGGGCCGACGAGCCGCCGCCGTCGAGGTTGACCGCGGCGCCCGCGCCGAGCCGGTCGAGCAGCCCGGCCAGTTCGGCGACGGTCAGCCCGGCGCTGCGCGGGGACCGCCCGTCGACCACGACGAGGTACAGGTGGCGGCCGTCGCGGCTGACGCCCGCGGCGCTCCGCGGGGCCGGGCCGAGCGGGTCCAGGCCGGTCAGCGGCGCGCCGTCGCGGAGGATCGGGAAGCCGCCGATCGCGAACCGCAGCCGCTCCGGCCCGGTGAACGCGTAGCGGATCTTCACGCGCTGCCCCGCCCGAAACGCGCGCAGCGTGCCCGCGGCCTGCCCGCGCCCGACCAGGACCGTGGTGTCCTTCGGGATCGCGCCCGCGCCGACCGTGTCCGCGACCTTGACGACCGCGCCGCGCCGCACGGTCACCTCCGCCACGTCGGTGTCGCACGGGTCGGCGCGCCGCGTGTCGGTGCCGCACACCGCGCGCAGCCGCGACACCGCGCCCCATGCGCGGGTGAAGGCGCCCGCGCCGCCGACCGGGATCGCGTACTGGTTGAGCCCGCGCAGCGGGAGGGAGGTCCGCCCCGCGCTGATCGTGCCGGTCAGGCGCAGGCGGGCGACGTGCCCCCGGCCGTCCGCGCCGACCCCGATGACGTCCTCGGCGGACGTGCCGGGCGGCAGCGCCGGGCCGAACCGCTGCCCGTCGGGCACGGCGGCCTTCAGCGGGCGCCCGCCGTCCACCTCGGGCCCGGACGGCGCGCCGGTTGGCGGGACGCCCGGGTGGGTCTCGCTGATGTTGAAGAAGTCGCCGTTGATCCCGGCGATGGCGTGCCGGTCGTCCGCCATCGCGCTGACCGTCCGGCGCGCGGCGACGGCGGGCGGGCGCAGCAGGCCGACGCGGGTCCCGGGGCTGCGCAGGTCGACGTCGACGAGGCCGCCGGTCACCGCACCGCCCGTCCCGGACGTCGCGAACGCCTTCAGCAGGACGCCGGGCGCCAGCCGGGTCGTGGCCGTGACGGTCGGGCTCCCGGCCGCCTCGGGGGCGGCGGGCGTCGCAGCGGCGCGCGCGTCTGGCCGCTCTCCAGACCCGGCGCCGTCGGTGTCCGGCGGCGGCGTCGCCGCGGCTCCCACCGGCGGCGCGCCGCCGGGACCGTCGGCGGCGGCCGGGACCACACCGCAGACCAGGGCGACCGAACCCGCCGCCATCGCGGCCGCGAACCGCTTCACCATGGGGCACCGCCTTCCTCAGCGCTCACACCGACCTGTTGATCATGGCGCGGAACGGTGACGCGGCGGCGGACTCGGCGCGAACGGCCCCGGACGGCGGTCTGGACGGTCGCGCCGAGCGCCCGTGACGGCGGCCCGTCCGGCGGCATACTGGGAGCATGACCGGCATGTCGCGGCTGCGCGTCCGATGGCGTTCCCTCCCGCCCCGCGGGGTCCCGGTGGCGGGCGCCGCCGCCGTCGCGGCCGGCGTGCCGCTCCTGCTCTGCCAGGTGCTCTGGTGGAAGGCGCCGGGCGAGGTGGTGGCCGGGGTGCTCCTCGGCCCCGGCCTCGCCCTCATGGTCCTCTGGGCGATCAGGCGGCCGTCCTCCTGAGGCGGGCCGGGCCCCGCTACAGTTCGCCGACGCGGTAGCCGACGCCGCGGACCGTCCGGACGACGTTCTGCCCCAGCTTGCTGCGCAGGTAGTAGACGTAGGTGTCGACGATCGACTCGGTCCGGGCGCCGTCGAAGACGCCCTGCCGCAGCGCGTCGCGGGTGTGCACGTGCCGCGGGCGGCAGGCGAGGGCGCGCAGCAGCCGGCCCTCCCGCTCCGACAGCGGGATCCGCTCGCCGGACGGCAGCTCGACGACGCGGGACTCGGCGTCGAACCAGCCCGCGCCGAGCGGGAGCAGCCCGGCGTGGTCGAGGTGCCGGCGGTGCAGCGCCCGGACCCGCGCCATCAGCTCGTCGATCTCGAACGGCTTGACGACGTAGTCCTCGGCGCCCGCGTCCAGCCCGGCGACCCGGTCGGCGACGGCGCTGCGGGCGCTGAGGACGAGCACGGGCACGGTGACGGCCCGGCGGCGCAGCCGGCGCACGAGCTCGACGCCGTCGCCGTCCGGCAGCCCCCGGTCGACGATCATCGCGTCGTGCCGGCGGCCGAGCGCCAGGTGCAGGGCGCGCTGGCCGTCGAAGGCCAGGTCGACCGCGTACCCCTGCTCGGCGAACAGGCCGGCGAGCAGCTCCGCCAGGTCGCGGTCGTCCTCGGCGATCAGCAGCCGGTGGGCGGCGGCTCGCCCGTCCCTGCCCGCCGGCCTCGATGGCGCGGCCACGACGCCACCGTCGCATCCCGGCGGGGCAGGCTCCACACTTCGGGCAATTGTGGACATCGTGGTCGCCTAGTGAACCGGACGCGCCGCGGACACGTGCGCCGTCGCCGCGGCGTCGGCGGGCTCCGCGGACACGGGCTCTGCCGGGACGGCCCGCCGCTCGTAGCGCTCCGGCAGGGCCAGCTTGTACAGCGGCAGGGCGCTCGCGGTCGTGATCACCGCGACCAGCACGAGCATGGCGAACAGCTCCTGCGTGATCATGCCCTGGGCGAGCCCGATGTTGATGAAGATCAGGATCATCAGCCCGCGCGCGTTCATGAGCGCGCCCACGGCGCACGACTCCCGCCAGGAGAAGCCGAGCCCGCGCATCGCGAGGGAGCAGCCGGCGTACTTGCCGACGAAGCCCGCCGCCATGATCGCCAGCAGCGCGGCCAGCATGGTGCCGCCGGCGATGCCGTCCAGCCGGGTGTTGAGCCCCGAGAAGGTGAAGAACGTCGGCAGCAGCAGCGTCGAGACGAAGCCCATCATCCGCTCGTGCAGCGCGCGGCGGAACTCCGGGTCTCGCGGCATCGCCAGCCCCGCGATGAAGCCGCCGAACACGGAGTAGATGCCGATCCAGTCGGTCAGCCAGCCCGCCGTGACCGCGACGAGGACGATGACGTACATCGCGTTGGGGCCGATGGTCCCCGTCCGGGCGAACTCCCGGCCGAGCGGCCGCAGCAGCCGGCGCGCCACCAGCAGCATCGCCGCCGCGAACAGCGCCGCGAGCCCGATGGTGCGCAGCGCGTCGCCCATGCCCGACTCCAGGTGCACGGCCGTCAGGACGGCGAGCAGGCACCACGCCACCGCGTCGTCGACGGCCGCCGCCAGCAGCGACAGCCGGCCGAGGGGGCTGTTCTCCAGGTTCCGCTCGTACAGCATCCGCGCCAGCATGGGGAACGCGGTCAGCGACAGCGCGCCCCCGACGAACAGGGCGAACTCCAGGCGGCCGACGTCGGGCAGCGACAGCGTCCCCCACAGGGCCGCGCCCGTGCCCACGCCGAGCAGCAACGCGGGCACCACCCCGGAGACCGCGAGCGCCATCGCCCTGCGGCCCTCGCCGGGCGACGCGGAGCCGTGGTCGAGCCCGGCGCCGACGAGGAACATGTACAACGTCAGGCCGAGGGTGCTGAGCACGTACAGGATGGGCTTGACCTCGGGCGGGAACACCTTCGCCTGCGCGTCCGGGAACAGCGCCCCGAACAGCGTCGGCCCCAGCAGCACCCCGGCGACCATCTCGCCGAGGACGCGCGGCTGCATCACCATCAGCGCCAGGCGCCCGCACAGCCAGGCGGCCAGGAGGATGACGACGAGGGCGGGCAGTACCTTCAGGACGAGGTCGAGGTTGGCGTCACGGGACGCCGCGGCGGCGGCGTGCACGGCGGCGGCGTGGGCGGCGTGGGCGGCGGAGGGCTCGGCGGGAGGCTGGGCGACGGGCGGCTGGGCGAGTACGAGCATGGCGGTCCCCGCTCTGGTCGGGTCAGGTGACGTGCGGCGGAACGGGCTGGTCAGTGGGCCGTTCGGCGGTGCCGTCCGCGGCGAAATGGCGCTCGCACAGGCGCAGGCGGCGCGCCTCGCGCACCATGCGGGCGCCGCGGACGAGTTGCAGGACGCTGCGCCCGACGTCCTCGCACCGGTCGCGCGCCCGCATCCGCAGCAGCGCCGCGCGGTGGGAGCCGGGCTCCGGGGGCGCGTCCGACCCGGCGCGCGGGATCAGCAGGCACGGGCCCCGGTTGGGCAGCGACCGGACGTGGGAGGCGGACGAGGCGAGGACGTACCGGCGCACCGTCTCGCGCGCGGCGGCGCGCACGGCGATCGGCGCGAGCCGCCACGCCGGGCACGGCCGGTTGGCGGCGACGCCGAACGGGATGTGGTTCAGGTCCCGGACGGCGCGCCCGTCCTCCCGGCGGTCGGGACGGAAGCGGTCGGGGTCGAAGCGCCCGGGGTCGGTGAACCCCGCGCGGTGGAATTCGGGGTAGTTGAAGCAGAGCACCGACCCGGCCGGAATCGTCGGGCCGCCGTCCAGCTCGATGTCGCCGGTGGTGATCCGGTGGGCGACGCCGAACAGCGGGTACAGCCGCAGCGTCTCGTTGATCACCCGGTCGAGCGCGGCGTCGTCGCCGGTGCGCGCCGTCTCCTGCGCCTCCGGGTGCCGGGCTAGGACGAGCAGCAGGTGCGCCATCGCCTCCGCCATCTGCACGACCGCGGTGTTGAAGAACGTCCCCTGGACGTAGAAGGCGCGCTCCTCGTCCGACAGGCCGTCCGGGAGGGGGTGCCGCACCTGGTCCAGCCGTGCGGCGACGTACCGGGTGAGGCGGGCGCGCCGGTCCATGTGCCGCAGGCCGCAGCAGGTGAGCGCGGTGGCGACGTCGTCGGCGTGGGCGACGATCAGGTCGCGGGCGGCGGGCGGGCACGGGCCGCCGAAGACGAGCTCGTAGGAGAACGCGGCCCAGACCGGCATCATCAGGTCCCGCAGCCGGACGGTCCGCGGCGCTCCCGTGTCCGTCTCCCGCAGGACCTCGGCGGTGCAGCGGCGGGCGAGCTCCTCGGCCTCCCCGCGCGGGATCGCGAGGAACCGGCGCGTGGCCGCGGCGACCTGGTCGTACCGCTCCCCCGCCTCCAGGTGCTCCTGGTGGACCTCGGGCCCCGGCGCCAGCCAGTACCAGAACAGGTCCGAGAGGGCGGCGCCCTTGCTGCGCCCGCCGGCGGCCGGGTGCGAGTACACCTCCCGGAAGTGCTCCACGCCGATCAGGTCGCCGGGGACGGGGATGCCCTCGTCCCCGTTGATGCGGGCGAACAGGCGGACGCGCAGCGCCACGACCCTGCCGGGCAGCCACCACGGCAGGCTCGCCACGGCGACCAGGACCGCCGCCACCGTGATCGCCGCCGTGCCCGCGCCGGTCACCATGGGCGCCGCACCACCATGTCCGGGGCGAGGTCGCCGGGGGACGCGCAGCCGCAGAGCGCGAGCGCCAGCTCGACCTCCGCGCGGAGCAGCTCCAGCACGCGCGCCGCGCCGCGCTCGCCGCCGGCGGCCAGCCCCCAGATCACCGGGCGGCCCACGGCGACCGCGTCCGCGCCGAGCGCGAGCGCCTTCAGCACGTCGGTGCCGCGCCGGACCCCGCCGTCCAGCAGCACGGGGACGGCGCGACCGGCGGCGGCGGCCACGGCGGGCAGCGCGTCCAGCGCGGCGGGGACCGCGTCGAGCTGCCGCCCGCCGTGGTTGGAGACGACCAGCGCCGCGACGCCCCGGTCGAGCGCGGGCCGCACGTCCGCCGGGTGGAGGACGCCCTTCAGCACGATCGGCAGCGCCGTCATCTCCCTGAGCCGGTCGATGTGGTCCCAGGACAGCTCCGGCGACATGGCGATCGACCGCGTCCCGGCGCCGTCGCGCATGTTCTCGCAGCGCAGGCCGTCCGGCAGGTCGAGGAACCCGTGCCGCAGCTCGCGCTCCCGGACGCCGCGGGCCGGCGAGTCCGCGGTGACGACGAGCGCGGCGCAGCCCGCCGCCTCCGCGCGCCGCACGACCCGCTCGGTGAACGCGAGGTCGGGCTGGACGTAGAGCTGGAACCACAGGGCCGCGCCGGGCGCCGCGGCGGCCACGTCCTCGACGGCGACGGTCGCCGCCATGCTCACGATCATGATCGTTCCGGTGGCGGCCGCCGCCCGCGCGGTCGCCCGCTCGCCCTCCGGGTCGGCGAGCCGGTGGAACGCGGTCGGCGCGACCAGCACGGGCATGGACGCCGCGGTGCCGAGCAGCGTCACGTCCGTGCGGGGCGGCCCGGCGCCGCGCAGGACGCGCGGCAGCAGCGCGACCCGCGCGAACGCCGCCTCGTTGGCCCGCAGCGTGACCTCGTCGCCCGCCCCGCCCGCGAAGTAGTCGTAGTGCGCGGGGTCGAGGCGCGCGCGGGCCGCCGCCTCGAACTCGCGCAGCGTCAACGGCGGCTGCGCACCCGCTCCGGAGGTTCCCGCCAAGGAGGCATCCGGCCCGGCGGTGCCCGTTCCGGCGCCACCCGCCCTGGCCGTGCCCGTTCCGGTGGTCATGGCCGTCACACCCGCGCCGGGGCGAGGTGCTCGGCGAAGAAGTCCCGGAGCGGCCGGACGTGGACCTCCTGCGACGTCCAGTCGTTCTCCAGGTTCTCGGTGACGTGGTGGACGGCGGGCGGCGCGCCCTCCCGGTGGTACCGCACCACCGGGTGCAGGTAGTGGCCCTCGTCCGCCCGTCCCGCGTCGCTCTGCGCGATCCTGCCGACGGAGACGTCGAACGGGTCGTGCGCGTCGTGGTCCGGGCCGTACTCCAGCGCGACCGTGAAGTGGCCGCGCGCGCCGGGCCGGCCGATCGGCGGGCCCTCCAGCCCGGCCGGCAGCTCCTCCAGGTAGCGGGCGCCGCCCCGGCCGTCCAGGACCACGGCGTCGGCGAGCACGCCGAACTGCTGCCAGAGGCCCGAGCTGCGGTTGACGCGCGCGAGGACGGCGGCGGCGAGCACGTCCGGGTCGGCGGGCAGGTCCTGGCCGGGCCAGGCGGCGCCGTGGTGGCGCGTCTCCAGGATGCGGTGCAGTGCCCGCACCCCGTACCGGAACCCGTGGATGAACCCGTTCGTGCCGCGCTTGAAGTCGCGCGACTGCGTCAGCGTCCCCGCGAAGTAGAGGCCGGGGACGTTGACCGACTCGAACGCGGGTGTGAGGGCCGGGAACCGGTCCCCGATCGTGAGCTCGGGCCGGCAGTCGCCGTCCGCGAAGACCGAGTCGTCGATGCGGAAACCGGTGCAGACGATGACCCGGTCGTAGGGGATGTCCTTGGTCACCTCGTTCGCGCGGACGAACCCGACCGTGACGAGGTAGCCGCCGTCCGCGCGCCGCTCGACGCGGCGCACGTCGCCGTCCAGGACCGCGTTCAGCGACTTGAGCTGGTAGGTGTCGAGGAAGTTGTTGTTGACGGCGCGCAGGTGCCCGACGAAGTGGGTCCGCCACGCCATCCGGAGGGACCGCGGGCCCGCCACGTGCACCACCGCGGCCGTCTCCACCAGGTTGTCGGCCGTCTCGAACGCCGAGTTGCCCTTGCCGATGACGAGGACCCGCTGGTCGACGTAGTCGGCCGGGTCGGTGGACGCGTCCGCGTAGAGGTCCGCCTCCTCGATCCCCGGGATCGGCGGCACGTTGGCCCGCTGCCCGACGCCGGTCGCGACGACGAGCCGCCGCGCCGCGTGGACGCGTCCGTCCTGGTCGGTGACCAGGAACCGGTCGCCGCCCGGCCCGCCGGACCGCTCGCGGGTGACGCGGACGGCGCGGGTGCCGTAGGAGATCCGCAGTCTCCAGGCGGAGGCGAAGTCGGCGAGGTAGCGGACCATGTCGTCCGCGTGCGGGAAGTAGCGGTCGCTGTAGCGGGTGAACAGCAGGTCCGGGTCGTCGGACAGCAGCGAGTTCCAGTCCATCCGGAGGTTGAGCTCCGGGTCCTCCGTCCCGTTGTGCCTCTTGTTGATCGAGATGAGCCGGCGGTGGCGCGGGAACGTCCCGAAGAACGCGCCCGGCGCGGACGCCGCCTCCAGGATCGAGTAGCTTCGCCCGGCCTGCTCCAGGAAGTACCCGAGTTGCAGGCCCGCCGGGCCGGCCCCGATCACCAGGTAGTCCAGCGCGCTGTCCGGCACGGCACCCCTCCGTCGCGGAGATGTAATTGAACGGACAACGGCCAGGGTGACGGCCGAATCTCAGAGAACGATCAGAGCAGCCGCAGCAGCGCCCGCTTGTCGGGCTTGCCGCCCACCGCCTCCGGCACGCCGTGCACCACCGTGACGGTGCGCGGGACGCTGTCGTCCCCGAGCTCAGAGCGGACGAGTGCCGACAGCGCCCCCGCGTCCGGGACGGCTCCGGCCGCCGGAACGACGAACGCGTGGACGGCCTCGCCCGTGTCCTCGTCCGGGGCGCCCGCCACGTACGCCTCGGCGACGTCCGGGTGCCCGGCGAGGACCCGCTCGATCGGCCCCGCGTACACGACCATCGCGTTCACCATGATCACGTCGCGGGTCCGGCCGGTGAGGTGCAGGAAGCCGTCCGCGTCGAGCCGGCCGAGGTCGCGGGTGCGCAGCAGCCCGCCGCGCAGGGTCTCGGCGGTCTCCTCCGGCTGCCCCCAGTACCCCGCCATGAGGTACGGGCTGCGCACGTAGACCTCCCCTGTGGCGCCCGGTGCGACCTCGCGTCCGTCGTCGTCCCGGATGGTGATCTCCACTCCGGGGTGCGGGCGGCCGACGGCGGCGAGCGCGTGCGGCGGGTGGGCCGCGATCTCCCCGGGCGTCATGATCGAGATCGATCCGGCCTCGGTCTGCCCGTACCCCTGGTAGACGACCGGGCCGAGCCGCTCCGCCGCCTCCGCCAGCCGCCGCGGCCCGATCGGCGACCCCGAGACCATCAGCGCCCGTAGATTGCGCAGCCCGCGGGCCCGGTCCGGGTCGTCCCGGAGCAGGTCGAGCATCCGGCACAGCCGCGGGACGGTGATGATCGAGGCCGTGATCCCGTGGCGCTCCAGCGCGTCGGGGAACAGCGGCCGCCCGTCGTCCTTGGGGATGACCGCGGTGCCGCCGCCGAGCAGGCACGGCGCGAGGAACTCGAACACGACCATGCTCGCCAGCGTGCCGAAGAGCAGGTAGCGGCCGGAGCCCGCGGCCAGCTCCGCGGCGGCCGGGCCCCAGGCGCGCGGCTGCCACGCCCAGTGCGCGCCCAGCGCCCGGTAGGTGATCGCGCAGCCCTTGGGCCGCCCGGTGCTGCCGCTGGTGAAGTGCAGCGCGGCGACGTCGTCCGGGCGGGCGGCGATCGCCAGGGAATGCGCTCGCCCCGCGTACGCCAGGAGGTCGGACGCCCCGGAGCAGGGGCCGAGCGACAGCAGCGGCAGTGGCCGTCCGGCGGCTCCGGCCAACTCCGGCGTCAGGGTGGACGGGTCGGCGAGCAGCGCGTCCACGCCCGTGCCGAGCACGTGCGCGAGCTGGCCCGCCGGATAGCCGGGCCGGACCCCCACGACCCGGCAGCCGAGGACGTGCGCGGCGATGTGGGCCGCGAACGCCTCCGGCGTCACGGCGGTGCGGATCGCGACGGCCCGGCCGGGGCCGAGCCCCGCGTCGCGCAGCGCGCCCGCCAGCCGCCCGACGGTCTCCAGCACCTCGCCGCGCGTGACGCGCCGGTCCCCGTGCTCGAACGCGACCGTCCCCGGCGACTCCGCGAGCGCCTGGAGAACGGCGTGCGGGAAGGGCTGGTAGGCATGCGGAAAGGGCGGTTCGGCGGGCATCGTCCGGCTCCTTGAAATCGCCGCTGCGCCGGTTGTGCGGACGCGGGAACCGTCGTACAACCGGCATGTCGTCCACCGCGACGGTAGGCGGCGCGGATCAGAACCGGAGCAGAACCGGGACGGGCGCGCGGAGCGGGAGGGGCACGGCGTGGAGGTCATCGGAGCCGGATTCGGCCGGACGGGCACGGCGTCGCTCCGGGCGGCCCTCGAAACCCTCGGTTTCGCCCCCTGCTACCACATGAGCGTCGTCATCCAGGAGCCGTTCCGGGTCCGGCAATGGCTCGACGTCGCCGAGGGCCGGGGCCCCGGCTGGGACGAGGTGTTCGCGGGCTTCCCCGCCGCCGTGGACTGGCCCGCCGCGTCCTACTGGCGCGAACTCGCCGCGCACTATCCCGACGCCAAGGTGATCCTCACCGTCCGCGACCCCGCGCGCTGGTACGACAGCGTCGCCGGGACGATCTTCGCGAGCGCCCTCGCCGAGCGGCGCCCGCCGCCGTTGCGCCGCCGGATCACGCGCTGGCTGGTCGAGCGCCGCGCGCCGGACTTCGCCCTCTACCCCCGGATGGCGAAGGCGACCGTCATGGACCGGGTCTTCGACGGCCGCGTCGGCGACCGCGCGCACGTCCTCGCGGTGTTCGAGCGGCACATCGCCGAGGTCAAGGCGGAGATCCCGCCGGAGCGGCTGCTCGTCCTCGACGTCCGCGACGGCTGGGAGCCGCTGTGCGCGTTCCTCGGCGTCCCCGTCCCGGACGAGCCGTTCCCGGAGGTCAACGAGCGGGAGGCGTGGCACCGCAAGCGCCGTGGACGGCGCCTGCGCCTCGTCCTCCTCGGCCGCTGACCGCGGACCCGGCCGCCGTCCGCCGTCCGCCGTAGAGTCGGGGCATGGACCAGCCGGAGTTCGTCCACCAGCCGCTTCCCGTCCGCGTCGTCTTCGGCAACGGCGTGCTCGGCAGGCTCGCGGACGAGGTGGACGCGCTCGGCCTCCGCCGCGTCCTGGTGCTGTCCACGCCGGGACGCCGCGCCGACGCCGAGCGGGTCGCGGGGCTGCTGGGCGAGCGGGCGGCGGGCGTCCACGCAGAGGCGGTCATGCACGTGCCCGCCGAGGTCGCCGCCGAGGGCCTCCGCGCGGCCCGCGCCGCCGGAGCGGACGGCCTCGTCGCGTACGGCGGCGGCTCCGCGGTCGGCCTGGCGAAGATGATCGCGAAGGGGCTGGGGCTGCCGGTCGTGGCCGTCCCGACCACCTACGCCGGGTCGGAGATGACGCCGGTGTGGGGCACCACCGAGGACGGCGTCAAGCGCACCGGGCACGACCCGCGGGTGCTGGCGCGCACCGTCCTGTACGACCCGTCGCTGACGCTGGGCCTGCCGGCGCGCGTGTCGGCCGCGTCCGGGGCGAACGCGATGGCGCACGCCGTCGAGGCGCTCTACGCGCCGGACCGCTCGCCGGTCGTGTCGCTGATGGCCGAGGAGGCCGTCCGCGTGCTCGCCGCCGCGCTGCCCGCCGTCGTCCGCGACCCGGGTGACCGTCCCGCGCGCTCGCGGGCGCTGTACGGCGCGTGGTTGTGCGGCTCCTGCCTCGGCGTCACCACGATGGGCCTGCACCACAAGCTCTGCCACGCCCTCGGCGGCACGCTCGGCCTCCCGCACGCCGAGACCCACGCCGTCGTCCTCCCGCACGCCCTCGCCTACAACGCGTCCGCCGCGCCCGGCGCCGTCGAGGCCCTCCGGCGGGCGCTGGGCGAGGACGACCCGGCCGCCGCGCTGTGGGCGCTGACCGGCGAACTCGGCCTCCCGCGCTCGCTCGCGGAGCTGGGCGCCGACCCCGCTCGGCTCGACGACGTGCTGGCCCAGGTCCTCGCCGCGCCGTACGCGAACCCGCGTCCCGTGGAGGAACCCGGCCTGCGCGCACTGCTGGAACGCGCCTGGAAGGGCAGCCCACCGGCCTGAGGCCGGGCGAATCAATGGGCGGCGGCGTCCCAGTCGGGCCCGTTCCCGATGGCGGCCTCCAGGCCCACGCTGAGCGGATACGCCGTCGTCATGCCCTCCAGGACCAGCTCCTCCACCCGGTCGTGCTCGCCCGGCGCCACCTCCAGGACGATCTCGTCGTGCACCTGGAGCAGCAGGCGGCTGCGGAGCCCGGCCGCGGTCAGCGCCTCGTCCACCCGCAGCATCGCGATCTTGACGATGTCGGCGGCGGAGCCCTGCACGGGCGCGTTCAGCGCCATCCGCTCGGCGGTCTCGCGGCGCTGCCGGTTCTCGCTGGACAGCTGCGGCAGGTAGCGGCGGCGGCCGAGCAGCGTGCGGGTGTAGCCCGTCACCCGGGCCTCGGCGACCACGTGGTCCAGGTAGTCGCGGACGCCGCCGAGCCGCTCGAAGTAGGCGTCCATCAGCGGCCGCGCCTCCGCCACCGCGATGCCGAGCTGCTTCGCCAGCCCGAACGCCGACAGCCCGTACGCCAGCCCGTACGACATCGCCTTGGTCTTGCGGCGCATCTCAGCGGTGACCGCGCCCGGCCCGACGCCGAAGACCCGCGCCGCCATCGTGGTGTGCAGATCCTCGCCGGACGCGAACGCCGCCAGCAGCGTCGGGTCCTGCGACAGGTGCGCCATGACCCGCAGTTCGAGCTGCCCGTAGTCGGCGGTCATCAGCGAGGCGAAGCCCTCGCCCGGCCGGAACGCCCGCCGGATCCGCCGCCCCTCCTCGGTGCGGATCGGGATGACCTGGAGGTTCGGGTCCGTCGAGGTGAGCCGCCCGGTGGCGGCGACGGTCTGCTGGAACGTCGTGTGGACGCGGCCGTCCGCGCCGATCTCCCGGATCAGTCCCGCGACGGTGGTGCGCAGCCGGGCCAGGTCGCGGTGGCGGAGCAGGAGCTCCGGGAGCCCGTTGTCGGTCTGCGTCGCGAGCCAGGTCAGCGCGTCGAGGTCGGTCGAGTACCCCGACTTGATCTTCTTCGTCCGCGGCAGCCCGAGCTCGCCGAACAGGACCTCCTGGAGCTGCTTGGTCGAGCCCGGGTTGAACGGGTGCCCGGCGATGTCCGCGGCGTCGGCGGCGGCGCGCTCCATCCCCTCAGCGAACTGCCGCTCCAGATCGTGCAGGAGGTCCGCGTCCACCTGGATCCCGGCTCGCTCCGCCCGGGCCAGCAGCCCGGACAACGGCAGCTCCACGTCCCGCAGCACCGCGTCCATGCCCGTCGCGGCCAACTCCGGATCGAGCTCGCCCTTCAGATCGAGGACGGCCCTGGCCCGCAGCATCGTCCCGGCCGCGCCCTCGGCGGACGGGCGGCGCCCCAGGTAGCGGGCCGCGAGGTCGGCGATCCCGTAGGCGGCCAGGCCGGGCAGCAGCAGGTAGGCGGCCATCGCCGTGTCCGTGGCCACGCCGCCGAGCCGCCACCCGTGCTCGGGCAGGACCCGCAGCAGCGCCTTCACGTCGTGCAACGCCTTCGGCCGCGACGGATCGGCCAGCCACGCCGCGAAGGCTGCCTCATCACTCTCGCTCAACTCTGACGGCACGAACGACGCCGCGCGCCCGTCGGGAGAAGCGAGCGCGACCCGCTCGATCTCACCGGAGCCGCGCGCCCACGTGGCGTCGACGGCCAGGCCCACCAGGCCCGCCGCGTTCTCCCGCAGCCATCCGGCCAGCTCGTCCGGCCCGAGCTCGCGCCCTTCGACCGGCGCCGCGTCCACCTCCGCGGAACGCTCCACCTCGGCGGAACCTGGATCGGCCTCGAACAGCCGCTTCCGGAGGCTAGCGTTGCGGAACTCCAATTCGTCGAGAAGTCTGCTGAAGACCGCCTGGTCATAGGGCCTGCGGACCAGGTCGTCCAGCTCGACGGGCAGGTCCAGGTCCCGGACGAGCTCGGTCAGCCGCCGGTTCAGCCGTACCGTGTCCGACGCCTCCCGGAGCCGCTCCCCCGCCTTGCCCCGCACCTCGTCCGCCCGCTCCAGCAGGGCCGCCAGCGACCCGAACTCGCGGATCCACTTCGCGGCCGTCTTCTCCCCGATGCCCGGAATGCCCGGCAGGTTGTCGGACGGGTCCCCGCGCAGCGCCGCGAAGTCCGGATACTGCGCCGGGGTCAGCCCGTACTTCTCCTCGACCCTCCCGGGCGTGTACCGGATCATCTCCGCGGCCGTCCGGTAGTAGTACAGGACGGTGACGTCGTCGTTCACGAGCTGGAGCACGTCGCGGTCGCCCGTGACGATCAGCACCTCGAAGCCCGCCGCCTCCGCCGCCGTGGCGAGCGTCGCGATGACGTCGTCCGCCTCGTAGCCCGGCACCCGGACCGTGGCGATCCCCATCGCGGCCAGCAGGTCGTCCAGGATCTCCATCTGGCTGCCGAACTCGCCCGGCGACTTCGCCCGCCCCGCCTTGTAGTCGGGAAACGCCTCCGTCCGGAACGTCCGGCGCGAGACGTCGAACGCCACGGCGACGTGGGTCGGCCGCTCGTCCCGCAGCACGTTGGCCAGCATGTTCGCGAAGCCGTACAGGACGTTCGTGGGCTGGCCCGACGTCGTCGCGAAGTTCTCCACCGGCAGCGCGTAGAACGCCCGGTAGGCCAGCGAGTGGCCGTCGAGGAGCAGCAGGCGGGACCGTCCGGTCATGGATCTCATCCTGGCATCCGGCCGCGCGGCCCCGGCGGGCGACCGCCCTTGAGGAAAAGGCAGCCGTCGAAGCGACCGTCCGACTACAGTCGGGAGTCCGCCCGTCCCGCAGAGTGACACGCCCCGGGGGGAGGCGATCCCTACGCCAGCAGAGGACAGCGGCAGGCGCACGCCGACGACCGGCGACAGCGCCCCGGAGGAGACCTCCCGCCCCGCCCTCGCCGTCGCCGATGACGGCACCCTGACCAGCGCTAACACCGCGGCCCTCGCCCTCCGGCGCGCCGAACGCGCGCTGCGCCGCGAGCGCGACCGCCGCGCCCTCCTCGCCGAGGCGACCCGCCTCGCCTCGCTCGACGTCGACCACTGCCTGGCGACGACGGCCCTGCTGGCGTCCCGGCACCTGGCCGACGCCGCCCTCGTCGTCGGGACGGCGACCCGCCACCGCTTCCCCACCGCCTACTGCCGCTCCGGCGGCCCGGTCGCCCGCGCCGACCTCCGCTTCGACCCGGCGGACGTCCCCGGCCTCGACGAGGCGCTGAAGGGGCTCCCGCCCGTCCCGTCCGGCTGGATCGACCCCGCCGGCGTCCCGGCCCGCCTCGCCCTCGACGGCTTCGAGGGCTTCGGCGCCTTCACCGCGATGGCCGTCTCCGCGATGACCGGCCACGGCAGCGTCGTCGGCGCGCTGATCCTCCTCCGCACCGCCGCGTTCACCGCCGACGAGGAGGACTTCGCGGGCCTCTTCGCCGCCGCGGGCGGCACGGCCCTGTCCGCGGCCCGGCTGTCCGCGGAGAAGGACTCGATCACCGACATGCTCGCGCGGGAGCTCGCCCCGCCCCGCCTCCGCCGCCTCGACGGCGCCGAGCTCGCCACCGGCCGCCTCCTGTCCAGCTCCGGCGACAAGGTCGGCGGCGACTTCTACGACGTCCTCCCCCCGGCGGACGGCGGCGAGTGGCTCGTCGCCCTCGGCGACGTGTGCGGCAGCGACCTCGAAGCCGCCCTCGTCACCGGCAGGCTCCGCGCCGCGCTCCGCGTCCTGCGGCCGCTGGCGGGCGACCACCAGAAGGTCCTCGGCCTGCTCAACGACCTGCTGCTGGCCGGCCCTGGCGGCGACCGGGACCCGCGGTTCGCCACCCTGGTCCTCGCGTCCCTGCGGCGCCACGGCGAGGACGTCCGCCTGCGGCTGACCGCGGCGGGCCATCCCCCGCCGCTCATCGTCCGGACGGACGGCCGCGTCGAGCGGGTCGCGAGCCGCGGCAACCTGATCGGCGGCCTGGACCGCGTCGGCTCCCGCACCGCCGCCGCCGTCCTCCGCCCCGGCGACACCTGCCTCCTCTACACCGACGGCATCACCGAGGCCAGGGACGCGCACGCCGGCCGCGAGATGTTCGGCGAGCACCGCCTCCACCGCGCCCTCGCGAGCTGCGCCGGCCTGCCCTGCGAGGCGGTCGTCGAACGGGTGCAGATGCTCGCGTCCCGCTGGGTCGGCGGCGGACCCCACGACGACATGGCCGTCGTCGCCATCGGCGCGCCGAGGCACGAACCATGAGAGGCGACCCGATGAGAGCCGACCCGTGGACCGACCGGCTCTGGACCATGGTCGTCTCCGGCCGGGAGCGCTCCTCCGTCCAGACGGCCTTCGCCGCCCTCGACGCCGGCCTCGCCCCCGAGGCCCTCCTCATGGACGTCGTCGCCGCGGTCCAGGACCGCGTCGGCGCCGAATGGGCCCTCGGCGGCATGACCGTCGCCCAGGAGCACGCGGCGACCGCGATCAGCGAACGGGTGATCGCCGCCCTCGCGCACCACCCGTCCCGCCCCGCGCCCCCAGGGCCACCGGTCGAAGGACGCATCACGGTCGCCTGCGCGGAAGGCGAATGGCACGCGCTCCCCGCCCGCCTCCTCGCCGAAGTGCTCCGCCTCCGCGGCTGGGACGTCGAATACCTCGGCGCGCAGGTCCCCACCCGCTACCTCGCCACGCACCTCCGCCGGACCCGTCCCGCCGTGGTGGCCCTGTCCGCCTCGATGACCGCCCGCCTGCCCGCCGCCCACCAGGCGATCACCGCGGCCCGCGACCTCGGCGTCCCCGTCCTCGCGGGCGGCCCCGCCTTCGGCTCCGACGGCCGCCACGCCCGCCTCCTGGAGGCCGCCGGATGGGCCCCCGACGCCCGCACCGCCGCCGACCTGCTGGCGAAAGGCATCCCCCCGCTCCGCCCCACCGGCTCCCGCCCCGCCCTCCCGCACCTGGACGACCAGGAGTACTCCCTCATCACCCGCTCCTCCGCCCAGCTCGCCCACGACGTCCAGACCGCCCTGCCGCCCCGCTTCGCCCGAGGCCACACCGACCAGGAAGTGGAGTGGGTGGAGCTGCTCATCGACGTCCTCGCCGCCGCCCTCTACGTCGACGACGCGGACCTCTTCACCACCGCGACCCGCTGGACCGCCGGAATCCTCGCCGCCCGAGGCGTCGACGACACCGTCGTCCTCGCCGCCCTCGACGTCATGGCACGAGCCCTGACCGACTTCCCCCGCGCAGCGGCCCTCCTCACTGCCGCCCGCACCACCCTCCACCCCCTGACCTGATTCACCGACCCCCCGGGCTGGATGCCGTTGTCCCGCATGACGCACACCGGAGTCGAGGTCACCGCCGAGCTGGTCCGGGACCTGCTGCGCGACCAGCACCCCGACCTGGCCGACCGCCCGGTGAGGCTCGGCGCGCGCGGCTGGGACAACCAGCTATGGCGCCTCGGCGACGACCTCGCCGTCCGGCTGCCCTGGGCGACGCAGTCCGCGGACGAGCTGCTGCGCAAAGAGCACACCTGGCTACCCGTCCTCGCCCCACGCCTCCCGCTGCCCGTGCCCGTCCCGCAGCGCTTCGGCGAGCCCTCACCACGCTTCCCGCACCCATGGCTCGTCACCACCTGGGTACCGGGCACCGCCGCCGACCGCGCCCCCGTCACCCCCACACGCGCCACCGACGCGGCCACCACCCTGGCCACCTTCCTGACGGCCCTGCACCAACCCGCCCCATACATGCGCCCATTGGCCGGGACCGCGGAGGACGGCTGTCCGACCACTTCGAGGGATTCGCCAGCCATCTCGCCGCATTGATGGAGCTCGGCCTCATCCCTGACCCTGACGCCGTCCGCGCAGTCTGGGACGACGCCGCCACCGCGCCCGACTGGGACGGCCCGGCACTGTGGCAACACGGCGACCTGCACCCGGCCAACGTCCTCACCGCGGACGGCACTATCAGCGGCGTCATCGACTTCGGGGACCTCTTCGCCGGTGACCCGGCCTTCGACCTGGCCGCCGCCTGGATCCTGCTGCCCGACGGCACGTCCGCCCACTTCCACGCCGCCTACCAGCCTCCCCCGGACCCCGCGACCCTGCGCCGCGCCCGCGGCTGGGCGGTAGGCCGCGCCCTCAGCGGCATCATGATCGGACACGCCGGCGTCCACGGCGGTCCAGGCGGCAAGGCAACATGGGGCCCGCCCGCCCACGCCTCACTACGACGCCTAATCGCGACCCTGCACTGACCATTCGACGGGGCCACCTGGCTGGAGCGCGCCGTCCTAGCCCCAAGCGCGCAGTACGACGGCGGCGAGCCGCTGGCTCCGACCCGTCCGTGATCTCCGTGCCTTCGACGCGGGCCGCGGCCGACTCCACGCCCCAGGTGCCGCACCGCGGGGCGAGGCACCACGGGCGGCAGCCCCCGACGCCATATCGGTGAAGCGAGCTAAAAGCTGTCCCGTAATGGTCGAGAGGCGCGGCCAGGCGTGCTGCCGCTGAGATGGCGTCCTCCGGACCGGTCAGCCGGCTATCGCCAGGTCGTGCGTGCTCGACGCGGGCGCGCACCCGTTTGTGGACGGTGTTGAGCTCGTGCTGCCAGGTGGGCAGCTCGCTGCCGTCGCGTGGCCGCCGGTAGGGCATGATGACGTGCTGGTTTCCTTGGTAGCCGCCGTCTGCCATCACGTGCGCGCCCCGGCACGCGGTATCGGCACCTGAATCGCGGAAGACGGTGCAGTCGTTGTGGTTGCCCGGGACCGGGCGTCCGACGGCGACCATCAGCCGGGTCTTGGCGTCGATGACGACCTGCATGTTCGCCGAGTACCGGTGTTTCTTGGACGAGGCGGTGACCGTCCGGTCGTGGACGGGGACGAGCGTGCCGTCCACGACCAGTACCGTGTCCGGGCTGTGCCGGCGGGTGACCGGGGCCAGTGCGAGCAGCGGCGCCAGGTGGTCCACGACGCGGTGCGCGGCGGATTTGGACACCCCGAACAGCAACGCGACCTGCCGCAGTGCGAGGTTGGTGCGGTAGCACACCGCGATCAGCAGCATCCGGTCGGCCAGCGGCAAACTCCACCGCCGCCCGGTCCCGGTCTGCGCACCGCCTCGACCTGCAACGATCCGCACCAGACGGCGGAGCTGCCGCACCGGCAGGCCAGTGAACACCGGCACCCATCTCGTCCCGATCGGCCCTGATCACCCGCTCCACAGCGAGATCAACGATCTTGAAGGTCTGGCGTTACGGGACAGCCTTCAGGGGCCGCCCTGCAAAGGAGCGCTCGCCGAGCAAGTGAACCGAGTGTGGAATGGGACGCCCCGAAGACTCGGCACTCGAACACGTCCACAGCGTCGGCTGGGCAGCACGATCGGAGTCAGCGGCGAGAGAGCTAGCGAACCCTCTCTGGCTCATTCCTGTTGTCGTTCGGGGCGGACGATGTGCCAGGTTCCGGCGGGTGTGATCCAGACCAGCAGGCCGGGCCAAGGCTGGTGGAGCGCCCATCCTGGGGACTGCTTCGTCCGGTGATGGCGTCGGCATAGCGGGGCGAGGTTGCAGGGGCAGGTGCGTCCGTGCCCGTGCCCGTCCCAGGCGATCGTGTGGTCGAGGTCGCAGTGGTCGGAGCGGCGGTTGCAGCTCGGAAACACGCAGACCGGATGTCGAGCTTCGACCGCTCGGCGCATTGCGTTGGGGGGCCGGTAGCCGGAGTGCCCGTGGTCGGCGGCTGCGCAGAGCGCGTCACGGACGGCAGCGACCTGGCCCTCGATCTCGCGAACGGCGTGCTGGAGGCGGACACCGAGCCCGTTGAGCCGCTGATGCGCCCGGGCATCCTCAGTGACCTGCGCCAGCCGCGAGTCGATGACGTCCGCCAACACGTCGGCCGCGTCCCGAACCTCGGGTACCGCAGCGACCATGGAGGAAGCGGCGGGCGCGGCGGGCGTGGCGGGCGTGGCAGTCGAGGTGACAGGCGGAACGGGCGCCGCGGACGTGGTGCAGGCAACCAACGCGACCCCCGCACCAGACGTACTCGACGTGACGGAGGCGCTAGCGGTCGTGGCTGTGACTGGAGCGGCGGCCTCGACCGACAGCGCGGATGGCGGCGTGACTGAAGGCTCGGCGGGGTTCGCCTGTTCGGCGAGTACGGCGCAAGCGACTTCAGGGAGTGGCGTTCCGCGCAGGAGTTGTTGGGCCAGATCGGCGCGGAGCTGGTCGATCGACCGCACATCACCGTCCTGACGCAAGCTGTGCGCCATCGCGGTGATCTTGTTGTGGATGGCGTGCGCGTCAGTGGCGGCCAGGTCGCGCAGAGACAGGTCGGCGGTGCCGTCGGGAGTCTCCCAGACCTCCAGCCGACGCCCGGCGATCACCTCGCGCTTGCGCCGCTCCAGATGCTCAGGAGCCAGTCGCTTCACGACACGACGGATGCGGCGGCGCAGCTGCCCGGTGGTCTGCTCCGAGGCCTGCTCGATGACCGCGCCTTCAACCGAGGCCGCGACGTCCTCGGGAAGGTGGTCGGTGAGGTCACTGATTGCACGGGCCTTCTGCAAGTCAATTCGCCCGGTCTCCAGCGCGCAACGCGTCTCGGGGAGATCGGTGTGCAGGCGCTCGGCCAGGTGGACCTGAGTGGCGGCGCTCTCACCGGTCAGACTGAGGGCGGCGGCGACTTCCTCGACGACCGACTCGTGGGCCGAGAGGATCCGGTAGTCGAGGTGGCCGTCCTGTTCATCGCGAGTGCGACGGCGGGCCAGCTCGGCGATCGCGGCCAGCTCGCGGGCCTGCGCCCAGGCGGTCTGCCGACGCGCCGCCGCAGCGACCTCGACCAGTTCGGCCTCCGACAGAGTGCCCAAGGTGGCGTCTCCGCCAGAAAGACAGAGGGCCAACTTCGGGCCGGGCGGAAAGAAACGCCGATGCTCCCACTCGCCCCGCCCACGCATTTCGGCAGTCAGTTCCGCGATTCCGGCACTCATCTTCCCTCCCCTCAACGCCTGTAACCAGAATATCGCAGACCGTGATCGCTTGCAGCGATATCCAGCAATCCAATCCGACCTTCTTCCGGGCCCCCGCGCTCGCGATTCTCCTACCTACCAACAGAGCGCCCTTACTGGCGCCAGGCGATCGCAGCAACCGCGGCACGGCACGGACGGCGACCGCGAGGAGAACTGGCGCGGGTTGCGCGACACCGTTAGCCGAACACTGACCAGAAACCGACGACAGCAACCAACGTGCCAGCAATCATCGCGAGGGCGGGACCCTCTCGCACGACGGAAAGGGGTCGGCCCAACCGTCCACTCACCGCAACCACACAAAAGCGAGAAAAGAGACATCGGCCGACCACGGAGCGACAGTGACGAGCGGCGAGAAACCAGTCCGTCACCGTGTCACGATGCACCCTCACGCCACGGCGGCACCGCAACAAAACAGCCACAACCCATCATGTGCGACAACACCCACTATTCCCGATTACGCGCGGCATCCACGAGGATCAACTTCAGAAGGACGAGCTCAGCACCTGCTTCCAGGTCACTCGACCACCAAAGGGCAAGTGATCGCGCCGGGAGACCGAATGCCGCAGCGCGAGGTACCCGACAGACGAACCTGTCGCCACAGAGAGTTGCGAAAGATAACTTACAGTGATGATGTGGGCACACACCGCGCCTGACCTGAGGACGGTTCACTACCGTCCTCCGACATGCAAAGGATCCTGCCATGCCTCAAGTTCAGCGCGTCGTGCTCGCCCTGGCCACCGTCCTCGCCGCTGTTGCGGCGCCGTCGGCAATTCACCCCGCTACTGCGATCTCGGCGAGTTCCACTCCCGTTCAGGCGGCGGAGTGCGCGTCGGAGTACTCTCAATGGCTGGGAACCTACGTCGGCACCATGCAAGGAAAGAAGTTCACCATCGCCATTCAGCAGGGCAACCAAGCCACCTATGAGTTGACGGGCGTGCGGAAGGACACGATCACCGCCAGGCTGGAGAAGGCCGGCTTCGATGCCTGGTGGATGCTGTTCGGCGGTAGCAAGCTGACCTTCGGCTACTGGCCGTCCTGCTCTGGGGCAAAGGTCAACAAGTTCCTGGTGCAGGCGGAGTTCGACTTCCCCACCGAAGCCTGGGTGACGCGTCAGCAGTCCCAATGACAGTAGGCGGGGACGCGGGTACGTCACGTCCAGGTGGCTGAATCCGGGTCGACGCCTCGGTCGCGGGCATTAGCCTCGATGATCTCACGAAGCCAAACGGTCAAGCCTGGCTCGATCGCCTCGTAGTAGGCCGTGAAAACGGGATCGGCGGCATACCGCTTCCCCAGGCAGACGTGCATCGAGTGCGTGCAGTCGAAATACGCGTCAATGGAGGTCCTGTGTCGTTCCGCGAGAGCGTTGGCTTCGGCGCTGCCCGGCATGATTCCGGCGCGCTTCGCGGCTGCCAGGTCGTCTTCGAGCGTTGTGACGCCGTCGGCGATCCGCTGCCAGTCCTCGGACGTCCTGCCCGCGGCGCGCTCGGCGTACTGCGCCCATTGGGCCGTGTCGCCCCATCGGTCACGTGCCCCGGCGGTCCAGGACGGCTCCCAACGCTTCCCGAAGATCGCGACCTGTTCCTCCGCGGACAGCAGGATCCCGGTGCTCGCAACTTCGATCATGCGATCGACCGCATCGACCATCGCCCGCAGACGGGAGATGCGGTCGAGGAGCTGGGCGCGCTGCTGCCTCAGCGGCACGGTCACGTCGACCGCCGGAGCATCGAGAAGGTCGCCGATGTCGTCCAGGGACAGGCCGAGCTCGCGGTAGATGAGCACCCGGTGGATGCGTGCGACGTCGGCCGCCGAGTAGAGCCGGTAACCACCGGCGGTGCGTCCGGACGGGTGGACGAGCCCGATCGCGTCCCAATGGTGGAGGGTGCGGACGGTGACTCCCACGTGCGATGCCGCGGCCCCGACGGTCAGCCCGTCGGGGCCCACGGCATCGTCCATAGCGGCATCGATCACGCCGTCGAGTCTGGCACGGCCGCCTGACCTGCGCGATCTTCCCCCTTAGGGAGGGTGAAGCCGGATTCTTCCAGGTAGCGCGCCTCGGGGCTGTCGAGATCGAGGGGACGGGCCGCGGTCATGATCACGCGCGCGTTCTCCGGCGTGATGACTTCCAGTTCCACGCTGTTCCAGGGTGTCTGCCGCGACCCTTCCGTGCATCCGGGAACCAATGCAGAGCACGCCTCCGCGATCTCTTCGATCTGGCTCAGCACGCAGGAGAAGCTGACGCTCACCGCCGGAGGGGCTGACGGGGCGCCGGCCGGGACGAGCAGAACGTCCTGGAATGCCCACCGTCGAAGGTGCGTGACCTGCCCGGGAACCGAGAACAGATCGATGAAGCCGAGCCCGCGCGTCCAGAAATCGACGGACGCGGCCAGGTCCGACGTCGGAACGGTGACGAACATCGGCATCCCGTAGATGCCCCGGTAGATCTCAGGCGGCGTCACATCGGGCCCGGGCGGCGGGACCGGGCTGATCTCGAACGCGTCGTAGTAGTCGGTCATGCGGTCAGCGTGGAGCCTCACGCAACGTCAGGGTCAACTCGAATCAGCGTCCGGGCTGACCACACCCGCATCCAGATGAGAACCGCAGGCTGCGGCGATGGCGGCGGGGTCCCAGTAGAAGGGACGGCATTCGAGCATGCGCCCGTCTCTGACCGTGATCACCTGCACGATCAGAGTCTCGATCTCCCGGCCGGTGGCGCGGGCACGGAACCGGACCCAATTGTGGACGACCACGGTGTCTCCCTCCCCCCAGTGCTCCTGATCCAGGAATTCCATCGACTCCCAGACCTCACTGAAGACGGCCAGGAACCGCTCCATGCCGTCCTGTCCCTGCCACTTCCCGATTCCCGTGAACGGCAGTCCGGGAGCCTGATGCAGCACCACCTCCGGATCCAGATACGCGGCGACCTGGTCG
This sequence comes from Actinomadura fibrosa, assembly GCF_900659615.1. Classification (GTDB taxonomy): domain Bacteria; phylum Actinomycetota; class Actinomycetes; order Streptosporangiales; family Streptosporangiaceae; genus Spirillospora; species Spirillospora fibrosa. The sequence goes on along the minus strand of NZ_CAACUY010000019.1, from coordinate 20,013 downwards.
TAGCTCGCCTTGCCGTATCCGCCCGCAGCCACGTACGCCGCCTCCGCCGCGTAGAACCGCTCCATCGCGGACCACGCATCACGCGGACGCCGATCCGCAAGCGTCGCGTCCTGCTCGCCTCTCGCCGAAGCACTCACAACCATCACCATTTCTCTCACCAGGCAACATCGTGAGAACCCCATCTAGACCAGATCGGTTGCGGCGAAGCTGGATTCCCACCCGTAGCGTCCGCGGCTCAGTGCGCCGGCTGGCGGTCAGTGGGCGGTGGATGGGAGGGCGAGTTCGAGGTTTGGGGGCGGGGGTAGTGGGACGGGGGAATCCGAATCCGGGACGGCGCGGAAGGCTTCGATGATGTAGGCGGCGAAACGGCGGGAGGCCGTTAGGCGGGCGGGTTGCGGTGCGTCTTGGACGCCTCGGTGGGCCATGAGCATCAGGATCAGGTCGTCGATGACGAAGCCTCGGCGCAGTTGGCCGGTCTCCTTGGCGCGGCGGGCCAGTTCGGTGACCGCGCGTAGCGTTCGCTCCCGGTCGGCGGCGAAATCCATGGTCTCGGGGTAGGCCGTCATGAAGGCGTCGGCAAAGCCTCGACTATGGGCGTGGAGTTCGCAGATCCGCTCGATCAGTTCCTGGAACCCGTGCCATGGAGCGGGGTTCGCGAGGGCTTCGCGGACGGCGGCTTGGCAGGCTCGCCTCTGCTCCGCGAAGGTCTCTCCGATGAGGGCCTGCTTGGTCGGGAAGTGCCGGTAGAGAGTCGCGGGACCGACGTTCGCACGGCGGGCGACCTCTCGCATGGGCGCGTTCAAGCCCTGTTCGCCGAAGACCGTGCGGGCGGCGTCCAGGATGCGGGCCCGGTTGTCGCGGGCGTCGGAGCGGATGTGAGGCAAATGGCTGGTCATCGTTTCTCACATTAGCCAAACGGACGGGTGCGTCCGTTACGGTCCGATGGCGGTGGCGCCGTCTCGTTTCGGCACGTCACCAGCGATGCGGGGGGGACGCGGGTCGCCGCCTACGTCCGCGCCGCTAACGTCCATTCGCTGACTGGGGGGGCCAGGATGAAAGCCGTCGTGATCGAGAAGTTCGGGAGTCCGGACGGCCTGGCGGTCGTCGATGTGCCCGTGCCCGTTCCCGCGCCGGGGCAGGTGCGGATCGCCACGGAGGCGATCGGGGTGGGCGGTGTGGACGCGGTGATCCGCCGGGGGACACTCGCCGCCTACGGCTTCCGGGAAGGACATCTTCTCGGCAGTGAGGTCGCGGGCAGCGTCACAGCGGTGGGAGAGGGCGTGGACGACTCGTGGATCGGGCGACGGGTGTGGGCGTTCACCGGCCTGTCCGGTGGATATGCCGAGCAGGCCGTCGCCGCGGTCGAGGACGTCCTTCCGATGCCTGCTGGTCTGTTCAGCGCCGATGCGGTGGCGCTCGGCGGGTCCGGGGTGGTCGCCCACTTCGCCCTGGAACGTGCCCGGTTCGCAGCGGGCGAGACGGTGCTCGTGCGCGGTGCGGCGGGCAGCATCGGGATCACGGCGCTCCAGCTCGCGGCCAGGGGTGGCGCGGGCGCGGTGGTGGTCACCGCTTCGTCGGCGGAGCGGGGCGCCCGCCTGCGGGGCTTGGGCGCGACCGAGGTTCTCGACCGCTCCGGGGAGGGCGGCCCAGATGCGCCACGAGGGTTCGACGTGGTGATCGACGTGGTGGGCGGTCCTCAGCTTCCTCTCTTTCTGGACAAGCTGAACGCCAACGGACGATATGTGTCCGTCGGCGTGGTCGGCGGTCAGCCGCCGGCGGACTTCGGGATGCGGCTGATGGACGCCTTCCGTAGATCGCTGTCGTTCGCCACGTTCAGCTCTGACACCGTGCCCGGTCCCGAGAGGCAGGCCGTGCGATCGTCCCAGTTCGCCGATGCCGCCCAGGGGACTCTGCGTACGGTCGTCCACGAGGTGCTGCCGCTCGATCAAGCGGCGCAGGCCCATCGCGAGATGGACGCGGGCACGGTGTTCGGCCGGATCGTGCTGGTTCCGTGAGATGGACAGGCGGCGGGGACGTCCGAGCGTAGGGGACGGTCGGCGGCATCCCGGAAGATCGGAACCAGAGGCGGGCCGCTGGCGCCGTGAGCCAGGAGAAGGGTGAGGGACGCGCCCGGAGCGGACGCGTCCCTCACACGGCTGGACGGTTCGTCTACTTGGTCGCGGACGGGCCGGTCCGCGGCGCGGCGGAGGTCCTGGCGGCCTGTGGACGCTTCTTCGCGAACTCGTTGCCGTTGACGGTGAGCGTGCTGTGGGCGAACAGCTCGGTGACGGCGGCCGTGGCGTCGATCATCTGGTCGAAGCCCTTGAGGTTCACGTTGTCGTACCGGTCGCACGCCTGGTGGTAGCAGGGGTCGTACGGCTGCCCGGCGGTGCCGCCGTAGACGGCGGCCTGCGCGGGCGTCTTGATCCCCTCGGCGCCGGTGAAGATGCCGCCGGCCGGGATGCCCGCGGTGATGAAGGCGTTGTAGTCGGACCGGCCGTCGAAGGCCGTCGGGTCGGTGGCGAGCCCGCGTCCGGCGAAGTAGTCGTTGAAGGTCTTCTCGATGGCGCCGGACCCGGCGGGCGGCTCGACGTTGCTGCCGCCGGTGCTGTTGTCGCCGTCGTAGACGAACCGCACGAAGTTCGGGGACGCGAGCATGTCGAAGTTCAGGTTCAGCGCGATCTTGTCGCGCTCGGCCTGCGGGAGGTTGTCGACGTAGTACTGCGAGCCGAGCAGGCCCTCCTCCTCGGCGCCCCAGAACGCGAAGCGCACCTGGTTGCGGATCTTGCCGCCGAGCTTGCCGATCTGCTGCGCGATCGCCAGCAGCGTCGCGGTCCCGGAGCCGTCGTCGTTGATGCCGGGGCCCTCGGTGACGCTGTCGTTGTGCGCGCCGACCACCACGACGTTGTCGGCCCGGCCGCGCTTGGTGTTCGCGACGACGTTCGACGTCTGCCGCTTCTGGTTGAGGGTGTCGGTCTTGACGTGCAGGGTGACGCCGCCGTTCCGGGCCTGCTGGACGAGGTCGACGCCGACGGCGTTCGTCGGCCCGACCACCGGGATCGCGTACGGCTTGGTCAGCGTGCCCGCGACCGGGCCGGGGGTGCCGGGCGCCTGGTAGATCACCACGGCGCTCGCGCCGGCGGCGATCGCGTTGTCCGCCTTGACGGAGAAGAAGCACCCGCCGCGCCGGATCAGCGCGATGTTCCCCGCCGGGAAGCCGGCGAAGTCGCCGGCCTCGCAGCCGCTGCCCGTGCCGGCGGCGTCCGGGTCGACCGCGGTCGCCGCGGCCGTGACGTCGCCGGACCCGGAGTACTGGAGGGTCGCAAAGTCGGTGGTCGGCGCGAACGTCCTCGGGGTCGGCGCGGTCTCGGCGAACACGGGGTCGGACAGCTCCTGCCAGAAGTCGAACGTGAAGTTCTGGATCTGGGGGCTGTACCCGGCGCGCTTGAGCTGGTCCGCGATGTACTTGACGGTGATCGTTCCGCCGGGGAGCCCGGCGGCCCGGTTGCCGCCGTTCGCGTCCGCGACCTTCTGCAGGTTGAGCTGGTGGTGGCGGACGGCCTTCAGCGTGACGAGCGAGGCCAGCCTGGACGGGGCGGGCGCCGCCGCGGCCTCGGTCGCCGTGAGGGTGGTGGCGACGAGCGACAGGCCGAGGAGCGATGCTAGCGCGGCTTTGCGCATGACTTCGGTCTCCGGTGGGAGGGGACGGGGACAAAGCACCACGAAGCCTGACATGTAGCACCAGGCGTCACAACACCCCGCCCCCTTCCCGCACGGCCGATTGCGGCCCGTTCGTGCCACAGACGACCCGTCCACGGCGCAGACAACCCGTCCACGGCGCAGACAGCCCGTCCACGGCGCAGACAGCCCGTTCACGGTGCGGAGGGTTCATTCGTGGCGCAGACCGCCCGTTCACGGTGCAGAGGTCCGTTCACGTTGCAGAGGGTCCGGCGCGGACATGGTCATACGGGCCGCGCGACCGTCCCTGTGGCGCGATCATCCGGGTGGCGCGGTCATTCTCGCGGGGGTGTGGTCATTCTTGCGACTATCAGGGCGGCTAGGGCGGCGTAGGCCGCGGAGTCGTCGAGGCCCGTTCGTTCCTTGATCTCGCCGCGGTGGATCGACTCCATGACCTGGCCGGCGACCGCGCCGACGAACGCGGCGTCCGCGCCGGCGGACGCCTCGCGCACCAGGCCCTGCATGCGCTGGACGGCGAACGCGGTGTTGCGCTTATAGATCTCGCGGGCCGGGGCGAACGCGTCGAGGTCGGCGAAGAACGCGGGCGAGGCCGGGGCGAGCGCGTCCGAGATGGCGCGCAGGTAGGCGCCGACTCGCTCGGCCGGGTCGGCGTCCTCGCCGGCGTGCTCCTCCAGGGCCGCCTCGACCTGGGCGGTGGCGCGGCGGAAGAACGCGCGGACGACCGCGGCGATGATCTGCTCGCGGCTCGCGGCGACGGTGTAGAGGGTGCTCTTGGAGCAGCGCAGCAGGGCGGCGAGCTCGGCCACGCTCAGGTCGGCGAAGCCTCGGTCGAGGAAGACCTCGATGAGCCGTTCGATGAGGGCGTCGCGGCGGCGCGCCGCCTTCGTGTCGAGGGCGCGTACCGTCTCGTCCGCCGAGGTCATGGGCAGGAGAGTACCAAGACCGGTTCTTGAGTACCGGCCCTGGTACTGTTCGGAGGGCGAAAGGAGTCACGCATGCCCGCCACGCGCCACCTGCCGTCCCAGGAGTCCGAGGACCTCGTCGCCCTCACCCGCGAGATCGCGGCCAAGGAGCTCGCGCCGCGGGTGACGGACGCCGAGCGCACCGGCACCTTCCCCCGCGACGTGTTCACCACGCTCGGACGGGCGGGCCTCCTCACGCTCCCCTACCCGGAGGAGTTCGGCGGCGGCGCCCAGCCGTACGAGGTCTACCTGCAAGTGCTGGAGGAGATCGGGGCCGCCTGGGCGAGCGTCGGGGTGGGCGTCAGCGTGCACGCGCTGTCCTGTTTCCCGCTGTTCGCGTACGGCACGGACGAGCAGCGGGCGCGGTGGCTGCCGGGGATGCTGTCCGGCGAGCAGCTCGGCGCGTACTGCCTGTCGGAGGCGCACGCGGGCTCCGATCCGGCGGCGATGCGGGCGCGGGCCGTCCGCGATGGCGACTCGTACGTCCTCAACGGCGCCAAGGCGTGGACGACCCACGGCGGCAAGGCGGACTTCTACACCGTCATGGCCCGCACGTCCGACAACGGCTCGCGGGGCATCTCGTGCTTCCACGTCCCCGCCGGGACGCCCGGTCTGGAGTTCGACGAGCCCGAGGACAAGATGGGCCTGATGGGGTCGACGACCGCGACGGTCCGCCTGGTGGACGCGCGGATCCCCGCCGATCACCTCATCGGGGACGAGGGCCAGGGGCTGTCGATCGCGCTCGCGGGTCTGGACGCGGGGCGCCTCGGCATCGCCGCGGTCGCGACCGGCCTCGCGCAGTGCGCGCTCGACACCGCGGTCGGCTACGCCAAGGAGCGCGAGGCGTTCGGGAAGGCGATCATCGAGCACCAGGGCCTCGCGTTCGTGCTGGCGGACATGGCCGCCGCGGTCGAGTCGGCCCGCGCCACCTACCTCGCCGCCGCGCGGCTGCGGGACGCGGGCCGTCCGTACGGCCGCGAGGCGTCCATCGCCAAGCTGGTCGCCACCGACAACGCCATGAAGGTGACCACCGACGCCGTGCAGGTCCTCGGCGGCGCCGGGTACACCCGCGACTTCCCCGTCGAGCGGTTCATGCGCGAGGCGAAGGTCATGCAGATCTTCGAGGGGACGAACCAGATCCAGCGGCTGGTCATCTCCCGCCACCTGGCCCGCTGACCCAACACCGCCCCGCACCCGCTTTCGCACGGCCCCGCGCCACCCCGCACCCGCACGCCCCGCGCCCGCACGCCCCCGCGCCGCCCCGCGTTCGCACAGCCCCCGCGCCGCCCCGCACCCGCACGGCCCCGCACCTGCACGGCCTCGCGTCCGCACGGCCCCGCGCCGTCTCGCAGCCGCACGGGCCGCCTCCTCTTGGCCTCGCGTCCGGGCGGCGTCCTCCCCCGAGTGAGGGCGCCGCCCGGACGGAGGAGCCGTCAGGTGCCCGGGCAGCGCTTCCAGGCGAAGTGGTACGTCGTCCTGACGCTGCCGTCGGCGGAGTCGAACGCCATGAAGCTCGTCTCGCCGGCGCCGGACGAGCCCTTGTTCACGCGCAGCTCGGTGTTGATGTTGAAGTTGCGGTCCTCGCCGCACGGCTTGAACACGAGCTCGGCGACGGGCGTCCGGTCGGAGAACTGCCAGTCGTCGGAGTAGGCGCCCTTGAGCGTGTGGCTGACCGGCGTGGTCTGCGACATGCCCTGGTGGTAGTAGTTCGCCCGTTCGAGGCCGGACGCGCCGGCGGCGAGGTGGGCGAAGCCGCGGTAGTCGGCGCCGGCGATCGCGTAGGTGAACCCCTGCGGCACGTGGACGCGCAGGTTGATCTGGCAGTTCTTGCGGAACGCGGTCGGGTCGGAGTCGCCGCCGGCCTGGGCGAGGTAGTCGCTGTAGGTGACGGTGAAGGCGGTGTTGTCGCTCGCGGCGGCGACCGCTGCGGTGCCGGCCGGGCAACCCGAGCCGTTGACGGTGAGGACGTCGATGACGATCCGGTCCGGCGGCGGCGGGTCGTCCGCGGACGCGCCGGACGCCGCCGGAGCCTGGGCCGCCGCCGTGGCCGCGGCCGTGGCGAGGGCGGCCGCGCACGCCGCCATGGCCGTGATTGCCTTGTGCATGGGAGTCGTCTCCTCTGGGGTGGGGCGTGAAGGGGTTACGGGCAGCGCTTCCAGGCGAAGTGGTAGGTGGTCTTGATGCTGCCGTCCGTGGAGTCCATGGCCAGGAAGCTGACCTTCGCCGGGTCGGAGGTGCCCTTGCTGACCCGCAGCTCGGTGTTGATGTTGAAGTTCCGCTCCTCGCCGCAGGGCTTGTAGACGAGCTGCGCCACGTCGTTGGTGTCGGTGAACTGCCAGTTGTCGGCGAACTGGCCTTTCAGGTTGTGGGTTATCGCGGTGGTCTGCGACATTCCCTGGAAGTAGTAGCTCGCCTTCTCGACGCCGCCGGCGCCCTGCTCCAGCGAGGCGAATCCGCGGTAGTCGGCCGATGCGATGGCGTAGGTGAACCCCTGCGGCACGTGCACCTTGAGATTGATCTGGCAGTTCTTGCGGAAGTCGGTCGGGGCGGAGCTGCCGCCCGCCTGCGCCATGTAGTCGCTGTAGGTGACGGTGAACGCCTCCTTGTCGTCCGACACGGCCACGGCGGCGGTCCCGGCGGGGCAACCGGAGCCGTTGACGGTGGCGATCTCGATGGTCACGCCGTTGGGACCGGCGGTACGAGCGAGGACCGGGGCGGCGGTCGCGGAGGCGGGGGCGGCGGTCGCGGACGTCAGGGCCAGCACGGCGGCGGCTGCGGCTGCGGCGGAAATGGCGATCCCTTTACGCATGCGATTCCTCTTCGTCGGAATGGACGCGAGCGTTTCGGCGGCCGAAGAGCAGAACGTGACCCAGGATCTCGACGCGAGAGTAACCAGAACAAAATGGCCGGTCAATCTCCGATTTTCCACAACAAAATCAACCGGAGCCACACCTGTGAATGGCCTCTACAGCCCCCCGAACAGCCCCAACGGAACGTCAAGTATTCAACGATCGGACGTTTTTCAATGGGGACCGTTCCAGCAAAAGCGCCAATCGAACTTCAGCCGCCGTTCGGAACGCCTAGAAGCGCCCGCCTCCGCACCGGGAAGTCGCCCCGGCTCGCTGTAGGGTCCGTCCGAGGGCGGACGGGGTGTAGCGGGCCGCCGACGGGGAAGGTTGGCAGGGCCTGGAAGGAGTATCGGGGATGAGCGGTCTCGTCGGACGCAACCTGCTCGCCGGGGCCGAGCCGGAGGTCGCCCGCGACGCGGGCTACCAGGACCCGCCGCCCCGGATGGGCTTCTTCACCGACACGTCGGTGTGCATCGGCTGCAAGGCCTGCGAGGTCGCCTGCAAGGAGTGGAACAGCGTCCCCGAGGACGGCCTTGAGTTCACCGGGATGTCCTACGACAACACGCAGGGGCTCAGCGCCGACACCTGGCGGCACGTCGCCTTCATCGAGCAGAACCGCCGCGTCGCCGCCGGGGCCCCGGTGGACGACCGGACGGGCGACGGCACGGGCGACGGCGCGGGAGGCGGCACGGCGACGGCGGAGGTCCCGGACGGCTCCGGTGGCGACGAGGGGCTCCGCTGGCTGATGGCGTCCGACGTGTGCAAGCACTGCACGCACGCCGCCTGCCTGGACGTCTGCCCCACGGGCTCGCTGTTCCGCACGGAGTTCGGCACCGTCGTCGTCCAGGAGGACATCTGCAACGGGTGCGGCTACTGCATCCCGGCGTGCCCGTACGGCGTCATCGACCAGCGCAAGGGCGACGGCAGGGCCTGGAAGTGCACGATGTGCTACGACCGGCTCGGCGCCGGCCAGGAGCCCGCCTGCGCGAAGGCGTGCCCGACCGACTCCATCCAGTACGGTCCGCTGGACGAGCTGCGGGAGCGGGCCGCGGCGCGCGTCGAGCAGTTGCACGAGCACGGGGTGTCGGACGCGCGCCTCTACGGCGAGAACCCGGACGACGGCGTCGGCGGTGACGGGGCGTTCTTCCTGCTGCTGGACGAGCCGGAGGTGTACGGGCTGCCGCCGGACCCCGTCGTGACCACGCGCGACCTGCCGTCCATGTGGAAGCACGCGGGCGTCGCGGCGCTGACCATGCTCGGCGGCATCGCGGCCGTGTACGCGGCGAACGGACGCCAGGGAGGCCGCCGATGAGCAACACGGGGGACGCCCTAAACCGACGCCGGGGAGGCCGCCGATGAGCACGTCGGCGGACGCCCTAGACCGACTCCGGAGAGGCCGCCGATGAGCACGACGGGGGACGCCCTGCACGCACGCCGGGGAGGCCGCCGATGAGCACGTCGGAGGTCGGCGAGGGCGGCGTCCGCGGAGAGCGGCCGGGCCGGGAGGCCGTGGTCGGCAAGGGCGAGCATCCCCGCGGCGGGCGCCGGGACGGTAAGCGGCGCCGGGGCGGGCGCGGTGAGCGCGCGATGGTCCCGGACGCGGAGTTCACGTCGTACTACGGCAAGCCGATCCTCAACCCGCCGAAGTGGGAGGCCCGTGACATCGCCGGGTACTTCTTCCTCGGCGGGCTGGCCGGCGCGGGGTCGGTGCTCGCGGCGGGGGCGCAGCTGACCGGCCTTCCGGCCACCGCGCGGGCGCTGAAGATCTCCTCGCTCGCCGCCATCGCCGGATCCACGTACGCGCTGGTGCACGACCTCGGGAGGCCGGCGCGGTTCCACCACATGCTGCGCGTCGTCAAGCCGACGTCGCCGATGAGCGTGGGGTCGTGGGTGCTCGCCGCGTACGGTCCGGCGGCGGGGGCGGCGGCCGTCCTGGACGTGACGGGGTGGTTCCCGCGGCTCGGTGCCGCGGCGACGGCGGGCGCTGCGGTGCTCGGTCCGGTCGTCGCGTCCTACACGGCCGTGCTGGCGGCCGACACCGCGGTCCCGGCGTGGCACGGGGGCTATCGCGAGCTGCCGTTCGTGTTCGTGGGCTCGGCGACCGCCGCCGCGTCCGGGATGGCGCTGATCGCCGCGCCGCGCGGGGAGAACGGGCCCGCCCGCGGTGCCGCCGTGTTCGGCACGGCGCTGGACCTGGCCGCCGTGACGCTGATGCGGCGCCGGCTCGGGATGGTCGCCGAGCCGTACCGGGAGGGCCGGTCCGGACGGCTGATGCGGACGGCCGAGGTGCTGTCGGTCGCGGGCGCGGCCGGAGGCGCGCTGCTCGGAGGGCGGAGCCGTGCGGCGGCGGCGCTGAGCGGCGCGGCGCTGCTGGCCGCGTCCGCCTGCACGCGGTTCGGCGTGTTCCACGCCGGGGTCCGCTCGGCGGAGGACCCGAAGTACACCGTGGTCCCGCAGCGCGAACGCCGTGAGGCGTTGCAGCAAGAACACTGAAAACTTGCGCAAGCTCTTGACGGGCTTGCAAGAACAGAGCATTCTCACGTTGCTCGCGGACGGCCGTCCCCCACCCCCTTGGGCGCCCGCCAGGCGCCCGCGTGACAGGAGTTCGCCGACATGCAACGTGGAAGCCCCCTGCCCAGACGCGGATCCGGTACCCGGCTCCGCCCCCGCTCCCGCCCCCGCTCCCGCCCACGCTCCCGTCCCGGCTCCCGTCCTGCCGGGATCAAGTCCCTCCTCGCCGCCGGGACCCTCGTGCTCGGCGGGCTCACCCCCGCGGTCGCGCTGCTCCCCGACGGGTCCGCGCGGGCCGCGGTCGCGCTCAACGACAGTGACGTCACCGCCAACCTGTGGGAATGGAACTGGAACTCCGTCGCGGCGGCGTGCACCGGCCACCTCGGGCCCGCCGGGTACGGCGCCGTCCAGGTCGCGCCGCCCGCCGAGTCGGTGAGCCTCGCGTCCAACGGCGACGGCGCCCACCCGTGGTGGGAGGTGTACCAGCCCGTCTCGTACGGCCTGACGAGCCGCCTCGGCACGCGCGCCCAGTTCGCCGCGATGGTCACCGCGTGCCACAACGCGGGGGTCCGCGTGTACGTGGACGCCGTCGTCAACCACATGGCGGGTCACAACAACACGCTGAACACCACCTACGGCGGATCGACGTTCGACCCGCCCGGGTTCTCGTACCCCGCCGTCCCGTACGGCTACGGCGACTTCCACCACGCCAACGACGGCTACTGCAACGACGACGACGCGGGCATCGACGACTGGAACAACACGTCCGAGGTGCAGAACTGCGAGCTCGTGTCCCTGTCCGACCTCAAGACGCAGAGCTCCTACGTCCGCGGCAAGATCGCCGGTTATCTCAACGACCTGATCGGGCTCGGCGTGGACGGGTTCCGCGTCGACGCCGCCAAGCACATCGCCCAGAGCGACTTCGCGGCCATCAGGAGCGCGCTCAACCCGACCACCGCCGAGGGCAAGGCGCCGTACATCGCGCAGGAGGTGATGCCCGGCTCGACCACCGCGGACCTGAAGCCCTCCGCGTTCACGTCCAACGGCGACGTGCTCGGCTTCTCCTACGCGATGGGGCTCAAGACCCAGTTCCAGAACGGGACGCTGTCGAACCTGTCGGGCATCCCCTCATGGTCGCTGGACGCGAGCGGCGCCCAGACTTACGCCATGGTCACCAACCATGACACGGAGCGGGACGGATCGACGCTGAGCTACAAGAGCGGCGCCGACTACACGCTCGCCACCTACTTCCTCCTCGCCTACCCGTACGGGAAGCCGACCGTGTACGACGGGTTCACCTGGTCGTCGTCGGGCCAGTCGCCGCCCGCCGACGCGAACGGCTTCGTCACGGACGCGAACTGCTCGTCCGGCTGGCAGTGCCTCACCCGGTCGACCGGGGTCAAGGGCATGGTGGGCTGGCACAACGCGACCGCGTCCGCGACCACCGTCGCCAACTTCACGGCCACCGCGGGCAACGTGATCGGGTTCAGCCGCGGCGGCAGGGGCTGGATCGGCCTGAACGACTCGGGCTCCCCGTCCACCGCCACGTACACGACCGGCCTGCCGGACGGCGCGTACTGCGACGTCATCACGGGCGGCACCGCGAACGGCGGCTGCGCGGGGACGACGGTCACCGTGTCGGGCGGCACCGCGAGCGTGACGATCCCGGCGAACGGCGCGGTCGCGATCCACGTGGGCGCGATGTCCGGCTCGACTCCCCCGCCGACCAGTACACCGGCGACCGTCACCGACGCCTTCAACGTCAACGCCACCACGACCTGGGGCACGAACGTCTACCTGGTCGGCAACGTCGCGGCCCTCGGCTCGTGGAACCCGGCCGCCGCGGTCCCGCTCTCGTCCGCGAACTACCCGGTCTGGAGCGGCACGGCGGCGCTTCCCACCGGCACGAAGATCGAGTACAAGTACATCAAGAAGGACGGCTCCGGCACCGTGACCTGGGAGAGCGGCGCGAACCGCACCTACACGACCGGCACGTCCCCCCACACCGCGAACGACACCTGGAAGTAACCGGGTCGAGAGACGTGCAGCGGGACGGCCAGGACAGCGGCCTCGTGCCGGCCGTCCCGCTCGCAGCGGAAGGTGTGACGCCGGACATCACCCGTGTCGGGGCCACCGTGCGTCGTCCGGTCAGGCCTTTCACCGCCACGGTCCACGCCTACCTCGCCCACCTTCGTCAGGCCGGGTTCACCGACGCTCCCGAACCCCTGGGCCTCGACGAGCAGGGCTGGGAGATGCTGTCGTTCGTGCCGGGCGATGTTCCACGCGAGCCGCTTCCGCCCGAAGCCACGGGTGAGGACGTCCTGGTCGCCTTGGCTCGTCTGATCCGGCGGCTTCATGACGCTGCGGAGGGCTGGACGCCGCCCGACGATGCCGTCTGGGCGACGCTGCCCGGGACGGAAGGCATCCCGCTCGTCGACGGCGGCGCCGAACTCGTCGGCCACCGGGACTACTGCCCGGGCAACGTGGTCTTCCGCTACGGGCTCCCCGCGGCTCTCATCGACTTCGACCTCGCCCGTCCGACCACCCGGGTCTATGACATCGCCAACGCCCTCTACTGGTGGGCGCCGCTGCTGGACCCCAGGGACCGGCCGCCCGCCCTCGTCGAAGCGGACATCCCCCGGCGCGCGGCGGTGTTCGCCGACGCCTACGGGATGTCCGGGCGGCAGCGTCGTGACCTGGTTCCCCTGGCCGAGCGGATGATCCACCGCTTCCACGTGACCAGCCGCGCGGCGGCCGCGGCCGATCCGCTGTTCCGGCGCCTCTGGAACGGAGGCGTCAAGGAGCGCATGCCGCGAGCCGAGGCGTGGATCGCGCGGGAGGGGGGCGCGGTCCAGGCTCGGGTCGGTGTGTCGGAGCGGTGATCAGTCGGCTTCGGCGCTGCCGCTGACGCGGAGCTTGCGGCGGGCGCGCTCGTAGAAGGTGGAGTCGCCGAGGCGGACGACGCTCGCGGCGCCGCGGGCGGCGGTCACCCGGACGCAGTCGCCCGGATGGACCTGCGCGGCGACGCCGCCGTCCACCTCCACGGCCAGGGTCCCGCAGGTCGGCAGCAGCCGCAGCGTGACCTCCTCGTCCGCGGACAGCATGACCGCGCGGTTGAACGTCGAGTGCGCGGCCGCGGGCACCACGAGGAAGCCCTCCACGGCGGGCGAGACGATCGGGCCGCCCGCGGAGTAGCTGTAGGCGGTCGAACCGGTCGAGGTCGCTACGATCACCGCGTCCCCGGCGTACCGGACGAATGGTTGATCGTGGACGGCGACCTCCACCGCCGCCAGCCCGTCGCCGGGGACGCGCACCAGCGCGATGTCGTTGAAGGCGCTGACGGTCTCGCCGCCGGGCAGCTCCGCCGAGATCGCCATCCGCGGCTCGACCTGGTAGCGGTGCTCGTCGATGCTCGTCAGCGCGTCCGGCAGGTCCTTGACGTCGATCTCGGCGAGGAAGCCGAGGCGGCCGAGGTTGACGCCGAGGACGGGCGTGCGCTGCCCGGACACCAGCCGCATGCTGCGCAGCATCGTCCCGTCCCCGCCGAGGCTGACGAGCAGGTCGGCGCGCTCGACGAGCGCTCCGGGCCCGGCCGGTATCGCGCTGCAGTCGATGCGGCCGATCTCCTCGGGAAGCCCCAGTACCGTCCCGCCGCGGCGACCGGCCCAGCCGACGATCGTGTCGACGGCCTCCTTGGAGTCGCGTTGCGGATGCAGGACGAGTCCCACCGTATGCACCATTCCCATGGCAGCACCGTACGGCCCGCGGCGCCGTGGCGGGAGGCGCGGCTCGCCGCCGGCGGTGGCGGCGCTCCGCCCGCTCCGTTAGGTTGAACGCGAATAAGCAGTCGCTTACACGGCGGAGCGGTGCCTCATGACGCATCCACCTGACATGTCACCGCGCAGGACGCCCCGCCAGGAGCGCTCGCGCCGGACGGTCGAGCGGATCCTCGCGGCGGCGACCCGGGTGCTGTCGGAGCGCGGTTACGACGGCGCGTCCACCAACCGGATCGCGGAGGCCGCGGGGATCAGCAACGGCTCGCTGTACCAGTACTTCCCCAACAAGGACGCCATCGTCGTCGCGGTGCTGGACCGGTTCGCCGACCGGCTCGCGGACCGGCTCGGCGCGCAGATCGAGTCCACCATGGCCGAGCCGTGGCAGGTGGCGGGCCGGGCGCTGCTGGACGCGCAGATCCGGCTGCTGGAGGAGGACGCCGACCTGCTGCGGATCATCGTCGAGCAGATCCCGCGGCTCGGCCCCTTCGACAAGCTGGCCGCCCTCCAGCGGCGGCTGACCGACCTCGTCCGCGTGTACCTGCTGCTCAACCGGGACGCGTTCCGCGAGGACCTCGACGTGGACGCGACGCTGTGGATCCTCACCGAGACGGTGGGCCAGCTCTCGATCAAGTACGTGCTCGACCGGCCGCCCATCCCCCGCGAGCGGATGGTGGACGAGCTGGCCGCGCTCGTCGTGCGCTACATCCGCGCGTGAGCGGGCGTCCGGGACGCGGCCGTCAGTCCGGGATCGGGGCGTCCAGGACGCGGAGCACGATGCCGGTCATCACGCCGTGCAGGGCGGGCAGGCGCTCGGTCTCGCCGCGCGCGACGTGCGCGGTGACGAGCTCGGCGACCGCGCCGACGGCCGCGAGGTGGCACTCGTCCGGGACGGGCCGCCACTCCGGGTGCCGCGCCGCGGCGCGCTCGCGCCACCGGCGCAGCAGGTCGGCGACCATGCGGTGGCCGCGGTCGCGGCCCCTGACGGCGCGCGGCCCGGCGGCGGGCAGCTCGATGAAGATGCACCGCGCGTACTCCGGCTCCCGCGCGCACAGCGCCAGGTAGGCGCGCAGCCCGCCGCGGAGCACGGCGAGGGACGGGTCGGCGGCGGACGGGTCGCGGGGCGCCCCCGTCAGCTCCTTCGCGATCACCTGCTGCGCCGCGTCCAGCGCCGTGAGGAAGCAGCTCTCCAGGCCGGAGAAGTGGTCGTAGAACGCCTTGCGCGAGACGCGGGCGCGGGCCACGACGTGCGCGACGGTGGCGGTGGCGTAGCCCTCCTCCGCCACCGCGGAGATCACCGCGCGGTGCAGGCGGTCGCGCTGCGCCTCGCGGACGACCTCGGCGGGCAGGCTGCTGCGCCCGCGCGGCAGCCCCGGACGGGCCGGGTCGTAGACCTCGGCCAGCCGCCCTCCGCCGGGTCGCGGGCCGGCGGGCGGGGCGTCCGGGTGTTCGGTGAGCCGGGGTGGTCGCGCGCGTTCGATGGCGGGAGTCTAGTGGCCGCCGCGCTCCCCGGTCTCGCGCCCGCCGCGCTCCGCGGTCTCGCGCCCGCCGCGCTCCCGCTCGGGCCGGCGACCGTCCGGGGATGTCTCATCCGGGCGCTGGTAACCGAACGTGTCGCGCATGACTACCTTGCGTCACTATGCTGTTGCTCCACGTCACCTAGTTCAGGAGTCGCCCCCCATGAACGGTACGAACCCCTCCGGCCTCCGCCTGCTGACGGCGGTCGTGCTCGCCTGTTCCGCCGCCTCCGCGCTCGCCGTCCCCGCGGCTCGTTCCGCGCGCGCCAGCGAGACGGCACCGCGCGACGCCGAGACCACCTACACCTGCGACCGGACGTACGCCGGCAAGAAGGGCGAGGCGTGGGGCTCGCCGGGCTGCGCCGGCTCCGAGGGGGCCCTGACGGAGGGTCCGATCGAGGAGGGATTCCTCCTCATCTCGCGGGCGAGCGACGACAAGACTTCCTCTGCGAGGACGACGAGGAGGGAAGCTCCCCCGCGGGCGTCGTGCAGCTTCCCCAGAGGGTCTCCGGATTCGACTGCGCGCCGCTCTGAGGCGCGCCCGCGCCCGCTCCCGCGGCAGCGCGAGAGCGGGCGCCGGTGCCGGTGCCGGGCGACGCGCCGCATCTTTTCCTCCGCCGGCTGTCACGTTTCGGGCCTCTGATCCATCTGCATTGGTAGCGGCCGGACGTGGATGACGTGGAGGAGCAGTGGGCGCCAGTCCGGAAAAGAGCACGCGCAGACAGTTCGACCTGACGATGTTGCACGCCATGTACGGCGCGTTCCGACGCGACATGGCCCGGCTGGAGGCCGCCGGGGGCGTGGACGGGGCGGTGGGTTCGCGGGGAGTGCGGAACGGCTGGGAGACGTTCAGGCTCCACTGGCTCGCCCAGCGGGCGGCGGAGGAGCGGGCGCTGTGGACGGTGATGCGCGGCAGGGTGCCGGGCGCCGGGCCGCGTCCGCCGCTCGTCGACGCGATGGAGTTCCTGGGCCTGCGGCTCGTCCCGCTGTTCGACACGGTCGACACGGCCCTGGAGCGCGGCGACGGGCACGTCTTCGCGTGGTGCGCGCGCGAACTGCCGGAGGCGGTGGCCACGCTGCTCGACTACACGGAGGCGAAGGCCCTGCCGCTCGTCCACGAACTCCTCACCCCGTACGAGTGGGGGACGTTCGAGGTCGAGTTCCGGCGCGAGATCGGCTTCCGCGGCCTGCGCGACTTCCTGCCCTGGCTGCTGGACGGCGCGTCCGAGGACACGAGCCGCGCCGTGCTGGCGATGCTGCCCCCGCCGGTCCGGTTCGCCTACCGGACGCGCTGGCTTCGCCGTCATGAGCGCCGCGACCTGTGGACTGTCCGCCCGGGAAGGTGACAGGAACATGTGACGCGGTGCACATCGGACGATGTCACATCCGTCCCCCCTGATCGGTCGTATGTCCAGAGATCGATGAGAGGACGGTGACGATGGCGGGGACACGGGAGCCGGCCGGGGCCCGCGCGGCCGGGCGGCCGCCGCGGGCGCTGGACGCCACGACGCGGGCGCTGGACGAGCGGTTCGGCACGACGTCCTTCGCGAAGAAGGCCCTGCGCAAGGCGTTCCCCGACCACTGGAGCTTCCTGGTCGGGGAGATCGCGATGTACTCGTTCGTGATCATCCTGCTGACCGGCGTGTACCTCACGCTGTTCTTCAAGCCGAGCATGCACGAGGTCGTGTACGACGGGTCCTACACCAAGCTGCGCGGCGTCGAGATGAGCGAGGCGTACGCCTCCACGCTGAAGATCAGCTTCGATGTCCGGGGCGGGCTGCTCGTCCGGCAGATCCACCACTGGTCGACGCTGATCTTCATGGCCGCGATCCTCGTCCACCTGCTGCGCAACTTCTTCACCGGCGCGTTCCGCAAGCCGCGCGAGCTGAACTGGATCATCGGCGTGCTGATGTTCGTGCTGGTGATGTTCAACGGGCTGTTCGGCTACTCGCTGCCGGACGACCTGCTGTCGGGCACGGGCCTGCGGATCCTGGAGGGCGCGACGGCCTCGATCCCGCTGGTCGGCTCGTACCTGGTGATGTTCCTGTTCGGCGGGGAGTTCCCCGGCAACGACATCATCCCGCGGCTGTACGTCATCCACGTGCTGCTGATCCCGGGGCTGCTCGCCGCGCTGATTCCGCTGCACGCGGTCGTGCTGACGTGGCGGCAGACGCACACGCAGTTCCCGGGGAAGGGCAGCACGAACAGCACCGTCCGCGGCTACCCGTTCTTCCCGGTGTTCATCGGGAAGACGTCGGCGCTGTTCCTGTGGATCGCGGGCGTCACGACGCTGCTGGCCGCGTTCGTCCAGATCAACCCGGTCTGGCTGTTCGGGCCGTACGACCCCGGCGCCATCAGCGCGGGCTCCCAGCCGGACTGGTACATGGGCTGGCTGGAGGGCGCGCTGCGCGTCATGCCCGGCTGGGAGATCACGGCGTGGGGCCACACGCTCTCGCTGAACGTGGTCCTGCCCGTCCTCGGCGTCCCCGGGCTGCTGTTCACCGGGCTGGCCGCCTACCCGTGGATCGAGCGCTGGGTCACCGGCGACCACCAGATCCACCACCTGCTCGACCGTCCCCGGGACGTCCCGGCGCGGACGGGCGTCGGCGCCGGCGGCGTCGTGTTCTACGGCATGCTGTGGCTCGCGGGCGGCAACGACGTCCTCGCGCACAAGTTCGACGTCTCGCTGTTCTGGACGACCTGGTTCTTCCGGTTCGCCGTCGTCCTCGGGCCGGTGCTCGCCTACATCGTCGCGTACCGGATCTGCGTCGGCCTCCAGCGCCGCGACCTCGGGCTCGTCACGCACGGGCTGGAGACCGGCATCATCCGCCAGTCGCCCGACGGCCGGTTCAGCGAGGTCGAGCGGCACCTCTCGGACGAGGAGATCGCGGCCATCACCGACCCGCGCCCGGCGCCCGCCGTCCCGCTCGACGTGCCGCCGCCGCGCGACGACGTGGAGAGCCCCGAGGCGCGGCGTCCGCTGCGCCGGGTGCGCGCCGCCCTCAACCGGCGCTTCCGCGCAGACCTCGCGAGCGTCCCCGAACGCGCGCCCGAGCTGGAGGAGGCGAAGCCGCCGGTGGAGCGCGAGACCACGCCGATCTAGCGGTTCACGGCAGCGGCGGCGGGCCGGGCGGGTCGGGCGGGGGCGGGAAGGCCACGCGCACGTCCAGCCCGCCGCCCGGACGCGCGCAGACGTCGAGGTCGGCTCCGTGGGCACCGGCGATCGCGGCGACGATCGACAGCCCGAGGCCGAGGCCGTCGCCGCCGCCGCCGTCGCCGGTTCGGCCCCGCTCCAGGCGCGTGAACGGCCGGACCAGGGCGGCGGCGTCCTCGGGGGCGACGACCGGCCCGGTGTTGCCGACGCACAGGGTCGGGCGGCCCCCGTGAACGCCGGTCCGGATCACGACCCGCCCGTCCGGCACGTTGTACCGGACGGCGTTGTCGGCGAGGTTCGCGACCAGCCGCTCGACCAACCTCGCGTCGCCCACGGTGGGAGCCGGGTCGAGCTCCGCCTCGACTACCGGCCCCTCCCCCGCCGCGCGCCCGGGCGCCGCCGGATGGTCGGGCGCCGCCGGGCGGTCGAGGACGGTCGCGGCGATGACCGCGAGGTCGAGGTCCTCGCGGTGGTCCAGGCCCCGCTGGCCGCGGGCCAGGGTGAGCAGCGCGGCGATCAGCCGCTCCTGCCTCCGGTTGCTGTCGAGGACGCGCAGGCACGCGGTCCGCAGCGTCGCGGCGGCGGCGTCCTCGTCGGCGAGCGTCACCTCCAGCAGGCTCCGCTCGAACGTCAGCGGCGTCCGCAGCTCGTGCGAGGCGTGGGCGACGAACGCCTTCTGCGCCTCGAACGACGCCTCCAGCCGGTCCAGCAGCCCGTCGACGGTGTCGGCGAGGTCCTTGACCTCGTCCGCCGGTCCCCGGACGGCGAGGCGCCGGTGCAGCGACCGGGCGGAGATGTCCCGCGCGGTCGCCGCCATCGCCCGCAGCGGCCGCAGCGCGCGGCCCGCCAGCAGCCAGCCGAGCCCCACGGCCACGACCGTCATGAGCACCAGCCCGAGCACCGACGCCAGCAGGAACTGGCGCAGGTCGTCCGCCCGGGACGCGGGGTCCGGCACGTCCGGGACGCCGGGCGGCGGGCCCGGGAGGCCGAGGTCGGGCGGGCGCGGCGGCTCGATGCCCGCCCAGGGCAGCGCGCGGGTCGCGAGCAGGTACGTCACCGCGAGCAGCGCCGCGCCCGCCGCCGCGAACAGGGCGCCGCAGAGCAGCGTCAGCCGGAGCCGTATCGTCCACCGGAGGCCCATGGTCAGATCCGGTAGCCGGCGTGCGGCACCGTCTCCAGGACGGGCGGGTCGCCGAGCTTGCGCCGCAGCCGGCTCACCGTCACCTTCACGGTGCCGGTGAACGGGTCGGCGGCCTCGTCCCACGCCCGCTCCAGCAGCTCCTCCGCGGACACGACCCGGCCCGCCGCGCCCATGAGCAGCTCCAGCACCGCGAACTCCTTCGGGCTGAGGTCGAGGCGGCGCCCGTCCCGCGTCGCGGTCCGCCGCCCGGGGTCCAGCCGCAGGCCGCCGGCGACCAGCACCGGCGGGACGGCCGGCTGCGCCCGCCGGCCGAGCGCCGCGAGGACCGCCACGAGCGTGTCGCGCGAGACCTTCGCCTCCTTCCCCCGCCAGTCGGTGTAGTGCGTCGCCACCTGGTACCGCTCGGC
>NZ_CAACUY010000018.1 GCF_900659615.1 Actinomadura fibrosa | reverse complement strand
CGTTCGAGCGCGGCCGCGGCGGCCGCGTGCCCCTGCCGTTCCCTGGCCCGTTCCGCGGTGCGCTCCAGCGCGGCCGCCACCTGCTCGTCGGGACCGAGCGCTGCCGCGGCCAGGTGCCAGGCCCGCCGGTCCTCCTCGTCGCGCAGCACCTCGGCCAGCGCGCGATGCGCGGCGAGGCGCTCGTCCAGCGAGGCCACGTGGAGGGCGGCGGACCGCATCAGCGGGTGCGCGAAGGTCACGGTGCCGCCGGCGACCGTGACCAGCTCCTCCGCGCCGCCGAACGCCGGCGGGCCGGCTCCCAGCAGCTCGGCCGCGCGAAGGACGACGCCCAGGTCACCGGTGCCCTCGACCGCGGCGACGAGGATCAGCGCCCGCGTCGGCGGCGGCAGCGCGTCGATACGGGCCCCGTAGGCCTCCTGGATGCGGCGCGGCAGGGGCGCGGGCGCGAACCCGGCACCGGTGCGGGGCAGCTCGATCAACGCGAGCGGGTTGCCGCCGCTCTCCGCGAGTACCCTGGCCCTCACCGCGTCGGCCAGGTCGGGATCGCGGTCGCGCAGCAGCGCGGCGGCCGCCCCGGGGGCCAGCGGACGCAGGCGCCGCTCCGGCAGGCCGGGCGCGTGGAAACCGTCGCGCGAGGCGATGATGAGCGCGATGCCCTCGGCGTCCAGCCGCCGCGCCGCGAACAGCAGCGCGTCGGCGGACGCCCGGTCCAGCCAGTGGGCGTCGTCCACCAGGCAGACCAGCGGCCCGTCCTCGGCGATCTCCGACAGCAGCGAGAGCGTCGCCAGCCCGATCACGAACCGGTTCTCGCCCCCGCCCGCGCCCAGGCCCAGGGCACCGCGCAGGGCCGCCGCCTGCGGGCCGGGCAGGGAGCCCACCCGGGTGAGAGCGGGGCGCAGCAACTGGTGCAGGGCGGCGAACGGCAACTCGGCCTCGGTCTCCACCCCGGTGCACCGCAGGACGCGCGCGCCGGCGGCCTGTTCCGTCGCGTGGGAGAGCAGCGCGGTCTTACCGATCCCCGGGTCCCCGTAGATCACGAGGACCCCGCTCCGCCCGGACCGCGCGCCCTTGAGCACCTCGTCGACGGCACGCAGATCGTCGTCCCGGCCCCGGAGCATGGGACGACTGTAACCGACGATCATGTCACCGATCGGGCTACGACGGGTGGCCGGTGTGGTCGTCGGGGGCGGCGCGGACCAGGCCCGTCCGGTAGGCGATGACGACGAGGTGCGCCCGGTCGCGGGCCTCCAGCTTCGTCATCGCCCGCTGGACGTGGGCGCGGACGGTGAAGGGGCTGAGGAACTCCCGCTCGGCGATCTCCTGGTTGGACAGGCCGGTCGCGACCAGGGCCACCATCTCGCGCTCCCGCGGGGTGAGTGCGGCGAGCCGTCCGGGGTCGCGCGGCGGGGCGCCGTCCGGTGCGGCCAGGAAACGCGAGACCAGGGAGCGGGTCGCGGCGGGGGACAGGAGCGTGTCGCCGTCGGCGACCGTGCGCACGGCGTCCGCCAGGTCCTCGGCCCCGATGCCCTTGCCGATGAACCCGCCGGCGCCCGCGCGCAGCGCCTGCGCGACGTACTCGTCGGTCTCGTACGTGGTGAGGATCAGGATGCGGGTGCCGCGCAATTCCGGATCGGCGCAGATCTCCGCGGTGGCGGTGAGGCCGTCCGTCCCGGGCATGCGGATGTCCATGATCACGACGTCCGGGCGCAGCTCGCGGGTGAGCCGCACCGCCTCCGCGCCGTCGGCGGCCTCGCCGACCACGGTGA
The DNA here is from genome assembly GCF_900659615.1 of Actinomadura fibrosa. Lineage (GTDB taxonomy): Bacteria > Actinomycetota > Actinomycetes > Streptosporangiales > Streptosporangiaceae > Spirillospora > Spirillospora fibrosa. The sequence goes on along the minus strand of NZ_CAACUY010000018.1, from coordinate 88,478 downwards.
TGTCGTCGGCGGTGTCGAGGAGCATCCGGAAGGCGCCGCGCAGCAGGGCCTGGTCGTCGGCGAGCAGCACCCGGAGCGTCACGGCGCGTCCCCGGTCCCGCCGCCGGCCGCCGGCGCCTCGACGGCCGCCGCCGCGTCGGCGCCGCGGGCGGGAGGGAGGGGCAGTTCGGCCGAGACGAGGAAGCCGCCCTCCGGCCTCCTGCCCGCGGAGAGACGCCCCCCGACCGCGGCGGCCCGTTCACGCATCCCGATCAGCCCGTAACCAGGCGGACGCGCCGACATCGCGGACGCACCGGATCCCGTGGACGCGGTGAATTCTGCGGACGCGGTGGATCCGATGGACGCGCCGGATCCCGTGGACGCGGTCGGTGGCGGCTCGGCGGCGCCCCGTCCGTCGGCGGCGCCCCGTCCGTCGTCGGCGACGGTAATGGTCACGCGATCGCGGTTCCATGCGAGGCGCACCCGGGCGCTACCGGTACCGGCGTGCTTGGTCACGTTGGTCAGTGCTTCCTGGACGATGCGGTAGGCGGTGAGGTCCAGACCCGGCGGCAGCGGCCTGGGCGTGCCCTCGTGGTGCACCGAGACCTCCAGTCCCGCGCGGCGGAAGGATTCGAGGAGCGTCGGAAGCCGGGACAGCCCGGGCGCCGGTTCGGCGGGCGCGGCCGCGTCCCCGGTCTGCCGCAGGAGGCCGACCGTGGCCCGCAGCCCGTCGAGCGCGTCGCCGGTGGTCTCGACGAGCTCCCGCAGGCTCGTCCGGGTCTGCTCCGGGCGGACGTCGAAGAGGTGGGCGGCGACCGTGGCCTGCGCGTTGGCCAGGGTGATCTGGTGGGCCACGAGATCGTGCAGTTCCCGGGCGATCCGGACGCGCTCCTCGGCCACCCTCCGGCGCGCCTCGGCGTCCCGGCTCTCCTCGGCCCGCCGGGCCCGCTCCTCCATGGCCGCCAGGTAGGCCCGCCGGTTCTGCGTCGAATGCCCGAGGATGCCCGCCACCAGCGGGAACGCCGCCACCGCCGCCATCCGGCTCGCGTCCTGCCACGAAACGGTCCCGTACGCGACCACGACCTCGGAGGCGACCAGCAGCGCCGCCGAGGCGGGCAGCACCGCGCTCGCCGCGCGCCGGTCGGCGCGCACGGCGAACGCGTAGGCGGCGACCACGACGGGGGCCACGATCAGCGGGCTGACCAGGAGGTGCAGCGGCGGCACCAGCATGCCGCACGCGGTCGTGACCGCCACGGTGGCCAGGGGCGCCCGGTGCCGCGCCGGCAGCACGGCACAGGACACCACGGCGATCAGATAGGCGGCGGCGGGCGGCGGTGACAGCGACCTGTCGTCGACCGTCAGCGCGCCGCCGAACAGGCAGAGCACGAACGTGACCGCCGTGACCGCCGCCTCCCGCGACCACCACCTGCCGTGCGGTCGCGCGCCACCGCCGCCCGGATCCGTCATGGCCGGCTCAGCGCCCGTCAAAGGGAAGCGACGGCACGCCCGCACCCGGCCCCGCCGCGTCCGGTCCCGTCGTGTCAGGGACGGTCGCGGTCGCCGGGGGGCGCCTGGTCAGCGCTTCGCCCTCGATGTCCACGTTCGGCAGCACACGGCTCAGGCTACGCGGCAGCCACCAGGCCCGGTGGCCGAGCAGTGCCAGGACCGCGGGCGCGATCGCCATCCGGACCACGAAGGCGTCGAACGCGACGGCGGAGGCCAGCCCGAGGCCCATCGTCTGGATGGTCGGATTGCTCATCCCTACGAACCCGGTGAACACGCTGATCATGATGATCGCCGCCGCGGCCACCACGCGCCCGCTGTGCCGGAACCCGCCGACGACGGCCTCGCCGGGGGACGCGCCGTGGACGTAGGCCTCCCGCATCCGGCTGACGAGGAAGACCTCGTAGTCCATGGCGAGGCCGAACACGATCCCGATGATGAGGATCGGCATCAGCGACATGACCGGCCCGGTCTGCTCGATGCCGATCAGGTCCGCCGCCCAGCCCCACTGGAAGACGGCGACGAGGACGCCGAAGGCGGCGCCCACCGACAGCAGGAAGCCGAGCGCGGCCTTGACCGGGACGAGGACCGACCGGAAGACCACCATCAGCAGGAGCACGGCGAGGCCGACGACCACGCTCAGGTAGGGGACGAGGGCGTCGGACATCGCCTCGGAGATGTCGATGTTCAGCGCGGTCGTGCCGGTCACCGCGATGTCGGCGCCCGTGCCGGCCTCGACGCCGGAGACCGCCGACCGAATCGCGTGCACCAGGTCCTTGGTCTCGCCACTGGCGGGCGCGGTCCGCGGGACGGCGGTGAGGACGGCCGTGTCCCCGGCCCGGTTCATGACCGGATCGTCGACGGACGCGACCCCGTCCAGCCCCCGTACCGTCGTGGCGACCCGGTCGGTGGCGGCCCGGCGGTCCGCGGATCCCGTCAGGTCCACGACCACGGTCAGCGGGCCGTTGAAGCCGGGGCCGAAACCGTCCGACAGCAGGTCGTAGGCGCGGCGCTGGGTGGTCTCCACCGACTTGGACTCGTCTCCGGGCAGCCCCAGTTCGAGGCTCAGCGCGGGCAGGGCGACGGCGCCGAGGCCGAGCCCGGCGACCAGCAGGACGGTCACCGGCCGGCGCAGCACGAACCGCGCCCAGCGGGTGCCGAGCCCCGGGCGGCCGGTCGCCGGACGCTCGCTCCCCGGCGAGGTGGCCTTGCGGACGGCGCGCGACAGTATCCGCCTCCCGGAGAAGCCGAGCAGCGCGGGGACCAGGGTCAGCGCGACGAGGACGGCGAGCGCCACGGCGCCCGCGCCGGCCATGCCCATCTTCGTCAGTTCGGGGATCCCGACGACCCCCAGCCCGACCAGGGCGATGAAGACGGTCGCCCCGGCGAAGACGACGGCGGACCCGGCCGTGCCCACCGCCCGCCCGGCGGCCTCGTCCGGCTCGCCGCCCAGGACGAGCTCGTCACGGAAGCGGGAGGTGATGAAGAGCGCGTAGTCGATCCCGACGGCCAGCCCCAGCATCAGCGCCAGGATGGCGACCGTGGACGTCAGGCCCAGCGGATCGGCCAGCGCGGTGACCAGGCCGAAGGCGATGGCCACGCCCCAGAAGGCGGTCAGCAGCGACAGCCCGGCCGCGACCAGCGACCCGAGGGCGAGGATCAGCACCACCGCCGCCACCACCACGCCGATGATCTCGGTCGTGCCGCCCGGTGCCTCCTCCGCGTCGAGGGCCGAGCCGCCGATCTCCACGGTCAGTCCCGCGTCCCGGGCCGTGGCCGCGGCGTCCTCCAGAGCGCTCTTCGCCGGTGCGGTCAGATCGACGGCGTCCGCGGAGTAGGCGATCGTGGAGTAGGCGATGGTGCCGTCCCGGCTGACGGCGCCGTCCTCGTAGGGGTCGGTGACCGACGCGACCTGGCCGCCCCCGTCCAGCGAGCCGAGTGCCCGCTCGACGGCCGCCCTGTTCGGACCGGCCGTCACCTTCTGCCCGTCCGGGGCCTGGAACACGAGCCGGGCCTCGGCACCTTGGGCGTTGCTCTGGGGGAAACGCTCGTCCAGCAGGTCGAACGCCTTCTGCGACTCGGTTCCCGGCATGGACAGGTCCTCGTCCTGCGCGGCCGGCGCCATGGCGGCGGCGACCCCGGCGAGGACCAGCACGCCCAGCCACAGGGCGATGACGAGCCGGCGGCGCCGGAAGGCCCACCGCCCGATCCGGTAGAGAGATGTCGCCACCTGTTGATCACTCCAGACACCGTGAGGAGGGGGGATGCGCGGGATCTCGCGCGCCTCCAACACTCCCTTCGGGTGCCCTCGCCCGGCATCGTCCGCTGCCGCCGTCTTGCCCTGGTGCGTTCAGACCGGTCGCTGACGCGTCCTAGTGCAGACGCACTAGGCGAATCATCCGAGAGTCTCGACGGTGGACGTGAAGCTGTAGCGGTTGAGCCGTCCGGTCAAGGTGCTCGGATCGTCCTCGACCAGGACGGTGGCGTGCGGCCGTCCGTCGCGGAGGACGACCTCGACGGTGCCGGCCGTACCGGTCTCGGCGAGTTCCGCCAGCACGGCGTGGCGGACGGCGTCGGCGGCGAGTTCCGGCTTGAACACCTTGCCGACGGCGGTGAGCGGCAGGGCGTCCCGGATCCGGACGGCCTTCGGCGCGGCGGCCGGCTCGGGGGCGTGGCGGGCGGCCCAGGCGACGAGCTCGTTCTCGTCGGCCTCGGCGCCCGGGGCGAGCGTCACGTAGGCGACGGGGACCTCGCCGGAGTGGGCGTCGGGCCCGGCCACGACGGCGGCCGATCCGATCGCCGGGTGGGCGAGGAGCGACTCCTCGATCGGTCCGGGGTCGATGTTGTGGCCGCCCCGGATGATCAGGTCCTTGGCGCGCCCGGCCAGCCGGACGTAGCCGTCGGCGTCGACGGAGCCGAGGTCCCCGGTGACCAGCCATCCGTCGAAGACCGTCCCGGACGGGTCGGGACGGCCGTCGCGCAGGTAGCCGGGGAACACGTTCGGCCCCCGGATGGCGAGGACGCCGGTCTCGCCGGGCGCGCAGTCGGCGGCGGGGGCGCCCGCGGCGTCCACGTGCACGGCCTTGATCCGCTGGTAGGGGAGCCGCAGGCCGACCGTTCCCGGACGGGGCGCGAGCGCGGGCGTCGCCGCGCTGACGCAGGTCGCCTCCGTCAGCCCGTACCCCTCCAGCATCGGCACCTTCGCCGACTCCTCGAAGGCGCTGCGGACGGCGCGGGGCAGCGGTGCGGCGCCGACGGCTCCGGCGCGCAGGCTCGACAGGTCCACGTCGTCCGGGACCGGTGGGAGCGACGCGTAGACCGTCGGGACGCCTGAGAAGCTGGTCACCCGGTAGTGCTCGATGATCCGCCAGAAGTCGGCCATCAGGGCGCGGTCGCGGTACCCGAGCGGGCCGAGGCTGACGACGGGGCGGCCGTGCATGAACGGCGCGAGCCCGGTGACGTGCACCGCGTTGACGTGGAACAGCGGCAGGCCCGACAGGCCGACGGAGTCGTCCAGGTAGCCGCCCGAGCAGCCGAGCGCCCAGGCCGTGTACACCTCGTTGGCGTGCGTGTGCGGCGCGACCTTGGGCGTTCCGGTGGTGCCGCCGGTATGGAAGTAGGCGGCCAGGTCGTCCGGGCCTGGCCGGTAGCGGGTTCGCAGCCGGTCCGGTTGCCGGGCGGACGCGTCCGCGAGTTCGCCGGCGTCCAGCACGCGCAGCCCCGGCAGCCGCTTCGCGATGGCCCGCGCCTTCTCAACGGACGCGGGCGCGGCGACCAGCAGCCGCGCCCCGGTGAGGGCGAGGATGTCGTGGACGTGGTCCTCGGCGAGCATGGGGTTGACCGGGTTCGCGATCCCGACGGCCTGGGCCGCCAGGAACGCGGCGAAGGCCTGGCCGCCGTTGGGCAGCAGCAGCGCGACCGGCTCGCCGGGGACGAGCCCGGCGTCCAGGTAGGCGTTCGCGGTCTGCCGGGTGCGGCGCAGCAGGTCGGCGTAGGTCCAGGTCTCGGCCTCGCGCCAGGGACGCCCCTCCCCGAGCAGGTGCAGCGCCGGCGAGTCGCCGTACCGCTCGGCCGACCGGACCAGCAGCTCGTGGGTGGAGCGGGGCAGGTCGCGTTCGGCCAGCGGCACCGCCTCGACGCGCGGCAGGTCCTCGGGCACGAGGACGAGGGGGCGCGGGCCCTCGGTGTGGTGGCTCATGCGCTGTGCGCCCCGGTCATGAGGGCCGCGAGGTCGTCCGGCTCCAGGAACGACGGCGGCACCGGCGGCCCCCAGTCGTAGAGGGCGCGCATGTCGGTGAAGACCTCCGGCTTCCAGACCGCCTCGTCCACGACGCAGTCGAGGTCGCTGTAGTACTCGCTGAAGTTGCCGGCCGGGTCCTTCAGGTACCAGAAGAAGTTGGAGCCGATGTGGTGGCGGCCGAGCCCCCACACGTGCCGTTCGGGATGGCCGTCCAGCATGCGGTGCGCGCCCCGCCCGACCTCGTCGACGTCGTCCACCTCCCAGGACGAGTGGTGCAGGTAGGGGACCGGCGCCGGCTGGACGAGCACGTTGTGGTGGTCGGTGGAGCAGCGCAGGAACGCCGCGATGCCGGGCACCTCGTCGCTGACCTTGAAGCCGAGGCCGTCGGTGAAGAAGCGGCGGCTCGCCTCCTGGTCGGTGGAGCCGAGCACGATGTGCCCGAGCTTGCGCGGACGGACGGGACCGGTGCGCTCGACGGCGGCGGCGCGGGCGTCGACGCGGGGCGTGCGGCCCGGCCCGTTGTAGACGGGCGTGGGCTCGGCGGCCCGCTCGATCGGGTCGGCGACGGCCAGCCGGACCCTGACCCCGGTGCCGGGATCGTCCGCGGTCAGCACCCCGCCGGCCAGGCCGTGCGGGCGGCCGAGCCGGGCCAGCGAGGCCGCGGTGCGGTCCAGGTCGTCGGGGTCGGCGGCGCCGATCCCGAGCTCGACCAGCCGCCGGGTCGGCGCGTGGACGAGGCGGAGCTGCTCGCCCCCGTCCACGGTGGCGAAACGGTTCTCCCCAACGGGTGCCAGGCCGAAGTCGCGGTAGTAGGCGGCGGTCTCGGCGACGTTCGGCACGCCGATCGTGACGGTCGTGAGCCGGTGCAGCGCCATGTCAGGCCCTCCCGGAGGTCGCGAAGCGGTTCGCTGTCATGGTCAGGCCCTTCCCGGAGGTCGCGGGGTGGTTCGGTGCCATGGTCAGGCCCTCTCGAAGGTCGTGCGGAGCGTGCCGAGCCCCTCGACGCGGCTGACGAGCTCGTCCCCGGGGGCCAGGAAGCGCGGCGGTGTGCGGGTGGCGCCGATGCCGCCCGGCGTGCCGGTGAAGACCAGGTCGCCGGGATGGAGGGTCGCGACCGCCGACAGCCGCTCGACCAGCTCCGGCACACTGAAGATCATCTCGCTGGTGCGGGCGTCCTGCACCGGCTCGCCGTTGAGGTCGCAGCCGATCGCCAGGTCGCCGGGATCGGGCAGCTCGTCGAGGGTGACGACGGCCGGTCCGAGCGGCCCGAACCCCGGGTAGGACTTGCCGAGCGCGTACTGCTGCGGCGCCGGACCGGACAGCTGGGTGATGCGCTCCGACAGGTCCTGCCCGATCGTGAGGCCCGCGACGTGGTCCCACGCCTTGGCGGCCGGGACGCGATGGGCCGTGCGGCCGATGACGGCGACGAGCTCGACCTCCCAGTCCACCAGCCCCTCGGGCAGCGCGACCGTCGCGTGAGGGCCGGTCAGGCTGGACGGGAACTTGGTGAAGGTCGGCGGCCACGGAGGCCGCTCCGCCGTCTCCACCTGGGCCTCCGCCGCGTGCTCGGCGTAGTTGACGCCGATCGCGAACACCTGCCGGGGCCGCGGGACGGGCTCCCTCAGGTCCGACTCCCGGTAGGGCTCCGGGTCGGCGCGGACCCCGGACCACCAGTCGCGCAGCTCGTCCCAGCGCTCGTACACCTCCTGGGGACCGGGCCCGAACCGGCCGCCGCTCGCCCGGTTCAGATCGACGGATCCGCCGCCGGACAGGACCACGGCCCGCCCGGCGAGATTGGCCACGCGCATGCGAGGACGCCTTTCGTTTCGACGATGACGTCCCGATTCAACGTCCGGCCCGGGCAGCTCGGCTTGGGCGCCGAGCCCAAGCCGCCACCCGCGAGCCGGGCACACCGCTCATACCGTGCGTGCCGCTCACGGCTCCGGGGGCATGGCGCGGGCGGCTTCGAGCGCCAGCCATACCTCCAGGCCCGCGCCGACCGGGCGGCCGAGCAGTTCCTCGGCCCGCCTGATCCGGTAGGTGACGGTGTTCCGGTTGACGTGCAGGCGCTCGGCGGCCTGCTGCGGGCTGCGGCCCTCGGCCAGGTAGACCCGCAGGGTCTCGCGCAGCTCGGCCGCCCGCGAGTCGCCGGGGTCGGCGAGCGGGCCCAGCACCTCGCGGACGAACCAGCGGCCGTGCTCCGGATCGGTCATGACCAGGGCGGCCACCCGCACGTCCAGGTAGGAGGTCAGCCGGGCGGTGCCCCGCAGCCGGGCGATCCGCTCGGCCTCGCGGGCGCCGAGATGACTGCGGCGGAACCCGTCGCGGCCGGACGCGACCGGGCCGACGGCGGCACGCAGGTCGCCGCCGGGAGCGCGGGCGGTGACGTCCTCAGGAGGCCGGGCCGCCCAGCTCGTCCAGGCCCACAGCACGGACCGCCCGGCGGGGACGGTCAGCAGCCGGTCCGCGCCCAGTTCGCGGGAGTACGCGGCCGCGTACCGGTCGAGCTCGGCGGCGGCGGTGTCGGGGGAGCCCACCCAGATGATGAGGGCGAGGTGGTGCCGTTCCAGGTCGTAGCCGAGCACCCGCGCCGCGGTCGCGGAGCCGACGTGCCGTCCGGCGAGGAGGTCCTCCACGACGCGCCTGCGGGCGGACTCCGTGCTGCGCTGCCAGCGGTCGCGTTCGGCGATGTACTCCTCGGCGAGCCGGCTGGCCTGGATGTCGGCGTAGGTGAACAGCAACTCGGTCACGCGGTGCGTCTCGGCCTGCCGGACCGGTTCGTCCTGCGTGCCGATGGCGGCCATCAGCTCGCGGTGCAGCCGGGCATGCCCGATCCGGACGCCGCGCAGCACCCGGTCGAGCGGGGTCCCGCGCCGGGCCAGGTCGCTGTTGCCCTCGACGGCCTCGGGCGCGACGAACTCCGTGCCGACCCGGCCGTCGACGAGCAGCCCGTACAGCGCGAGCAGCACGGTCGCCTCGACCGAGCGGCGCAGCGTCTCGACCGGGCCGGGCCCGCCGCCGTGCTCGGGCACCCGCTCGACGATCTCCTCCGTCATGGCGGCGGCGGTCGCGACCGCCCAGCCGACCGGGCCGGGCCCGAGCAGCTCCCGCGCCGCGGCCAGGGTCGGCGCCGCGCACGCCGGCCGCGGATGCTCCTCGGCCCGCAGGCCGAGCAGCCACCGCCGTGCCGGGTCGGTCATGCGCCCAGTACACCAGAGGCGCCGAGCCGGTCGCGCAGCCCGTCCACCAGGGCCGCGGCGCCGCCCGCGCCGAACACGTAGAAGTCGGGACGGACCACGACGGCCTCGTGGCCGTCCAGCAGGGCCCGGTAGACGCCGTCGAGATCGACGACCGTGCCGAAGCCCGGCTCAGCGGGCTCTCCGGGCTCTCCGGGCGCGACGATCCGCAGCACGTGCGCGCCGAGCCGCTCGCAGAACGCCAGCCTGCCGTCGTCGAGGAGCGTTCCGGGCTCGGCCGCGCAGAGCACCGCGAACCCGGTGCCGACCACCTCGTCGAACCCGCCCTCGCGACCCCCGTACCGGACCCGCCCCTGCGGGCAGAGCATCCCCGCCCGATCGGCGGGACGGTCCGCCAGGACGCCGGTGGTGAGCGGCTGGTCGGGCAGCGTGTCGACGACCGTCCCGCCGCCCGCGGCGTTCATGGCGCGGTCGCGCTCGGCGGCCGCGTCCGGGTCCAGCACGCAGATGACCTTGCCGAGCTCGATCGAGGTCTCGATCGCCTCGCGGACGTGGGCGGTGCGCTCGGCGGTGTAGGAGTCGAGCAGGTCCGGGTCCGCCCGCCCGGACAGCACGAGGTCCAGCTTCCAGGCCAGGTTGGCGGCGTCCCGCAGGCCCGCGCACATGCCCTGACCCGCGAAGGGCGGCATGAGGTGGGCGGCGTCCCCGGCGAGCAGCAGCCGGCCGTCCCGCCACCGGTCGGCCCAGCGCGCCTGGAAGGTGTACACGGTGTGCCGCTCCAGCACGGTGTTGTCCGGGCCGAGCCCCCAGGGGGCGATGAGCCGCCAGGCCGTCTCGGCGCGATTCAGCTCCGCCGCGGACTCGCCCGGCAGCCGCATGAACTCGAAACGCCGCCGTCCCGGCCCCCCGGACACGACCGTGGTCGGACGAGCCGGATCGCAGATCTGCAAGTTGGCCGGACGCCACTCGCGAGGCCGTCCCGGAACGACATCGACGATCAGCCAGTCGTGGAAGAACCCCAGATCGGTGACGGTCGTATCCATGAACCGCCGGACCGTGCTCTTGGCGCCGTCGCAGCCGACCACGTACCGCGCGCTCAGCTCGCCCTCGGTCCCGGCGCCGTCCCGGACGCGCACCACCGCCCGCCGGTCGTCCTGGTGCACGGCCACCGCCTCGCACCCCGCGCGCACCTCGACGTTCGGCATCGCGGCGATCCGCTTCGCCAGCAGCGCCTCCAGTTCCGGCTGCGCGAACATGCTGGCCCGCGGCCATCCCGTGATCCCCGGCCGGTCCCAGGCGAACCTCAGCAGCACCTGCCCCGCGGCGTTGCGCCACTCGTACTCGGTCGCGGCCTCGCTGACCGCCGCGAGCCCGCCGCCGATCCCCGCCGCCCCCAGCACCCGTCCGACCTCGTGGTCGAACGTGACGGCCCGGGGCAGCGGGTACGGTTCCGGCCACCGCTCGACCAGCACCACCTCCCACCCCCGCGCCCCGAGCAGGATCGCCGCCAGCTGCCCCACCGGCCCCCGCCCGACGACGACCACGTCCCGCGCCGTCCCGCCCACCCGCGCTCCTCCCGTCGAGCGTCCTGGAGCAGGACAGTCAACGGCCCCGGGCCGCCGCCTCTCTTGGGCCAGAGGACCAACACACCCCCGCCCCCTTGGGCCGCACGCCACCCGTCCCACCAAGAACGGCTCCGGAGGAGCATTACGGGCGCGGTGAGTCCCGGTGCCAGGAACGCTCGCCGGGCCGGCGTCCCATCGCCGCGGCGCAACGGGGGCACACACGTTGGACCCGGTCGGCCGCGCCGCCCGTCTCCGGCAGCACCTCTTTCCAGGGCACGTGCGGGAACCGGCTCAGGCGCGTACGGCTGAGCGCGAGCCCGCAGAGGGTCTGGTTGGTGCCCGGCGTCCAGGCGTGCACTTCGGCGGCGGGCATGCGCACGCCGTCCGGATCGGTCCAGGTACTGGACGCGGCCACGGCCGCGTGCCTCGGTCTCCCCACCGTCGATGTCTGCCCGATACCACGTCACCCATGCCACACAACCGTCCCCGCCGCTCACGCCGCTCAACGCGAATCCCGCCAGGCCGTGTCGCCGCCGGAGATTCGGCCCTAGGACGCGGGGAACGCCGGTCAGCGCGAGGGTGCGCCCGCGACCGCGGTGACGGGAGTAGAGCCGATGGATGACGGACGTGACGTCGAGCGCATGCTGACCGGGCTGCTGAAGGCCGGCCATCTGGCGACCCTCGAAGAGCTGCCGACCCTGGTCAACGCGCAGGCCGGCAAGGCCGGGTTCGGCGAGGTGCTGATCTACCTGGTCGACATGCAGCAGATCCTGCTGCGCCTGCTGACCGGCCGCGGCGTGGACGCCCATGCGGGCGCGGAGGCGGCACCAGGCGAGCTGCCGGTCGAGGGCAGCCTCGGCGGGCGGGCGTACCAGCAGGTGCGCGTCCTGCCGGCGCGGGCGTCGGACGGGTCCGGGCCCGCGGACCACTGGTGGGTGCCGATGCTGGACGGCACCGAGCGCCTCGGGGTGATGCGCTTCCGGATCGCCGCCGGGTCATCGGCCGGCGAGGACGCGATGACCGAGCGGATGCGGCACCTGGCCTCGCTGGTCGCGCTGATCCTGTCCAGCGTCCGCCACTACAGCGACTCCTACGCGCGGCTCGTGCGCACCCGCCCGATGAACGTCGCGGCGGAGATGGAGTGGAACCTGCTGCCGCCGCTGACCTTCGCCAACGACCGGGTCACGATCGCCGCGGTGCTGGAACCGGCCTACGCGATCGGCGGCGACGCCTTCGACTACGCCCTCGCCGACGACACCGTCCACCTGGCCGTGTTCGACGCCATGGGGCACGACGTGGCCGCCGGGCTGGCCGCGAACCTGGCGATGGCCTCCTGCCGCAACCAGCGCCGCCAGAACACGCCGCTGGACGAGATCAGCGTCGGCATCGAGGCGACCCTGCTGGCGGAGTTCGGGGAGAACACCCGCTTCGTCACCGGTGTCCTGGCCGACCTCGACGTCGGTACCGGCGCGCTGACCTGGGTGAACCGCGGTCACCATCCCCCCGTGATCGTCCGGAACGGCCGCTGGACCGCCACGCTGCGGTGCCCGCCCGCCCACCCCATGGGGCTGGACCTGGGCGTTCCGGTGACCCTGTGCCACGAGCAGCTGGAACCCGGCGACTGGCTGCTGCTCTACACCGACGGCATGATCGAAGCGCGCGACGGCCACGGCGGCGAGTTCGGGCTCCAGCGGTTCGTCGACTTCGTCATCCGTCACATCGCCGACGGATATCCCGTGCCCGAGACGCTGCGCCGGCTGGTGCGCACCCTGCTGGACCACCACGTCGAAACGCTGAGGGACGACGCCACCGTCCTGCTCCTGCAGTGGCACGGCCCGCTGGACGCCGACCGTCCGGAACGGCACGGCATGGCCGCGCGGTAGGCGGGTAGCCCGTGCCGGTGGCCCCTGATTTCCTCGCGGACGCGGAACCGGTGACCCCCACGCCGCCGCGCGACATCCCGGTGGTGGTGTCGAAGCAGGCATGGCGGGACGTGGTCTTCCTGCATTGGCCGTACGAACCGGCCGCCCTGGAGCATCTCGTGCCGGACGGCACGCAGCTGGACGTGCACGCCGGGAAGACGTGGCTCGGGGTGGTGGGGCTGCGCCTCACCGGCGTCCGCGTCGGCGGCCTGCTGCGCCTGCCGTATCTCGGCGACTTCGACGAGCTCAACGTGCGGCTCTACACCGCCGGCGCGGACGGGCGGCGCAGCACCGTCTTCCTGACGATGGAGGCGAGCCGGCTGCCCGTGGTGGCGGGCGCCCGCGCGATGCTGCGCCTCCCCTACGCGTGGTCGACCGTGACCCGGCGCCGCGCCGGCGACGTCGTCGGGTACAGGACCGCACGCCGGATGCCGGGCCCCGGCGGTGCGGGCATCGACTTCACCGTGCGGATCCGGGACGAACCCCACCATCCCAGCGAGGTCGAGGAGTTCTTCACCGCTCGCTGGGGCCTGCACACCCCGTGGTACGGCATGCCGCTCTACCTGCCGTTCGCGCACGAGCCGTGGCCGCTGCGATCGGCCGAGCTGCTGGACTACCGCGACGACGGGCTGTTCGCCGCCGTCGGTGTGCCGCCTCCCCAGGGGCCGCCGCCGAGCGTGCTCTACGCCCCGGAGGTGCGACCTCGCAGCGGCCCACCTCTCCCCGCCGGAAAGTAGCGTCCGATATCCCCTCCAGGAAACGGCCACGATCATGACCGGTTCGCCGATTACGCCGTCCGCCGGCCCACCGGTGCGCGCGGGCCGGTCGCTCACCGCCGCCGCGCTCATCGGCGTGGCGCTGATGGCGGCGGTCGATGAGATCGTCTTCCACCAGATCCTCGGCTGGCACCACTTCTACGACCGCTCCACCCCCAAGGTCGGGCTGCTGACCGACGGGCTGCTGCACACCGCCGAGCTGCTCGGCCTGGTGACGGGCTTCGCGTGGTGGGCGGACCTGCGGCGCCGCCGCGCCCTGTCGTCCGCGCACGCCTGGGCGGGCCTGGTCCTGGGCCTCGGCGCCTTCCAGCTGTACGACGGGCTCGTCGACCACAAGCTCCTGCGCCTGCACCAGGTCCGCTACCGGGTGCCCGATCTGCTGCCGTATGACCTGGCCTGGAACGCCGCCGGCCTGCTCCTGCTCGGCATCGGCGCGGTGCTGGCCGTCCGCGCCGCCAAGGCCGCCCGGACGCAGCGGTGACGCACCCACACCACGAGCACGGCTCCGGCCTGGACGCCATCGGCCACGCCGAAACCGTCCTAGCACTGGGCACGGCAGCGACGGTGGTCGCCTACCTGGCCGCCGCGGGCGCACTGCGCCGCCGCGGTGATGCGTGGCCGTGGCGGTGGGACACCTGCTTCACCGCGGGAGGCGCCGCCCTGGTGGTGGCGCTCTTGCCGCTGCCAGGCGGGGAGTTCACCGGCCACATGATCCAGCACCTGCTGGCCGGAATGGTCGCCCCGCTGCTGCTGGTGCCCGCCCGTCCGTTCACCTTGGTCCTGCGGACCCTGCGCCCAGGCCGCCCGCGCCGCGCCCTGCTGACGTTGGCGCACTCACCCGCCTCGTGGCTGCTGTTCCCGCCGCTCGCGGCGCTGCTGGACCTGGGCGGGCTGTGGGTGCTGTACCGCACACCGCTCCTGGCCGCCACCCACGACCGGCCCCTCCTGCACGCCGCAGTGCATGCCCGCATGGTCGCCGCCGGGGTGCTGTTCACCGCCGCGATCTGCCAGCTCGACCCCGTCCGCCACCGCTGGAGCCCGCTGACGCGCGGCCTGACGCTACTGCTCGCCGGTGCCGCCCACGCCGTTCTCGCCAAGACCCTCTACGGGACGCCCCCGCCCGGCACCGCGTTCCGCCCGGACGACCTGCACACCGGGGCCCAGCTCATGTACTACGCGGGCGACCTGGTCGAACTCGCCTTGGCCACCGTCATCGCCGTCCACTGGTACACCGCCACCGGCCGCGCCCACCACCGCGCCGTCCAGAGCAGGGTCCCGCCCGTCCCGCACCCGTGAAGACGGCGCCTCATCGGCTGTAGCTGTGACGGCGCGGCAGCGGCCCGACGTCGGCCTGCCGCCCCGGACGCATCGCGGCGTGACGCTGCCCCGGACCAGGGCCCGACCGAGCCGCGAGGACGTCGGCGACAGCACCGGCCGCGAACGCGTAGACGCCCTTGTGCAGCACGTCCACCACCAGCTCGCGGCGCGGCCACGTCTGCGGAGGCGCCCCCACCCCGGTGGCGTTCTCCAGGATCTGGTCGCTGGTCAGCCGCACCACGGTGAACTTCGCCGACGACCAGGGCCCGCGCAGCCCGGCATGCGCCATCACCGAACGCAGCACCCCCAGCAACGCGCCCTGCCCGAGGTGCATCGCCCAGTTCACCGCGACCGGCTGCCGCCCTTCGCGCTCGGCCATCCCGGTCATGCGCTCCAGGACCCGCGCCGGAACATCGGAATCAGGCCGGCCGGTCACGCGCTGCTCCACCTTCTCGGCCAACGTCATCACCAGCACGCCGGCCGCTCCCGCGACCAGCCCCTGCCATACCGCCTGCCTCATCATGCCGACCAACTACCCGCCCAACCCCCCACCATTCCCGCCCCGAAAAGAGGCCGACGCCGACCTCACCCAGAGAAGCGAAAGCCCAACGCCGCCAAGAGCGATGTACGGCCCGACTTCCTGCTCACACCGGCCTGTGGGACCGCGGCTACCACTCGCCGAACACACCAGGACTGCCTTCCTCAGGCATTTCGTCGCCTCGGACGGATCCGCTCCGACTGCGCGACCATGTACGCGCTCGCGATCTGCTCCGGTGTTTTGGATGCTGAAATGCCCGCCGCCGCGGGACGGCGGCGGGCCGAGATGGAGAGTGATCCCCACCATGACACACGAGTTCCACCCCGCGATGGCCGCCCGCCTCAAGCAGGCCACCGATGATCCCGAGCATCTGTGGGCGCCTGTCGGCCCGCCCGAGGAATGGGACCTGGACATCGAGGAGGACTGGATCCCCGGGCCGGACGTCAGGATCCGCGTGCGGATCTACCGTCCGAAGGGCGAAACCGCCGCGAGACCGGCTCTGGTGTGGCTGCACGGCGGCGCCTGGGTCGGTGGGGACCTCGACATGCCGGAGGCGCACGAGACCGCCCGCGGCGTCGCGGGACGGGCCGGCGCCGTGGTCGTCTCCGTCGACTACCGGCTGTGCGGCGAGAAGGTGCACTTCCCCGCCCCGCACGACGATGTCGTCGCGGCCTACCGGTGGGTCCGGGAGCACGGAGGGGACCTCGGCGTCGATCCCGCGCGAATCGCGATCGGCGGAGCGAGCGCCGGTGCCGACCTCGCCGCGGGCGCCGCGCTGCGCCTGCGCGACGAGGGCGAGGCGCCATGGCAGGCCCTGCTGCTCTACCCCTGCGTCCACGCGCCGCTGCCCGAGCCCTCGCCTGAACTCGCGGCCGCCCTGGAGAAGCTGCCTAAGGCCCTGCACATGGGCGACGACCTCATGGAGGAGGTCATCCCGCTCTTCCTGGACGGCCCCCTCGACACGGCCTCGCCGTACGCGATGCCCGGCGTCGCCGAGGACCTGCGCGGCTTCCCGCCCACCTACCTCGACAACGACGAGTTCGACACCCTGCGCAGCAGCGGCGAGCTCTTCGGCGACCGGCTCCGCGCCGACGGCGTGGACGTCGAGCAGGTGACCTCCTACGGGGTGCTGCACGGCCACCTCAACATCGTCGGATTCGAGGTCGCGCACGCCACCCTCGACCGCATGGCCGCCCGCCTGCGCAGGACCTCATGACCGGGACGGGAAAGCGGCGACAACCCGCGAGACGAATCCACCGGCTCCGGGCGGCGGGCTGGCCGGCGTCCGGGGATCGTTCGACCCGCGGCGTCGTCCGGTGGTCGTCGCGTTCGCCGAGACCGTGACCGACCCGGAGGCGGCCGTCGCGCGGGTGCGGCCGGGGTTCGGCGTGCGCGGCAAGGACGCGCTGACGACCGGCGACCTGCTCGCGCCTCGCGCCGGCCTGATCGCCCCCGACGCGGACGTCGAACTTGGCGAGCCTTTCGACGAGCACCGGCTCACCGACGGTTCACGGCGCGGACGCGGCGGGTCTGGCTTGGGCGGTCAGGAGGCCGTCCCGCGGATGAAGGCGCCCGCCTGTTCGAGCGCGCGCATCGCCTCGGGCAGGAAGGGCCAGAAGAGATGGAAGCCGTGGGTGTTCACCGGGTAGAGCTCCAGCGTCACGTTCACGTCCTGCTCGCGGGCGCGTTCGGCGAGCGTCCGCGCCTGGTCGAGCAGGTGGTCGCCGGTGCCCGCCTGGATCAGCAGGGGCGGCAGCCCCGCCAGCGCCTCGGGGTGGCCGAGCGGGTTGACGACCGGGTCGTCCAGCGGATGCCCGGCCAGGTAGTGGTCGACGCAGCGGCGCATCAGCCGTCCGGTGATCACGAGCTGCGGGTCGTCGGGGATGGTCTCCGGGAGGGTGTACGCCAGGTCGGCCCAGGGGCACATCAGGACGGCCCCGGCGGGCGGCGGCAGCTCGTGCCGCTTGATCCAGAGCAGGACCGAGACGGCCAGCCCGGCACCGGACGAGTCGCCGCTGATGATCACCTGGCCGGGGTCGGTGCCCTGGTCGAGCAGCCAGAGGTAGGACTGGACGGAGTCCTCGACCGCCGCCGGGAACGGTGACTCGGGCGCGAGCGCGTAGTCGGGCACGAGGACGGTGGTCTCGGCGGCGGCGGCCAGCGCCCCGGCGAGCGGCCGGTAGCCGTACGCCGAGCCCATGACGAACCCGCCGCCGTGCAGGTGGAGGACGGCCCCGGGCCGCGGGTCGGCCGGAGCGAGCCGGAGGCCGGGGACCCCGCCCGCCTTCACGGGCCGGATCGCCACCTCGGGCGGCGGGTCGAACGCCGCCAGCAGCGCCTCGTACTCGGCGGCGAGCCGCTGCTCGTCCCCGCCGGCGTGGTTGTGGTCGGCGACCGGCTTCCAGAGGCGGGCCGCCCGCTCCGCGAGCTCACCGCCCACCGAGCGGGCGGCGGAGACGGCGTCGTCCACGCCCGCGAGGAGCGTGCGGGCCTTGTCGAGCAGGGCCTCGCCGGCGAGCGTGAGCTCGACCCGGTGGGTGGAGCGGTTGAGCAGGTCGCAGCCGATGAGCCGTTCGAGGCCGCGGATCTGGCGGCTGAGCGCGGGCTGCGACAGGTAGAGCCGGGCGGCGGCGCGGCCGAAGTTGAGCTCCTCGGCGACGGCGACGAACGAGCGCAGGTGCCGCAGCTCGATCGCGTCGGGCGCCTGGGGGAGCGCGAGGACGCGCGCCGCCGTCTCCTCGCCGTGGTCGTCCATAGCGGAAGTATCGCGCCGATCCGCCCGCCGCGGTGATGCCGTCCGTGCACGAGCGTCATGCGCGAACGGCCTTTCCCTGCCGGGGTGCCCCGCTGCGACGGTGCTGCCATGACCACTTCGGCGGACGTTCATCTGCGCGGCGCATCGGGTCCGGTGCGCGTCCATGCCCGCTGGCCCGCCGTCGACGAGCCCGGCGTGCTGCTGATCCTGCACGTCGGCGGGCGCTGTCCGGACACGGCGCGGCCTGACGTGCTGGTGCTGGACGTGTGCCTGGAACCGCCGCACGAGTCGGCGGTCCGCGACGCCGAGGCCGTCCTCGGCTGGATCGCCGACCACGCGGCCGAGCTCGGCGCCGACCCGGGCCGCCTCGCGGTCGCGGGACGCGGCGCCGGAGCCGCGGTCGCGGCGGACGTCGTGCGGGCGGCCCGTGGTGAGGGCTGGCCGGAGGTGGTTCTCGAAACCGACGAAAGGACCTCGATATGACGACCGACGCCCACGCCGGGCGACGCGCGTGGATCGGGCTGGCGGTGCTGGCCCTCCCGACGCTCCTGGTCTCGCTCGACACGTTCGTGATGGTGATGGCCGTGCCGAAGCTCAGCGCCGAGCTGGGCGCGAGCAGCACCGAGCAACTGTGGATCATGGACGTCTACGGCTTCATGGTCGCCGGCTTCCTGGTCACGATGGGCGCGCTCGGCGACCGGATCGGACGGCGCCGGCTGCTGCTCGCCGGGGCCGCCGCGTTCGGGGCCGCGTCGGTCCTGGCCGCGTTCTCCACCGGCCCCGCGATGCTGATCGCCGCCCGCGCGCTGCTCGGCATCGCGGGCGCCTCGCTGACCCCGTCCACACTCGCGATGATCATGAGTCTGTTCCCCGACCCCCGGCGGCGGGCGAGCGCGGTCGGGCTCTGGGCCGGGTGCTTCACCGTCGGCGCCGTCATCGGCCCGCTGGTCGGCGGCGTCATGCTCGCCCACTTCTGGTGGGGATCGGTGTTCCTGCTGGGCGTCCCCGCGATGGTGCTGCTACTGGTGGTCGGCCCGGTCCTGCTGCCCGAGCACCGCGACCCGTCGGGGAGCCGCATCGACCTGCCCAGCGTCGCGCTGTCGCTCGGCGCGATCCTGCCGTTCGTCTACGGGCTCAAGGAGACCGCCCGCGACGGCTGGCGGCCGCTGTCCCTCGCCGCCCTCGCGGCGGGCCTTGCGGTCGGCGCCCTGTTCGCCCGCCGCCAGCGGCGCCTGCCCGACCCGCTGATCGACCTGTCGCTGTTCCGCGGCCCCGCCTTCTCCGCCGTCCTGGTCGCGATGGTGGCCAACGCGATGTCGTCCGGCGGCACGATGAACCTCGTCGCCCAGCACTTCCAGCTCATCGACGGGCTGTCGCCGCTCGACGCGGGGATCGCGCTGGTGCCCGGCATGGTCGCGGCGATGGTCGGCTTCCAGGCCGCGCCGCTGCTCGGCCGCCGGATCCCGCCCGTCCCGCTGATCCCCGTCGGCCTGGCCCTGACCGTCACCGGCCTGCTCCTGATCGCCCAGGCGTCCGGGACGGCCGGACTCGCCACCGGGTTCGCGGTGTCCTGCCTCGGTGCTGGACCGCTGATCAGCATCGGGACCAACGTGGTGGTCGGCGCCGTCCCGCCGGCCAAGGCCGGCTCGGCCGCGGGGATCGCGCAGACCGGCAACGAACTCGGCTACGCGCTCGGCATCGCGGTCCTCGGCAGCCTCGGCACGGCCGTCTACCGGCACACGGTCGGCCTCGGGTCGGGCCCGGCCCACGACAGCATCGCGGGCGCGGCCGGCGCCTCCGCCTCCGCCATGGAGGCCGCCCGGCACGCCTTCACCACCGAGCTGCGCGTCGTCTCGCTGGTCGCCGCCGCCGTGATGCTGGCCGCCGCGGTCCTGATCTCCGTCGCCCTCCGATCCCTGCCCGCCATGGGACGCGATGACCAGCCCGCCCCCGTCCCCGAGACACCGGAGGTCAAGATCCCCGTCGCCGGCTGACACGTCCCGAAACGTCCCCCGGCAATGCCCGCCGGGGAACGTCCGCGGGCACGTGCCGACGCGGCCCTCACCTACCTATCGGCGGTGAGGGCCGCGTCGTCCGCGATCGAGCGGGTCAGCGGGTGCGGACGGGCAGCCGCCCGGCGACGAGCGGAATGACGATCGCCGCGGCGGCGAGGTGCGTGAGCATGAGGACCGCCCTGGTCGAGACGGCCGCCGGGACGACCAGGTCGGGCACCAGCGACAGCACCGTCAGCGCGATCGTGGCCGTCACGAAGGTGCGCCTGGGGGTCGCGGCCCAGCGCCGTAACGCCGCCGCCAGCAAGATCCCGGCTACCGCGCACATCAGCGTCATCTGGGCGAAGCCGGCCGGAGGGATCGCCTTGCCGTCGATCTCCAGCGCCATCCCCGCGGCCGAGGAGACGGCGGCGATGGCGGCGGTGGCCAGCGCGGCGGCAACGGCGGCGAACCCGCCGGTCAGTCACAGCGTGGTCGGGTCATCGCTGCACGCGGTAGTGCAGGTGTGTCACGTCGGGTGCCGGAACGACCTGGACGATGTCGAGCCGCACGTGGGCGGGCAGCTCCTGGAAGAGCGGTCGGCCCGCGCCGAGCAGTACCGGCACCTGGTGGACGATGATCTCGTCGATCAGTCCCGCGGTGAGCGCGGCGGTGAGCGCGCCGCCGCCGCCCATCAGGCTGACGTCGAGGTCTCCCGCGAGCGTCCGGGCGGTGGCGACCGCCTCCTCGATCGAGGTGGTGAACCGCTGCTCCGGCGTCGCCTCGGGCGGTGCGGGCCTGTGGCTGACCACCACCAGGGGGGCGGTGGGGTGGGGGCTGCCGCCGCCCCAGCCGCCCGCGTCCTCGAAGGTGGTGCGGCCCGCGATCACCGCCCCGACCCGTCCGGCGAGGGGGTCGATGAAGTCGCGGGACGCCTTCGACAGCCGGAACTGCGGGACGACCTCGCTGGGCTCGTCGCCGCCCCAGTACCACTCGTGCAGGACGGCGCCGCCGTCCCCGAGCCCGTGGCCGGGACGCGGGTCGCGGCCGGTGATGAAGCCGTCGACGGAGACGGCCATGTTGCCGAAGATCGTGGTCACGGTGATCGCCTGCTCTCTGCGAGACCCAGCGGGTCGGGACGGGGGTGTGCCCCTGGAGGGGACGTCGAGGGGGTGGCCGGTCACCGGGGCAGCAGTTGCTCCAGGCGTGCCATCGAGTCGCGGACGCCGCGCTCCATGCCGCTTTCGATCATCGCGTCACGGCTCTCCACCGAGCCGAACACCGCGTGGTTGCGCACCCGGGTGCGTCCGCCGAGGTCCTCGAAGGTGAGCGTCTCCAGGCTGACGTCCTGCGGCCGGCCGTCGTACTGGAAGGTCTGCACGATCCGCTCGTCCGCCACGACGGTGTGGAACACGCCGCGGAACCCGTACTCGCCGTCCTGGTCGCGGTGGACGTAGCTGTAGCGGCCGCCCGGGGTCGCGTCCCACTCGACCACGGTCATCGTCGTGGTGGACGGCCCCAGCCACCGCGGGACGATCTCGGGGTCGGTCCACGCGCGGAACACCAGGTGCGGGGGCGCGTCGAACTCGCGGACGATGTCGATGAACGGGGTCCCGGGCCGGGCGGTGATCGTCGTCTCGTTCACTTGTCCTGCTCCTTCATGCTCTCCAGGACGGCGTCCAGGCGGCGGTGGCGTTGCTCGGCGACCAGCCGGTACCGGTCGATCCAGCTGGTCAGCTCCTCCAGCGCCGCCGCGTTCAGGTGGCACGGCCGGCGCTGGGCGTCGCGGCTGCGGGTGATCAGGCGGGCGGCCTCCAGCACCTGGATGTGCCGCGAGACCGCCTGCTTGGTGATGGAGAACGGTTCGGCCAGCTCGTTGACGGTCGCCTCCCCCCGGGACAGCCGGGCGATGAGCGCGCGCCGGACGGGATCGGCCAGCGCGGCGAACGCGCGGTCCAGCCGCTCGTCCAGCTCGTCAACTACCATGTTGTTCAACCACCTTCTTTATCAACCGATATGTTGAACATAGAGGAGGGGGAGGCGACCGGTCAACCCTCGGCGCCGAACTCCGGCTCAGCGTGCCGACCGCCGCGGACGAGCCCCTACTCGCCCGGCGGGCCGATGCGGTCGAGAACGCGCTCGACCAGGGAGGTGTCGCAGTGTTCGACCACTTCCGTGAGGCGGCCGTCGGCGACCCGGAAGACGAAGCAGTAGGTCTGGTCGTAGCGCTCACCGCGCTTGGTGGTCGCGGTGGAACGCGCCTGGACGACGACGCGGTCGCCGTCGGCGAGGATCAGGTCCGCCTCGCTGCGGTAGTCGGCGAACTGCGCCATGAGGGGCCGGAGCAGGTCGCGCAGGACGACCTCCTTCGGCTCCCACGTGCCGGACCACGACCAGTCGCCCGGGAAGACCCAGCGGAAGTCGTCGGCCATCGCCTCGCTCATCGCCCGCGTGTTGCCCGCGGCCATCTGCTCGAAGATTCCCTGGAGCAGCTTCCTGTTCTCTTCAGTGCTCATGCGGAGGAGGCTAGGGAGCCGACCAGCCATGCCACAAGCAACTGTCTGGCATATCTGGTATCAACATTGCGCATGAGTGAGTTCACGGTGGCGGGGCTGCGGGTGGTGCGGGAGGCGGCCCGGCACGGGTCGTTCTCGACGGCGGCCGAACGGCTCGGCTACACGCAGTCGGCCGTCTCCCGGCAGATCGCGCTGATGGAGCGGGCCGCCGGGCGGGCGCTCTTCGAACGGCAGGCGCGCGGCGTCCGTCCGACCGAGGCGGGACGGCTGGTGCTGCGGCATGCCGAGGTGGTCCTCGGCGAGCTCGACGCCGCACGGCAGGGGCTCGACGACCTGGGGACGCGGTCACCCCGGCGGCTGCGGGTCGGCGCCTTCTCGACCGCCATGGCGGGGCTCGTGCCCCGGGCGATCGCCGCGTCACCGCAGGTCAGAGTGCCACTGCGGGAGGGGCTGAGCCCGCGCCTGCTGACCGCGGTCGCGCGGGGACGGCTCGACCTGGCGGTGGTGTCCGGTCCGCGGAAGGCACCGGCAGGCGTCGAGCTCGTACCGCTGCTTGACGATCCGCTGCTGGTGGCCGTCCCCCTGGACCACCGGCTGGCGGGCAGCGTCGGCGTCACCCCGGGCAGGCTCCGCGACGAACGCTGGATCGCCGGGAGCACCGAACCCGAGACCACCCTGCTCGGTGCCTGGAGCGACGACGCGCAGGTGGCGTTCGTCGCCCGCGACTGGGTCGCCAAGCTCGGGCTCGTCGCGGCCGGCCTCGGCGTCACCGTGGTCCCGGGCCTCGCCGTGCCGATGGTGCCGCCCACGGTCGCCCTGGTCCGCATCGACCATCCGTCGGCCGTCCGGCCGACGATGATCGCCCAGGGCCCCGGCGACCGGCGGTTCTTCATCGAGGCGCTGCGCGACGCCGCCGCCGAACTGGCCGCCGAACTGCGCCGCAGGCTGCGCTGAGCCGGGGCGCGGTCAGGCGGTCACCGGTGCAGGGTCTGGCTGGGGAGCCGGCCGTACCGGCGCCGGTAGAGGGCGGCGAAGCGGCTGGGCTGGTAGAACCCCCAGCGGGCGGCGACGGCGGTGACGGTGGTGCCGTCGCCCGGGACGGCGTCGGACAACTGCCGGTGGGCCTGTTCCAGGCGGACCTGGCGCAGGTAGCCCATCGGGGTGGTGTCGCAGTGGCGGCGGAAGGCCAGCTGCACCGCGCGGGGGGTGACGCCCGCGGCGCTGGCGATGTCGGGCAGGGCGACATCGGTGTCCGGGTGGGTCTCGATGAAGGCGATGGCGCGGCGCAGGGCGGCGGGGTGGGCGTCGGTGCGGTCGGCGCGCGTGGGCGGCGAGATGGCGCTGTTGGGGAAGACGGCCAGGGCGGTGGCGGCCAGCAGCCGCGCGACCGGGCCGATGAGCAGCGGTGAGGCGGCGGCGGTGGGGTCGGCGAGCAGGCCGTCGACGAACTCGGTCGTCCGGTGCCATTGCTGGACGTGGTCGTCCCTCGGCTGGGGGGACAGGAACTCCCAAGGCGTGCCGCAGTCCTCGCGTGCCGCACCGGTCGCCGCGGTGAGGAGCGAGTGGGGCAGGACGACGGTGCGTACGCGCATCTGGTGGGTGCGGGCGATGGTCTCGGACCGGGGACGGGCGCCGAGGAAGACGTCCCCGGGACCGAAGCGGTCGCTGCCCTTGCCGCTGTCGTAGCCGACGCGTCCCTCGACGAGCGTGTTGACGATGACCTCGTCCCGCCCTTCGAGCTTGAAGGTCATGTCGATCGGCAGCGTCACGTCGCCGGTGGTGAACGGCCCGGCGTCGATCTGGGTCAGATCGACCTGCCAGCGGGTGTCGGAGGCGGTGCCGATCCGCAGCCGGGCGCTGTAGGCGCGGTCGATGAAGTCCCGCGCCAGGCCGGGGTCGCGGGTGGCGAACGAGATCCGGTGCGGACCGGTACCGCTCTGCGGTGTCTCGGCGGTCATGACGCTCCCCGTTCGGCACGGGCCAGGATCGGAGGTGCCGGACGCCGATAACACTAGGCATGGCCGTGCGGATAACGAAGGCCTTCGCCCGAATCCGTATCGGTCCGTCGCGGCGTCACCGCATGTCGTGACGCTGAAGGTGAAGGCCGCGGCTCGGCACCGGCGGAAGTTTCGTTTTCGGTGCTGTCGGCGGACGGCCGGTTCGCTTGCGGTGTTGCCGGACCGGCGGGTCGGCTCCGACACTGGTGCCCGTGCAAGACCGATCAGAAGCGCCCGGGCACGCAGGTCAGACCCGCTTCGGACAGGCGATCCCGGCGGACGCGGCGCGAGCGGGTGCGGCGGCTGCCGCCGAACCGGTGGCCGCGGGCCGCCCGGAGGCACCGTCCGCTGACGCGTTCCACCGTGCCGCGACGGTGCGAGCGGCGGCTGAGAAGGCCAAGCTTCGCGCGGCGTCGCTGAGGCAGGAGTACGAGATGCTGGTCGCCGAGATCAGGCTCACCCTGAGCGAGGACCACGGGCGCCTGCTCCCCGCCCGGCTCGCCTGGCCTCACCCGAACAGCGCACAGGAACGGCAGATCGCAGGTCATCCGTCGCCCGCGCACCGGTATGCCGCGCGACGTCACTGATCGGCGGCGGCGCCGCGCGGGCCATGCTACGAGGCGGCCATGACCACCGATCGACCGCCCACCCGCCGGACGAGCACCGCGGAACCACCGTTCGCGTCCGCCTCGTCCGGTGTCGCCGCACTACCGGACGGCGCCCTCCGCGAGGCCGACGAACTGGTCCACACCGCCGCCTTGGTCCGGGCCAGCACCCGGCGACTGCTGGCCGACACCGAACGCCTGCGCGCCGAACTGAGTCGGCTGCAGGCGCACATGTGCCAGCTCCAGAGCCGTCTCGTCGACCTACCTGATGACCGCGACCCCGGTAACGGCACGGGCCCCTCCCCGGACACCACCACATCGGGCACCTCGCCGACATACCAGGGCCTGCCAGCGACGCTGCGACGCGCCCTCGCCTTCGTCGACGCTCACGCCCACCAGGACATCACCCTGGCCGACATCGCCACCGCCGCGGGCGTCACCCCCCGAGCCCTGCAATACAGCTTCCGCCACCACACCGGCCTGTCTCCCCTGACCCACCTGCGCCAGATCCGCCTACAGCGCGCCCACCACGACCTGACCGCCGCCGACCCCGTCGACGGGGCCACAGTCGCGGCCATCGCCGCCCGCTGGCATTTCCGCCAGCCCGGACGCTTCGCTGTCCACTACCGCGCCGCCTACGGCCGCTCACCCCGCAGCACACTTCACACCCCCGCACCCACCGGTACCGAGGCTTGATCAGCCGGACGCCGCTCCTCGCCGACAGCCGGACACGCAGCGCCCCAAGCTTCGGCAAAGACGAACGAGGGAAGGCCGGGCGTCCCAGCGACCTGCGCTTTCGCAGCCGGAACCGCGGGTGTCATCAGTCCTGTCAGGGGCAAGGGAGGGGGGACGCGGGGGGCGTCAGCAGACCGGGGGCCGCCTGCGGCGTACGCACACGCCACCGCAACCTGTGTTAGGACGCATGATGACCGACAGACTCGCCCGTGCGCTCGGCTGGACCAGCCTCGCGCTGGGCACGGCGCAACTGGCGGCGCCCAGGGCCGTGACCGGCCTGTGCGGCGTCGATGACGCGCCCGAGGCCACGACCGTCGCCAGGCTCGTCGGCGGGCGCGAGCTCCTGCACGCCGCCCTGCTGCTCGGCGCCAAGAACCCGGCACCGTGGGCGTGGACGAGGGTCGCCGGCGACGCGATGGACCTCGGCGTCCTCGGCAGGGCCGCGGCCAACCGCACGGGCGCCCGGCGCACCCGCGCGCTGACCGCCCTCGGCGCGGTCGCCGGGCTCACCGTCCTCGACGCCGCCTGCGCCCGGCGCGGCACCGCCAAGGCCAAGGGCCCGCTCCAGATGCGCGCCTCCATCACCGTCAACAGGCCGCGCGAGGAGGTCTACCTGTTCTGGCGGGAGCTGGAGAACCTGCCCTCGTTCATGGTCCACCTGGACACGGTGCGCTCCCTCGACCGGCGCCGCTCCCACTGGAGGGCGAAGGGCCCGATGGTCGACCTCGAATGGGAGGCCGAGATCATCGACGAGCGGGCCGGCGACCTCATCGCCTGGCGGTCCGTGCCCGGCAAGGGCGTCTCCACCGCCGGCCTGGTCGGCTTCACCGACGGGCCCGGCGGGCGCGGCACCGTCGTGGACGTCTCGCTGGAGTTCGGCATGCGCGGGCGCAGGCTCGCCGCCGCCGTCGCCCGGATGTTCGGCGAGCACCCCGAGCAGCAGGTCCGGGACGACCTGCGCCGCTTCAAGCAGGTCATGGAGACCGGCGAGGTGGTCCGCTCCGAGGGCAGCCCCGAGGGCCACCGCGCCCTGCGCCAGCTCCACCAGCATCCCGCACAGCCGATCGGAGGACGGACATGAAGGCCAACGTCTGGGCGGGCCGCAACCACGTGGAGGTCCGCGACGTCCCGGACCCGCGGATCCTCAACGCGCGCGACGCGATCGTCCGCGTCACCTCGACCGCCGTCTGCGGCTCCGACCTGCATCTCGTGGACGGCTACATCCCGACCGTCGAGAAGGGCGACGTGCTCGGCCACGAGTTCATGGGCGAGGTCGTCGAGGTCGGCCCCGGCGTGCGCGACCTGCGCCCCGGCGACCGGGTCGTGGTGCCGTTCCCGATCGCCTGCGGCGCCTGCTTCGCCTGCGAGGACGGCCTCTACTCCGTGTGCGAGAACTCCAACCCGAACGCCGGGATGGCCGAGAAGCTGATGGGCCACTCGCCCGCCGGGATCTTCGGCTACTCCCACATGCTGGGCGGCTACGCCGGCGGGCAGGCCGAGTACGTGCGCGTCCCGTTCGCCGACGTCGGTCCCATCAAGATCGAGGACGACCTGCCGGACGAGAAGGTGCTGTTCCTGTCGGACATCTTCCCCACGGGCTTCATGGGCGCGGAGATGTGCGACATCAGGCCGGGCCAGACGATCGCGATCTGGGGCGCGGGGCCGGTCGGGCAGCTCGCCGCGGCCAGCGCGTTCCTGCTCGGCGCGGACCGGGTCATCGTCATCGACCGGTTCCCGTACCGGCTCAGGGTGGCCCGGCGGACCGGCGCCGAGGTCCTCGACTACGAGGAGGTGAACGTGCTCGACGCGCTGCGCGACATGACCGGCGGACGCGGCCCCGACGCCTGCATCGACGCCGTCGGCATGGAGGCCCACCACCCGACGCCGGCCATGTACGCCTACGACCGCGGCAAGCAGGCCACCCGGATGGAGACCGAGCGCCCCTACGCGCTGCGCGAGGCCATCATGGCCTGCCGCAACGGCGGCGTGGTGTCCGTCATCGGCGTCTACGGCGGCTTCGTGGACAAGTTCCCGATGGGCACCGTCATGAACCGGTCCCTGACCATCCGCGCGGGCCAGTGCCACGTGCACCGCTACACGGAGCCGCTGCTGGACCGGATCCGCGCGGGCGAGATCGACCCGAGCTTCGTCATCTCGCACCGAATGCCGCTCAGCGAAGCCCCGCGCGCATTCGAACTCTTCAAACACAAACAGGACGACTGCAACAAGGTGGTCCTCACCCCGTAACCGGCCGCACAACCAAAAAGCTACCGGCGCCCCAGTTGCCGGCAGACCCGTAGGCGGTGTGATCGTTACTGGGCGAAGAACTGGTGGAGGGCTGTGTAGCAGGTGGCCTGGGTGATGGTGTCGTGGGGGAGTCGGCGACGGCACTCTCTGCCGATCCACGTCGAGCCTCGGCGCCGCGGCTTGGGCCTGTGCGGGTGGGCGTGCGGAACGCTGTGGCGGACCGTGTGAGCCCGATGCCGCAGCCTCGTTGGATACAGGAGCGGCTTCCAGGGGCGCTGGTTGGCGGTGCTGGCTCGTGGCGGTTCCGGTGCTGAGACACTCTCCGGCGGACGAGGAGCATGCTTGCGGTGCGGTCGTCGCTGTTCAGAGGACTCTCGCCCAGGTGCAGCCGGCACCCTGGGCGGTGCCGAGCCTCGTGTGGCCGCGTTCGGCGCCCATGCCTTGGCGGCGGTCGGGGTGATGCGCTCGGTGGGAGTCGACCACCTGCCGAGTTGGAACGCCGCCAGTACGCCCGTGGCAACGAGCGCGCCTGCGATGGTGCGAGTCGTCCACTTCTGTGCGCGGGAGGGCGGCCGGCGGTGTCTGTGGCGGGGTTTGACTCGCCATGGCCCATCGGACTTAGGCGGGGTGTGGTTGCGGGATGCCAGAAGCGGGTCATTCACCATCCTGCATGAGTACCGAAGGCGGGCGCCTGTGACCGGCAGGACCCGCCTCGCCCTTGACTATGTTGACCGAAATGGCAGTCCCGCTTAACGAGACGGCGATTTGGTCTTCGCGCGCCTCCACTGACGGCGGCTGTGCGATGTCACGCGAGCTGTCGTCGCCCAGGCAGCGGGGGACGGTTCGCCTGTTAGATTCCCCTCATGCGGACGCCCCCGACCTGGCCCGTTTCGGTGAAGGGCGTTGCTGCGGCGGATGGCCGGGTCGTGCTGCTGAAGAATGAGCGCGACGAGTGGGAACTGCCCGGCGGCCGTTTGGAGGCCGGCGACGCCAGTCCCGAGGCCGCGGTGGAACGCGAGCTCGACGAAGAGACCGGCTGGCAGGTCAGGGCGCAGCGGCTGCTGGATGTGTGGATCTACCAACCGCTTCCTGATTCCGACCGACGCGTCGTCATCGTCACCTACGGCTGCACCGTCCTGACTCCCGAGGTCGTCCCACTCGTCAGCCATGAGCACAAGCAGATCGGCCTGTTCACCCTCGATGAGCTGTCCGGGCTCCGCTTGCCTGATGGCTATCGCCGGTCGATCGCCGCCTGGATGGCGGAGCGGTAGCGGCCACGCCCGAGTCGTCCGGCGACGTGAGTGGGATTTCAGGTGAGGCGGCGGAAGGTGCTTTTGTGGAAGACGAGTGGGGGGATCTCGGTGGCGGCGTCCAGGTCGTGGACGCGGAAGACCACGATGTCGTGGTCGCCGGAGCGGAACTGCTGCTCGATCGAGCAGTCGTACCAGGCCGTGGCGCCGTCGAGGAGGACGGAGCCGTCCGGGGTGGCGCGCCAGTCGATCCCGGCGAACCGGTCGGGTGCGCGGGAGCCGATTCGCCGTCCCGCGTGCTCCTGGTGGGCGCCGAGGACGCTGATGCCGATGCGGGGCAGGTCGCGCAGCAGCGGCCAGGTCGTCGAGGTGTGCGCGACGCAGACGGAGACCAGCGGCGGGTCCAGGGACACGGGAACGAACGAGCTGGCAGCGATGCCGGACGGGCGTCCGTCCACGAGGCCCGCGACCACGGCGACGCCCGTCGGGTAGGCGCCGTAGACGCGGCGCAGGTCGAGTCCGACCTTGGTCATGCCGAGGTCTCCTTGGGGAGGAAGGCGTTGTGTCCGGCGACGGTGGCGCGGGTGTCGTGGAAGAGGCCGCGCTGGACGAGCCGCGGGAGCACTCCTTCCCCGAACCAGTACAGCTCCTCCAGGTGGGGGTAGCCGGAGAGGACGAACTCGTCGATGCCGATCTCGGCGTACTCGGCGATGCGGTCGGCGACCTCGGCGTGCGAGCCGACGAGGGCCGTCCCGGCGCCGCCGCGGACGAGGCCGACTCCGGCCCACAGGTTCGGCGCCACCTCCAGCGCGTGGGGGTCGCGCCATGTGCCGTCGGCGCGGCTGGCCTCGTGGAGCTCGCGCATGCGCCGCTGGCCGGTGGACTCGCTGCGGGCGAGGCTGGCCTGCGCACCGGCGACGGTGTCCTCGCCGAGCGCTTCGACGAGGCGTCCCGCCTGGCTCCATGCCTCTTCGGACGTGTCGCGGGAGATGACGTGGAGCCGTATGCCGAAGCGCGGCTTGCGGCCCCGCTCGGCGGCCAGCCCCCGGATCCAGTCGATCTTGGCGGCGACCGCGTCGGCCGGTTCGCCCCAGGTCAGGTAGACGTCGGCGTGCTCGGCGGCGACGGGGCCCGCCGCCGGGGAGGAGCCGCCGAAGTAGAGCGGCGGTACCGGGTCGGGGACGGTCGGGAGGCTCGCGGCGTCGATGTCGAGGTGGGTGCCGCGGTGGGTGACCGTCTCGCCGCTCCACAGCCGCCGCACGACCGACAGGAACTCGTCGCAGCGCGCGTACCGCTCGTCCTTGGAGAGGTGGTCGCCGTAGGCGCGCTGCTCGTGGGCCTCGCCGCCGGTGACGACGTTGAGCAGGAGCCGTCCGGGGGCGTGCGCGGAGAACGTGGCGGCCATCTGCGCGGCGAGCGTGGGACTGATCAGCCCGGGACGGAACGCCACCAGGAACGCCAGCCGCTCCGACTCGCGCGCCAGCATCGCCGTGGTCAGCCAGGCGTCCTCGCACCAGGCGCCGGTGGGGGTGAGCGCGCCGGTGAAGCCGAACTCCTCGGCGGCGCGGACGATCGACGACAGGTAGCCGATCGACGCGCGGCGGTCGCCGGCCGCCGCGCCGGCGAGCTGCCCGTGGCCGCCTCCCACGATGTAGCGCGAGTCTCCGTAGGTGGGCAGGAACCAGTGCAACGTCAGGGTCACGATGTCTCTTTCCTTGTGCCGGGGCGGGGCTCAGAGCTGGCCGTGGCGCGGGGGCGGGGTGCCGGACAGCAGCCAGCGGCCGACGTGCTGTACCTTCCAGCGGGCCGGGTCGTGGAGGGTGTGCGTGCGGGCGTCGCGCCAGTGGCGGGACAGGTTGAGCGAGTCGGCCGCCGAGCGCGTCCCGCCCAGCTCGAACAGCGCGGACGACGCCTCCAGCGCGGCGCGGGCCGCGGCGACCTTCGCCACGGCCGTCGCCACCGACGCCCGCGCGGTCGTGTCGGCGGTGGGCTCGCGTTCGGCGGCGTCGATCGCGCCGGCGGCCTCGCGGAGGAGCGCCTCCGCGCCCCGGACGGTGATCTCCAGTTCTCCGGCCTGCTGGACGACCAGGGGGTCCCCGGCCGCGGTGTCGGCGCCGCTCTCGAACCACGGCCGCGCTTTCGTCACGGCGGTGACCGCGGCGTTCAGCGCACCGCGGGCGATGCCCGCGTCCAGTGCCGCGTGGAGGATCTGGGCGCGGGCGCCGTAGGTCGTCGGGCCGTCGAACAGGGAGGTGTACGGGACGACCTCGGTGGCGTCCACGCGCACGCCGGTGAGCCGGACGGTGCCGCTCGCGGTGGTGCGCTGGCCCATGCCGTCCCAGTCGTCCTCGACCGTGACGCCCGGAGTGTCGCGGCGGATGTAGGCCAGGGCCTTCGGCGCGGCGCCGTTGCCGCCCGCGGGTTCGTCGGCGAGGACGGCGCGGACGACGAGCAGGTCGGCGAAGAGGGCGCCGGTGCTGTAGAACTTCTCGCCGTCCAGCACGTACCCGCCGTCGCCGGTTCGCCGCAGGGTCGTGGCGTCGTCGGTGACCGTGCGTCCGCCCCGTTCGGACTGGGCGTTCGCGAACCGCGCGCCGTGGAGCGCCTCGGTGAAGTACCGCCTCTGCTGCTCTTCCGTGCCCTGGCGGCGCAGCGCGTCCAGGAACACGAAGTGGCTGTGCGGGATCTGGGCGAGGCTGGCGTCGGCGGTGGCGAGGATCCGGAACACCTCGGCCAGGACCGCCACGCTCACCTCCGGGCCGCCGAACCGCTTCGGGACGGTGCTGCCGAGCAGCCCGGACGCCGAGAGCTCGGCGACCTCGGCGGCGGGCGGGCGCCGTTCGCGGTCGCGGTCGCCGGCCTGCGGGGCGAACGCGGCGGCGAGCTTGCGCGCGGCCTCCACGGCCTCGTCGCCGGAGCGGATCGTCATGGGTCTCCCTTCGCCGGATCGGTCCCGCGGCGGCGGAGGAGGACCGCCACGGGACCGGAGCCGGATCAGCGGTAGAGCGAGAACTGCGGGGCGCGCCGGTTCAGGGCCCAGTCCCCGACCTCGCGCGCCTTGTAGGCGACCGGGTCGTGGACGGTGTGGGTGCGCAGGTTGCGCCAGTGCCGGTCGAAGCCGTAGGCGCTGGTCGTCGCCCGCGCGCCCTGGATCTCGAACAGCCGCGACGCCGCCGCCAGCGCGACCTTCGTGGTCAGGTACTTCGCCTCGTAGATGGCGATGGCCGCCTCGGCGCGCTGCTCCTCGGTGAGGGACGGGCCGGTGTCCAGCGCCGTCTGGAGGGCGTCCCCGGCCCGGTCGGCGAGCAGGGCGGCGGCGCGGATCTCGCTCCGCAGCTCGCCCACGGTCTGGAGGATGTACAGGTCGTCGGTGGCGGCGTCGACGCCCGAGGTCTCCCACGGCGCCGCGTGCAGGCGCGTCCAGTCGAGGGCCTCCTCGAACGCGCCCTCGGCCGTCCCGATGTAGAAGTTGACGAACGCGAGCTGCCAGTGGGGCGTGACGAGCGTCTGGTAGGGGGTGAGCGTCCGTCCGGTGAGCGGGTCGGGGCCGAGGATCTCCGAGCGCTCGACGCGGGCGCCGTCGAACTCGACGCCGCCGGAGTCGGTGAGGCGCTGGCCGATGTTGTCCCAGTCGCCGAGGGCGCGGAACCCCTCGCGCCCGCCGGGCAGCGAGACGAACACCAGCTCGCCCTCGTAGGACGCGGTGACCGACAGGTGGTCGCCGAGGCTCGCGCCGGAGGCGAACGAGCGGCGCCCGTCGAGGCGGAAGCCGTCCCCGTCGCGGGTCAGGACGAGGTCCGATCCGCCGCGCGGGTTCTGCACCCCGCCCCAGAACAGCTTCTCCTCGCCGTTGCGGCGGGAGAGGGCGTCGGCCTGCTCGGGCGTCCCGAACAGCGGCGCGATGCGGGTCTGCGCGTAGTGGTAGCCGATGAGGTGGGCGATGGACGTGTCGCCGCGCGCGATCCGGCGGGTGATCTGCGCCGCCTGCGCGTAGCTGAGTCCGTCGCCGCCGTACTCGACGGGCTCCTGGACCTGGAGGAGGTCGTGCGAGCGCAGCAGCTCGACCTCGGCGCGCGGCGTCCGGCCGGCGCGGTCGCGCTCGGCGGCGGTGGCGCGCAGCTCGGCGGCGACGAGGTCGGCGCGCTCCAGGGCGGCGGCGAAGCGCTCCTCGCGGTCCGTCTTCTTGGCGGTGGTGGCGATCGACATGCTGGTTTCTCTCCTCAGAGGGGTTGCGGACTGGTCGTGGACGCACGGCCACGACACAGCGCACTGCACGTCCTCAGCAGGTCGATGTGGCGTCGGCGGACGAGGCGCATCGGGAGCCCGGCCCCGCTAGGAACCGGCCCGCGCCGGCTCCGCGCGCTCGGCGTCGGCGGCCTCCAGCTCGCGGACCAGCGGCAGGACGCGCTTTCCGAAGTACTCGACGTCCTCCAGGTAGTGCAGGAAGCCGAGCAGGAACAGGTCCACGCCGAGGCGCTTGTAGGCGACGATCCGCTCGGCGATCTGCTCGGGCGTGCCGATCAGCCCGGTGCGGAAGCCGTCGTTGTACTGGACGAGGTCGGCGAACTCGGAGTCCTGCCACATGCCCTTGCCGTCGGACGTCGACCGCCCGGCCTGCTTGACGGCCGAGCCGAAGCCCTCCACGGCCTCCCGGTCGGCCTTGGCGACGATCTCGCGCAGCACCTCGCGGGCCTCGGCCTCGGTGTCGCGGGCGATCATGAACCCGTTGAGGCCGAACCGCACCCGCCGTCCGTGCAGGGCCGCCTCGGCTCCGACGTCGGCGATCTGCTCGGCGACGCCGTCGAAGTCGCGGCCGTTGCTGAAGTACCAGTCGGACACCCGTCCGGCCATCCGGCGCGCACTGGTGGAGTTGCCGCCCTGGAAGATCTCGGGGTGCGGGCGGTCCGGTCCCGCGAGGGGCTTCGGCTTCAGGTCGAAGTCGTGCAGGCGGTAGAAGTCGCCGGCGAACTCCGCGTGCTCGGACGTCCAGATCTCGCGCAGGACCCGGATGAACTCCTCGCTGCGCCGGTACCGCTCGTCGTGCTCCAGCCACGGCTCGCCGAGCTTGGTGAACTCGTCCTTGAACCAGCCGCTGACGACGTTCACCGCGGCCCGTCCGCCGGACAGCTGGTCGGCGGTCGCGATGAACTTGGCGAGCACGCCCGGGTGCCACAGCCCCGGATGGATCGCCGCGATCACCTTCAGCCGCTCGGTGGCGAGCAGCAGCGCGAGGCTGAAGCCGGTGGACTCGTGCTGGTAGGCGGCACCGTAGGACGCGATGTACCGGACCTGGCTGAGCGCGTACTCGAACCCGTTGTTCTCGGCGAGGACGGCGAGCTTCCGGTTGTAGTCGTATCCCCAGTCCGTGCGCTGCTCGATCTTGCTGACGACCAGGCCGCCGCTGACGTTCGGCACCCAGTAGGCGAACTTCACCGCCTCCGAGTTTTCTATATTCCCTATAGACATAGTTAAGATTGTGCGCGCCGCCCCGCCGCTGGTCAATGTGGCATTCGTGACGGGGCGATAGGGGAAACCTGTCACCGCTGGAGGGATCATGCGGATCGAACAGCTCGAATGCGTCGCGGCCGTCACCCGGCTCGGCTCGATGCGCCGGGCCAGCGAGGCGCTGCACATGTCCCAGCCGGCGCTCAGCCAGACGATCGGCAACCTGGAGCGCGAGCTCGGCCTCACGCTGCTCGACCGGCACCGCGCGGGCACCCGGATCAGCGCGGACGGCCGCGAGCTGCTGCCCTGGATCGCCGAGGTCCTCGACGCCGTCCACCGGCTGCGCGCGGCCGCCGACGACCAGGCCAGGTCCCGGCAGATGATCCGCATCGGCACGGTGAACGCGGCGACCGTCCCGCTCGTCGCGCCCGCGATGCGCACGTTCCGCGCCGCGCACCCCGGCACGCAGGTGGAGCTGGTCACCCTCCAGCAGGCCGACATCCGGGACGCGCTGCGCGGCGGCGCCCTCGACCTCGGCCTCATCAACCTCATCGACGGCGACGACCAGCCCCCGGACCTCGCGACCGTCGAGCTGCTGCGCGGCCGCCCCACCGTCTGCTGCCGCACCGACAGCCCGCTCGCGCGCCTGGACGCCGTCCCGCTCGACCGCATGCTCGCCGAGCCCTTCGTCGCGATGCGCTCGGGCTACCTCATGCACCGCTACGTCCACCGCCTGCTGGACGGGCGCGAGCCCGCCTTCGCCTACTCCGTCGACGGCGCCGAGATGGGCAAGGTCATGGTCGCCGAGGGCCTCGGCGTCACGCTCCTGCCCGACTACAGCATCGCCGACGACCCGCTCGAACGCAGCGGCGTCATCACCCGCCGCCCCCTGGACGCCGAGGGCCCCGACGTCCTCCTCGTCGCCCAGCACGCCCGGACGCGGCACCTCCCCCGCCACGTCAACCGCATGCTCCGCCTCCTCCGAACCCAAGCCGTCGACCTGCGCCAACAGCAATAGTGAACGGGGTCAGCAGTAGGGCGTCCAGTAGCGATCGTCTTCGTAGACCCAGCCTCGTTGGCCTCTGTCGGTGGTGACGTACCAGAGCTGAGTGCGCCCGCCTGGAGCGCCGCGCCGCGTCACGGTGGCGATCTCTCCTCTCACGAGGGAGTCGTTGGTGAGCTCGTTGTTCTCGGTCCGCAGGTACATGTCGTGGGCGGTCACCTTGTAGCGGTCACACCTGACGGGGACCCGCGTGCCTTGGCTCGGGCGGGGTGAGGATGTGCGGGAGGGCCGGGCTGAGGTGGGCGAGGAAAGAGGCGGTGCGGCGGTCGCGGTGTGGCTGGGCTTGGGGGTGCGAGTAGCTGAGGGAGACGGCGCAGTCGGGGTCGGCGAGGGGGACGGTGCCGCTTGGCCGGCCACCCTGCCGTGAGCCGGGCGGCCGTACATGTAGGTGAACGCCAGGGTGATCAGCAAGGCCGTGACGGCTGCCGCCGGGGCGATCCGAAGCCACCGGGACCGGTTCGGCCGAGCGTCCAGCAGGGCATCGGCGAACTGTCTCGCGGAGGCGTGGCGGTCGGCCGGGTCCGCGCTGAGCGCGCGGACGACGGCCTGCTCCACACGGCGCGGGATCTCCGGGCGTTGCTTGCGAAGCGGCGTCATGCCCCCGAGAGGCGCCTTGCCGATCAGGACGTAGTGCAGCACCGCGGCCAGGGAGTAGACGTCGGCGGCCGGAGTCAGCCGGTCTCCTGAGACGGCCTCGGGCGCCATGAAACCCGGGGTGCCGATTCCGGCTCCGGTCCGGGCCCAGGTCTCGGCCGCGCTGAGGCCCGCGGTGCTCAGCGGACGGGCGAGGCCGAAGTCGGTGAGCATGGGACGGGGGGAGCTGCGGGAGCCGGCCAGGATGATGTTGCAAGGCGAGACGTCGCCGTGGAGCAGGCCCGCCTCGTGCACGCTGTCGAGGGCGTCGGCGATCCGCACGATGGTCTCGACCGCCTTGGCCGGGGTCATGCGGTCCAGCTTGTCGAGGATGTCCTTGAGGGTCGTGCCATCGACACAGGGCATGACCAGGTAGAGGTGGCCCTCGTGCTCACCCGCGTCGAGTACCGGGACGATGTTCTCGTGCGTGACGCGCCGGGCCCGGTCGATCTCTTGTGCGAAACGGCTCCGGTAGGCGGGATCGCCGGCCAGTTCGGGGCGGATCACCTTGATGGCCAGGGGTTCGGCGGAAGCCCCGTCGCCGACGGCGCGCGCCCGGTAGACCACGCCCATGCCGCCTCTGCCGAGTTCGTCCAGCAGCTCGTAGCCGGGCAGGGCGCTTTGTGGCAGTTGTCCGTCCAACACAGGCGGGAGATTACTGCGCGGCCCGTTCGCCGGTGCTCTGAACCGCGGCGAGGATATCGGCCAGATCCGGCAGCGTTCGGATGAGCGCGCGGGTCAGCTCGTCCTGGTCCTCGGGGGAGTTGAGCCGCGCCGCCGGTTCCAGCAGTGCCAGCAGCCGGGCTCGGCGGTCGTCGGTGCTGTTCGCCAAGTGGCGGTGGAGGTCCTCGACGTCCTGAAGCGCTTGGCGGATGAGGTTGGGGCGCGCGGGTTCCTCCAGTTGGAGGACCAGGAGCCGCAGAAGCCGGCGTGCGGCCCGCCTGACGTCGGCGGCCCACGCCGACGGGGCGTCATCGCCACCGCTCAGGCGCGAGCGCTGGGTCTGCAGCCACGGTTCGATCGTGTCGCTGTGCCAGACCGGCCCGGAAGCCAGTTCCACGTCGGGCTCGGGCATGTCCCAGCTCCGGCGTTTGCGCCAGACCGTCACCGCCTGCCGGGTCAGCCCGAGGGTCTCGGCGATCTCGGCCAGCCCGTACAACTCGCGCGGCACTCCGGCCACCTCCCTGATGCAATCTAAGATTGCAGTATTGCGATCTTGGGGGTCGGTTGGTTAGCGTCGGCGGTGCGACATCTTTGCTTGCGTCTAACGCTATCGAGGATGTCACCCGCTGTCGATCGTGCGGCACCCGTGTCGCGGCGGTCCCGGCATCGAGTCCTGGAAGCACCGGTCACGAGGAGAATCATGCGATCAAGTCTCGCCGCGCTGCGGGCGTCCCGCGGCGCGTGCCTCGGGGGCGGCCTGGCCGTCCTCGCCGTCCTCGGAGGCGGCGCCAGTGCCATGGCGGCTGCCGCGGGCGGCGCGCCGCACGCCACGGCGGCTCAGGCGGCCGGCCAGGTCTCCGGGCGGACGGCCACCGCCGCCGCCACGCACTACACCCACTCGACCACGCTGGCGAAGGCCCAGTGCCCCGTCTACCTCAACTACCCCAAGGGCGGGGTCGCTCCCCGGCACTGGACCAAGCACCGCACCGCCGCGGGAAAGCGGACCCACCTGGGCGTTCGCTACACCTACAAGGGATACGCCCTGGTGCTGGACTACGCCAAGAAGAAGGACCCCAGCTGGGGCTTCATCGCGAAGAGCTGCCTGACCGACCCGTACGCCTACAGCCAGGGCGACCGCGGCACCAGGCTCGGCGACCTGCGGGCCATCGGCGGCAACGGCCAGGTCAAGGCCGTCCCGATCAGCGCGGCCCATCGAGGCAAGAAGCAGCGCACCCTCATCCGGGTCGGGTCCAACGGGACGCTCCGCAGCGCCCCCAAGTCCTTCGTGATCGGCAATGGCGTCCGCGGCGACGCCTTCCGCATCACCACCAAGCACTGCGGGCACCACTCCTCGGCGGCATGGATCCTCGGCTACGCCCCGGCGTCGGGCCGGTGGGGCTACATCCAGGCCGCGCACCTGCCCGCGTGCCGATAGCGGTCTGACCAGGCCCCGCGCGTTCCGGTCGCCGACGACCGTGCCGGCGACCGGAACGCGAGTGGCCTCGCTATGTGACGCTATGTGCTTGTTCGGGCACCACTCGTAGTTATCTGTGGGTTCAGGCGGTTGGCCGGGGGTAGTCAGCCCCAAGGGGCTTTCCGTAGGGAGGGAGGCATCTGCGACAAGGAGGTAGTCGTGAAGGCAGTGGTGTACGAGGGGCCGCGGCAGGTCAGCGTCAAGGACGTGCCGGACGCGCGGATCGAGCGGCCGACCGACGTCCTGGTGCGGATCACGTCGGCGAACATCTGCGGCTCGGACCTGCACATGTACGAGGGCCGGACCGACTTCGAGACCGGCCGCTCGTTCGGGCACGAGAACCTGGGCGAGGTGGTCGAGGTCGGCGACGGCGTCGACAAGGTCAAGGTGGGCGACTGGGTCGTCCTGCCGTTCAACATCGCGTGCGGGCACTGCAAGAACTGCGAGCGCCAGCTGACGAACTACTGCCTGACAGCCCAGC
This sequence comes from Actinomadura fibrosa, assembly GCF_900659615.1. Classification (GTDB taxonomy): domain Bacteria; phylum Actinomycetota; class Actinomycetes; order Streptosporangiales; family Streptosporangiaceae; genus Spirillospora; species Spirillospora fibrosa. The sequence continues at coordinate 49,586 of NZ_CAACUY010000018.1, read as the reverse complement.
CCGAGCCGAACATGGCCGGCGCCGCGTACGGCTTCGCCGACATGGGCCCGTACGGCGGCGGGCAGGCCGAGCTGTTACGCGTGCCCTGGGGCGACTTCAACTGCCTGCGGCTGGGCGAGGACGCCGAGCAGCGCCAGACCGACTACGTGATGCTCGCCGACATCTTCCCGACCGGCTACCACGCCACCGAGATGGCCGGCGTGCAGCCCGGCGACCAGACGGTCATCTACGGCGCGGGCCCGGTCGGGCTGATGGCCGCCCTCTCGGCGACCATCCGGGGCGCGGGCAAGGTGATGGTCGTCGACCGGCACCCCGACCGGCTGCGGCTGGCCGAGTCCATCGGCGCGATCGCCATCGACGACTCGAAGGTCGACCCGGTGCAGGCCGTCCTGGACGAGACGATGGGCCTGGGCGCGGACAACGGCTGCGAGTGCGTCGGCTACCAGGCGCACGAGCCCGACGGCCAGGAGCAGGCCAACCTCACGATGAACCGGCTGGTCGCGTCGGTGCGCTTCACCGGGAGGATCGGCAACGTCGGCGTCTTCGTGCCCCAGGACCCCGGGGGCAGCGACGAGCTGGCCAAGCAGGGCAAGGTCGCCCTCGACTACGGCATGTTCTGGTTCAAGGGCCAGCACATCGGCAGCGGCCAGGCTCCCGTCAAGAAGTACAACCGGCAGCTCCGCGACCTGATCGCCGGGGGCAAGGCCGAACCGTCCTTCATCGTCAGCCACGAACTGCCCCTCGACCGCGCGCCGGAGGCCTACGAGCACTTCGACAACCGGGACGACGGCTGGACGAAGGTCGTCCTGCACCCGGCGGGGGCGGGTGCCTGACATGGCCGGAGAGCTGAACGGGCGCCGGGTCGCCATCCTCGCGGCCGACGGGGTCGAGCGGGTCGAGCTGGAGCAGCCGCGGCGAGCGCTGGACGACGCGGGCGCCCGCACCGTCGTGGTGTCGATCACCGACGGCGAGATCCAGGCGCGCGACCACGACCTCGAAGACGCCGGCACCTTCCCCGTGGACCGGCTGGTCGGCGACGTGTCGGTCGACGACTACGAGGCACTGCTCCTGCCGGGCGGGACGGTGAACCCGGACAAGCTGCGGATGGAGTCCGCCGCGGTGCGGTTCGTCCGGGACTTCGTCCGGTCGGGCAAGCCGGTCGCCTCGATCTGCCACGGCCCGTGGAACTTCGTCGAGGCCGACGTCGCGCGGGGCCGCAGGCTCACCTCGTGGCCGAGCGTGCGCACCGACCTGCGCAACGCGGGCGCCGAGGTGGTCGACGAGCCGGTCGTCACCGACGGCAACATCACCACGAGCCGGTCGCCCGACGACCTGCCGGCCTTCTGCGAGCGCATCGTGCAGGAGTTCGCCAAAGCCCCGTAGGGCCCTGCGGGCGTGACCATGCGTCGCGCACGTGGGTCGGTCACGTCCTGCGTGCGCGACGCATGTGACGTGCGGCGGCGGGTAGCAGGTCGGGGTTCGCCCGGTTACCGGCGAGGAGCGTCCATGGCCACCAACGATCGGCGTCGGCGGGAGATCGTCGTCGGGCTCGTGGCGACCCCGCCGGACTATCCGGCCCAGGTGGTGGCGCGGCTCACCGCAGAGCTGGCCGACCTGCTCGCCGAGCGGGTGGACGCGGACGTGCGGTGGACCGTCCGGGAGGGCTGGGGCGAGGTGGCCCCCCGCCGCGACGGCGGCGTCGAGGCGCTCCTCGACGATCTCGCCCAGCGGCGCGCCGACGCCCGGTGGGACATCACGATCTGCTTGACCGACCTGCCGCTGCACACCGAGCGGTTGCCGCTGGTCGCGCAGACGTCCGCCCGGCGCCGCGTCGCGCTGCTGTCCCTGCCCGCGCTGGGGCTGCGCCAGCGGCGAGCCGTCCGCGCGGCCGTTCCCGAACTCGTGGCCCGGCTGCTCGCCGACGCCCGCGAGGAGCGGGTGCCGCCGGCCGGCCCGGCACTGGCCGGCCGGGTCGCCGCCGTCCATCGAATGGTCGGCGGAACCGACGCCGGGGAACGGGCCTACGTCGCCTCGCGGCTGGCCGGCCGGGTGCGGCTGGTGGCCGGGATGGTCCGGGCCAACCGTCCAGGACGGGCCCTGCTCGGCCTGTCCAAGCTCCTGGTCGGCGCCTTCGGCACGGCCGCGTTCGCGCTCACCACCAACACCATCTGGCAGATGGGCGATGCGCTCGGCGCCCTCCGCCTCACCGCGATCATGCTCCTCGGGCTGACCGCGCTGGTGGCCTGGCTGATCATCGCGCACGACCTGTGGGAGAAACCGGACCCGAGCACACCGGCCGAGCTGGCCCGAATGTTCAACCTCGGTACGATCCTCACCCTCACCCTGGCCACCGCGGTGTCCTATGTGGCGCTGTTCGCCGGGACGCTCCTCGCCGCGGCGCTGCTGATCGACACGTCGGTGCTGGAACAGAGCCTGGAGCGGCCGGTCGACGTCACCGACTACCTGATGCTGGCCTGGATCATCAGCTCGCTGGCCACCGTCGGCGGCGCGATCGGCTCCGGCCTGGAGGACGAGGACACGGTACGGGCCGCCGCCTACGGCTACCACCCCGAGCCGGGCGGCTGGCGAGACGAGAAGGACACGTGAGCACGGGGCCACCGCGCACACCGCAGCGGCCCGAACGTAATCGAGTTCTAACGTCTTATCGGAACGATTCGCGAAACGATTCGGTGTTCGCATCCGAGTCGTACCCGGACCGGCGCCGCAGACCGCCGATTCTGCCCTGCAACTTCGGTGGCAATCGGCAATGGACCTCCGCCTAAAGTGGCGCTGAAGGGGGTGTCGTCGTATTCGTGCGCTCGACACCCCCTGCCGCATATCCGGTGTTCGTCTTGCAAGGCGCACACGCTGCGAACAAGCAGGTCTGGCACCTGCGCCGAAGGGGGTCCGAGCCCGCCCGCACCCAGCGATACATCTCACGTGTTGAGAGGTCGGACAAAGCGCCGACCAGCCACATGAAAACGATCAGGTGCTCGACCTGGGAGTTTCATGGAAATCCGCGTCCTCCTGGACATCGTTCGGCGACCCGTTCAGAATCAGTCCACTCCATGGTCTCCGTGCACGGAGGGGCGATGAACCCCGCGCCTGGCTCGTACTCGATCAGCCGCTCCCGGTTCTTTGGTCAGCGCTTGAATGTTAGCGCTAACATCATCGGTCGCTCGACAAGGACGTGGCTTGCCGCGGCGCTGTTCCTGCTGCTCATCCCGGTGACCGTGCTGGTTCCGGCACCGCGTGCCTCCGCTCTCGGCAACGGGCTGGCGCGGACACCGCCGATGGGCTGGAACGACTGGAACGCCTACGGCTGCAACGTCAGCGAGCAGCTGGTGAAGCAGACGGCGCTGGCCATGCACAACAACGGCATGCAGGCGGCCGGCTACCAGTACGTCAACATCGATGACTGCTGGATGTCCTCCGCCCGGGACGCCGGCGGCAACCTGGTCGCCGACCCGGCGAAGTTCCCGGACGGCATCGCCGCGGTCGCCGGCTACGTGCATTCGCTCGGGTTGAAGTTCGGGATCTATGAGGACGCCGGGACCGCTACCTGCGCCGGTTACCCGGGCAGCTACGGGCACGAACAGCAGGACGCGAACCTGTTCGCCTCGTGGGGGGTCGACTACCTCAAGGAGGACTGGTGCAACATCCCGTTCGGGAGCTTCCCCGGGCAGTCGCATCAGCAGGTCGCCAAGACGCTGTACTCGCGGACGCGTGACGCGCTCGCCGCGACCGGCCGCCCGATCGTCTTCAGCATGTGCAACGGCTGGGACGCCAGCGTCCAACCGTGGACCTGGGCGGGCCCGGTCGCCAACCTGTGGCGCACCACCACCGACATCCAGCCCAACTTCTCCAGCATGCTGTCCAACTTCCACGTGAACCGGGGGTTGGCCCCCTACGCCGGGCCCGGTGCGTGGAACGACCCGGACATGCTGGAGATCGGCAACGGGATGAGCGCCACCGAGGACCAGGCCGAGTTCAGCCTGTGGGCCGAGATGGCCGCACCGCTCATCGAGGGCGGGAACCTGGTGAACGCCAGCTCGTCCACTCTGTCGATCCTGACGAACCGGGCTGTGATCGCGGTCGACCAGGATCCGCTCGGCAGGCAGGGGACCCAGGTGTCGGCCTCGGGCGGCCACGACGTGCTGGCCAAGCCGCTGTCCAACGGCGATGTTTCGGTGGTGCTGTTCAACGAGACCGGATCGGCCGCGACCATCTCCACCACGGCGGGTGCGGTCGGTAAGTCGGGCGCCTCAAGCTACACCTTGACCAACCTGTGGACCGGGAGTGTCTCCACCACCACGGGCACCATCACCGCCTCGGTTCCGGCGCACGGCGCCGTCATGTTCCGGGTGGCCGGGGGCAGCACCACGACCAACCCCACCGGAGCGGTCCACGCCAATGGCGCGAGCAAATGCCTGGACGTGCCGGGCTCCACGCAGGCCAATGGGGCACAACTGCAGATCTGGACCTGTAACAGCGGCGTCAACCAGACCTGGACTTACAGCGCGGGACAGCTCACCGTCTACGGCGGTACCAAATGCCTGGACGCCTACAACAACCAGACCGCGCCGGGCACGAAGGTCGAGATCTGGGACTGCAACCAGGGCGCGAACCAGCAATGGCTGCTGAACGCGGACGGCACCATCACCGGTGCCCAGTCCGGACTGTGCCTGGACGTCACCGGTGCCGGTACTGCCAACGGCACACCAGTCGAGCTGTGGACGTGCAACGGCGGCTCCAACCAGCAATGGAGCATCGGATGAGCCGCGCCGCGACCGTGCCTGGCGGCTGAGGCAGCCACTCCCAACGCCCGATCTCTCGGCATCCGTCACAAGAGGAGGTTCTTGTGTTGCCACCCCAAACGGGTCGTCGGCGGGCCCGATTCATCGTCGCGATTCTGACGGCCACAGTGACGGCCATGTTCGGACTGGGCGTCCCGGTGAGCCATGCGGCGGCGTCGCAGCCCTGCGACATCTACGCCGCCGCCGGTACACCGTGCGTGGCCGCGCACAGCACGACCCGTGCATTGTTCGCCTCCTACAACGGCTCGCTCTACCAGGTGCGGCGCTCCTCCGACAATTCGACTCGGGATATCGGGGTGCTGAGCCCGGGCGGTGTCGCCGACGCGGCCGCGCAGGATTCTTTCTGCTCCGGCACGACCTGCCTGATCACCGTCATCTACGATCAGTCGGGCCGCGGCAATCACCTGACCCAGGCGCCTCCCGGAGGGTTCCGCGGCCCGGCTCCGGGCGGATACGACAACCTCGCCGACGCGACCGCGGCGCCCACCGTCCTCAACGGCCACAAGGCCTACGGCGTCTACGTCGCTCCCGGCACGGGCTACCGCAACAACCGCACTTCGGGCGTCGCGACCGGAGACAACCCCGAAGGCATGTACGCGATTTTCGACGGCACCCATTACAACGGCGGTTGCTGCTTCGACTACGGAAACGCCGAGACCGACAGCCGGGACGACGGCAACGGCACGATGGAGGCCATCTACTTCGGCAACATCAGGGTCTGGGGTTACGGCACCGGCAACGGCCCCTGGGTCATGGCCGATCTGGAGAACGGCCTGTACTCCGGCGTGAACGCCGGTTACAACGCCAATGATCCGACCGTCAACCATCGGTATCTCACCGCCATCATCAAGGGCGGCCCGAACCTGTGGTCCATCCGGGCCGGCAACGCCCAGTCCGGTGGCCTTTCCACCTTCTACAGCGGACCCCGTCCGAACGTCGCGGGCTATAACCCGATGCGCAAACAGGGTGCCATCATCCTCGGCACAGGCGGCGACAACAGTATCGGTTCCGCCGGCACCTTCTATGAGGGTGTGATGACCTCGGGCTATCCGTCCGACGCCACCGAGAACGCGGTGCAGGCCAGCATCACCGCCGCCGGTTACGGAACGGGAGGCACGGGGGGCGGCTATCCGAGCGGTTACCACCGGCTCACCGTCGCCAACGACGGTCTGTGCCTGGACGTGTACGGCGCTACCGGCGCATCGGGCGCGGCGATCGACCAGTGGACGTGCAACGGCCAGACCAACCAGCAGTTCCAGTTCCTTCCCGGCTCCGGCGGCTACGGCGAACTCCAGGCCCAGAATTCCGGCCTGGTCGTAGCCGTGGCCAACAGTTCCACCACCGCCGGCACTCCCGACATCGTTCAGCAGACGCGCAACGGCGCCGCCAACACCATGTGGCTGCCCATCCAGCAGTCGGACGGCTCCTACGAGTTCCAGAACAAGAACAGCGGCCTGTGCCTGGACGTCTACGGCGCCGGTGGCAACCTCGGCCAGCAACTCGACCAATGGCCGTGCAAGAACGCCCCCGGTACCAACCAGGACTTCGCAGTCGGCTGACCAGGAAGTGGCGCGCGAAAACTCGGACCGGCTGCCCGAGGGCGTCAGGACGGACCCCACCGAGGGCACGCCCTGACGCCCTCGCCCCCAGCAGCGAGGACGGCTGTTGACAGCGACGCCACCCTTCGGATCGGCGACCGAAGCTCGCCAGCGCGACCGCGATAGCGGCGTCCCTCTCGACGGCGGCACCCAGCAAATCGTGGACACCTATGAGGGCGAACGCCGCGCCAACACCGACGCCTGTAGCCCGGCGCGGTCAGCGGCTTGTCGGTGGCGCCGCTGACCGCGGGGCCTTCGCGCTACCAGACAACTGGTCAACTGCTGCGCCTTGTGTTTGATCGTGCGCCAGATTTCCCACGACCTGAGCGAAAGCGTCGAGTAGTGGTGTTCGAGTGCCGTCCCGGTAAACCAAGCCCCACTCCAGTGGCGGGCAGTCGCTCACCGGCGTGGTCGCGAGCGTGGGATGGCGGTGATAGGACATGGTCTGGTCGCCGAAGATGAAGGCCCCGTGGCCAAGGGAGATGACGGCGAGTGCCTGGTGCACCGAGGTCACTGCTGGTCCGCTCGGAATCGGGTCGCCGCTCGGGGTGGTGCGGGGACAGCGGGACAGCGTCCAGTCGGCCGGCATGGTGGGCGTGCTCAGTAGCGGTACGGTCGCCAGATCCGCCAGCGAGACGCTGGCGCGGGCGGCGAACGGGTGGTCGACGCTGATGACCAGCATCGGATCTTCCCGCAGCAGGACCGGTCCGGCAGTGACGCCTGGTTCGTGGGCAGGGTAACTCGCGCACATGACGTCGACATCGCCGCTGTGCAGCGGCTGCAGCGCGTCCCCGCCCCTGAGCTCCACCACGACGATCCGGGCGCCGGGATGCGTCGTGTGCAGTGCGTCCGCGGCCTCAACGAAGAGTCGCCCCCACAGCGCGTTGACATAGCCCGCTCGCAGCGTGCCGCTGACACCGCGTGCGGTAGCGGCGGCACGTTGCAGCGCGTCGCGGACCCCCTGGTAGTGCGGCTGTAGGTCGGCGTACAACTGCCTGCCGAGATCGGTGAGCTCGACTCGGCGGCTGCTGCGTTCGAACAGCGCACCCCCGAGGCGCCGTTCGAGCGTCTGGATGAGCTGGCTGATTCGCTGCGGCGTGACATGACGGCGCTGAGCCGTCCGCCCGAAGTGCAACTCCTCGGCCAGGACCAGGAACGTCTCCATCTCCCCGACTTCAACAAGCGACATTTGATGATCATAAAGTCAGCAGCTGTCGATGAACCGGATGGATCTTGCAATCCTCGACTGGTCCGGCCCTGTGGGGCTACGAACAGGAAGGAGGGCTTCGCATGAGGAGACTGCTTCTACCGCGACAGCGGCCGGACCGGTCATCGCCTCCGCGCTCGCGTTATCGGCAGTCCCCGCCAACGCGGCCCCCGGTGCGTCGGCCGGCGCGCCGGTCGTGACCAACCTCCCCGCCGGCGCCGAGCGGTGCTCCGACTTCGTCAAGTCGGATATGGGAGCCCTCAATGAGGTGAACTCACCGAATCTCCGGCAGGTTGCCGTGCTCGAAATGTCCGGCGGCGCGGCGCACGATGCCGGGCTCCGGCTTTTGATCCTTGACCCATGATCGTCTCACCGTGACCCGGTCTGCTTGTTGCACTTCGGAATGTCCGGAGACGTCGAGCGGACAGAAGGAGGCTTCACCCCCATGCCCTCCACTTCCTCGCCCTCAGGCGCCACGTCCCCGCAGTCCCCGCGCCGCTTTCTCGCACGCCGCGCCCTGCCGGTCGCCGTCGCTGCGGCCGCCGTGCCCCTGGCGCTGGCCGCACCGGCTGCGCACGCCGCCACCAGCACGTGGCGCGTCACCACCACCGCCGACACCGCCTTCAAGAGCACCGCCGACGTGACACTGCGCACGGCGGCCGGCACGACCTTGTTCAGCTGCGCCGGCGCCGGGCAGTACGGCTGGATTCCCAAGCTGACGTCCACTGCCGCCACTCCGGTCGTCGTCAACACCAACAACGTGGTCGGCACATGCGTGGACGCCCAAGGCACGCGAAGCAGCTTCTTCGGCGGCACGCCCGCCTTCGGGACCATCGGCTACACCGCGACCGGCTACAACGCCACCACCGGCACCACCGCCCTCACCGCCGCCAACACCGACGGCATCCCGATCACAGTGGCGTTCAGCACCCCCGACTGCAGCATCCACCTCAACAAGTTCGCCGCGACCTACACCAACAGCACCCACACCCTCAAGCTCACCAGCGGCACCGTCCGCACTGTCACCGCCGGCTGCTTCGCGAGCACCGTCAAGGCAGGCGACACCCTCACCCTCACCGGCGACTTCAAGCTGGACCCGGCCGTCACCATCACCCGCACCACCACCTGACCCCACACCCGGCACCGACACCGCCGTTCGACCGGCCCGAGCCCGCACGGACCGGTCGAACGCCGGGGCGGTTCATGCCCGGTTGGTGACCAGCCAGTGGCGGACGTCGGCCATCGCGGTGCCGTCGCCCTCGGCATCGATCGCGGCGGCCAGGCCAGCGACGGAAATGGGAGAGGGTATGCGCGCCCCTGCATCCCGAGCGGCCGTCATCGCCCGGGAGATCGCGCACGGACGTGAGGATCGTTCAGCGGGGATGCTCAGCGCCATGGACGCCGAGGGCGTGCCGTGCAGTTCGACCAGCCGCGCCGCCGGGACCGGCTGTCGGGTCCGGCTGAGGTGCTGGCGATTGGCGCGGCGGGAATCCAGGCACCGTCATCCTGGATCGCTGGGCTGGCTGACAACGAGCCTGCACCTCACCCCGGGGATTCCCTGGCACGCCGCACATCTACCCGCGCGCGGGGCCGAGGGCGCTGCGTCGCTATCTGACGCCGTTGCTGGGTGATCTGCTGGTGCCGGAGGTGACGGTCGGGCATGTGAAGCAGATGCTGGCCCCGATCGTTCACGACCACGAGCAGAGGGAGCGCTCGCTGACGGCGGCGCCGTAGAGCCGGACCCGGGCGACATTGCGTCCGACGTTGAACGCTGCGCTGCGGGCCGGGTCGATCGGAGAGGATCCGGCGTCGCTGGTGTGGACGGCGGGTCGGGTGGAGCAGTGGAGGGACTCGAACCCCACAACACCGCCGAGCCGACAACGAGCCGCCAGGGTCATCGTGGTGCTGGCCAACCGACCACTCGTGACCGGGGATGGCTCTGGTCCGTCTGTGAAGCAAATGGGTGGCTCGGTCGCGTCGTGCGACGGGACGAAGCCGCCATCCTCCAATCGGGCGCGGCGAAAACACGCGGCAGTTGGTCACGCGAGTTCACGAGTCTCGCCGCGGATTTGGGAGGGTCTTTCACGCCACGCCCGGAAAGGAGGCAACCCAATCTGATGGTCAGGGATGGACGATCAGCCATGTCGCGACGGCCGGGGCGGCCGAGCGGTTGCTGATGCTGTGGGGACGGTCGCAGGGGAAGGTGATCGAGTCATCGACCGACAGGGTCACCACCTCGCGCTCGAACTCGATGGTGAGCTCGCCCTCGGTGACGGTCCCGACCTCGTAGCCCACGTGCCGCAGCAGCCGGCCGTGGGCGTTGGACTCCGCGCCCGGCGGATAGATCGACTCGAAGAACTCGACGCCGGGGGTCTGGATCGGTGACAGTCGGCGGAAGGTGACCCCGCCGCCCAGCAGGATTGGCGCGACCTCCCAGGACCGGCGGACGGCGATGCCCTGCGGTCCCTCGACCGGCTTCTCGTGGCCGGTTTCGAAAACGGCGGCCAGCGGGACGCCCAGTGCCGTCACATAGGCGATCAGTCGGCTGACCGAGGGCCGCATCGCGCCGCGCTCGATCTGCGAGACGGCGCTCGGGGAGATGCCCAGTTCGCGGGACAGTGCGCGCAGCGAGCGGCCGGACTGTTCGCGCAGTTCACGAAGACGGGCGCCGAGGGCCTCACTGGTGAGCATGTCGATGTCTCGGTTCGTCACAGGAATGTTACTCCGGTGAAATCACGAGCCAGGTGTCCAGACATACATTCACGCTACCCGTTAAGTGATGACTTCACGGGCTGCACCCCGCGTGCGTCGCGCACCATACCCGAGGGAAGCAGCATGTCCGTCGAGACGGCCCCGTCGATCAGACCCGACTACGATCCCCGCCTCACCAACCAGGACCTCGCTCCGCTGGAGAAGCAGAGCTGGTCGTCCTACAACATCTTCGCCTTCTGGATGTCCGACGTTCACAGCGTCGGCGGCTATGTCACCGCGGGAAGCCTGTTCGCCTTCGGCCTGGCGAGCTGGCAGGTCCTCGTCTCGCTGCTGGTGGGCATCGTCATCGTCCAGTTCTTCTGCAACCTGGTCGCCAAGCCCTCGCAGGTCACCGGGGTGCCCTTCCCCGTCATCAACCGGGCGTTCTTCGGGGTGCTCGGGGCCAACGTCCCGGCCATCATCCGCGGGCTGATCGCGATCGCCTGGTACGGCGTCCAGACCTATCTCGCGTCGCAGTCGCTCATCATCATGTTCCTCAAGTTCTGGCCGTCGAGCGCGGACCTCAACGACACCAGGTTCCTCGGCCTGTCCCTGCTGGGCTATCTGGCCTTCACGCTGCTGTGGGTCGCCCAGGCGATGGTGTTCTGGAGGGGCATGGAGGCGATCAAGCGCTTCATCGACTGGGCCGGTCCCGCGGTCTACGTCGTCATGCTCGTGCTCTGCGTCTACCTGGTGAGCAAGGCCGGTTGGAGCAACATCAGCCTCAATCTGTCCGAGGGCAAGTCGCTTGACTTCAGGCACTCGGTGACCACGATGCTGAGCGCGATCGCGCTGGTCGTGTCCTACTTCTGCGGGCCGATGCTGAACTTCGGCGACTTCTCCCGGTACGGCAAGTCCTTCAAGGCGGTCAAGCGCGGGAACCTGCTCGGGCTGCCGGTCAACTTCCTGTTCTTCTCGATCCTCACCGTCATCACGGCCTCGGCGACGGTCCCGGTGTTCGGCGCGCTCTCGACCGACCCGATCGAGACCGTCCAGAAGATCGACACGACCTTCGCGGTCCTGCTCGGCGGCCTGACCTTCGTCATCGCGACGGTCGGCATCAACATCGTCGCCAACTTCATCTCTCCCGCCTTCGACTTCTCCAACGTCAGCCCGCAGAAGATCAGCTGGCGGATGGGCGGGATGATCGCGGCCGTCGGCTCGGTCCTGCTCACGCCATGGAACTGGTACTCCAACCCCGATGCGATCCACTACACCCTCGGCGTCCTCGGCGCGCTCATCGGCCCGCTGTTCGGGGTGCTGATCGCTGGCTATTACCTGGTCGCCAAGCAGCGGGTCGACGTCGACGCCCTGTTCACGATGAGCCCGGAAGGCAAGTACTACTTCCACAAGGGCTACAACCCGAACGCCATCTGGGCGACGGTCGTGGCGGGCGTCTTCTCGGTGGCCTCGGTCCTGGTCCCCAAGGCCCTGCTGGACCTCGACATCACCTCCTACGACAGCACCTGGATCACCAATTACAGCTGGTTCATCGGCTGCGGGATCGGGTTCCTCGCCCTGCTTTCCTTCGAGCGCAGAAAGCCTCTGATCGCGGAATGACCCGGCTCCTGGTCATCAACCCCAACACCGCCCGGGCGATGACCGGCCTGATCGGCCGGACCGCCCGAGCGGTGGCGGCGGCCGGAACGGTCGTGGACGCCGTGGGCAACGCGATGGGGCCCGAGTCGATCGAGAGCCACTACGACGAGGCCCTCGCGGTGCCGGGCGTGCTCGCCGAGATCCGGCGCGGCGGTTACGACGGCTATGTCATCGCCTGCTTCGGCGACCCCGGGCTGGACGCGGCGCGCGAGATCGCCGACGGGCCCGTCATCGGGATCGCCGAGGCCGCCATGCACACCGCGACCCTGCTCGGGCGCAGTTTCAGCGTCGTCACCACGCTGTCGCGGACGATCGGGCGGGCCCGCGACCTGGTCCACCGGTACGGGTTCGAGCGGGCGTGCTCCGGATTCCACGCCTGCGACGTCCCCGTGCTGGAGGTGGAGGCCGCGCGCAAGCCGCTGTTCGAAGCCTGCGCGCGGGCCGCCGAGAGCGACGGCTGCGACGTGCTCGTCCTCGGCTGCGCCGGGATGGCCGGATTCTGCGCGGAGTTCTCCGCCGAGCTGCGCGTCCCGGTCGTCGACGGGGTGTCGGCGGCGACCAAGCTGGCCGAGTCGCTGATCGCGCTCGGGCTGAAGACGAGTGACCGCGGTGAATTCGCGCCCCCGCCGCCCAAGCGCTACAGCGGCCCGCTGAGCACGTTCGGCACCCAGGGGTGACCGGTCCGCCGCTCGCGGGCCCGTACGGACCCCGCCGCCGCGACCACGCGAACCCGTGACTCGCGCATCGGCCCTCAACGAGCCGTCCATTCCGCCGCTGCAAGATCCGATGGCGACAGCTGGGCGTTCACGTATCGGACCGCAAGCCAGCAGTCCGTGATCGGTCTCCTGAACACCGACGCGGCGGCGCGTTCGGCGACCGCGGCTTCGACGTTCACCGTCCACACCTTGCCTAAGCCACCGAGCACCCGCTGAGACGCGCGGAGGCCGTCCTGGAGGCGGCCTCCGTCGGCAGGCGTGCACGAATCAGTGCGGCAGGACCTCGGACGAAGCCACGGCGGACCGGTGTCGCGTAGCGGTCGGGAGTTGGGCATGATGCGGTCGCCACCGTTGAGCGAGCACGGCAACGCGCGGATTCTCTACCCGGGCGTCTCGTCTCGGTCCCGGTGCTCAGTGTGGGCGCCCTGCGGCGTGGACGGTCCGCCACCGTCTACAGGCTCATCGTGGTGTTGGTGCTGCCGCTCATCGCGAACATCCAGGACGGCGCGGCGGGGACGCTCGCCGGACTCGGCAGCTCACCGAGCCCGCACGGCCCTAAGCAGCGATGGGGTTCGGCCACGGTGAACCGCGCGCACGTCGAGGGAACCACGCGGAACACCGGGCAGCCGACGAGCCTGCGTGCGCGGTACCCGCTTCACGCGTCCAACGAGGCGCCGAGGCCACCGCAGAACACCGCGACCGTCGAGAAGTCCCCGGTACCGGACGAAACTCCGGTCAGAGGCTTCGATACCCAGTCCAGCCGAGACCTTCCCGACCGGCGGCGACGCCTACACGCACACCTCTGCGAATGCCGACGGAACGCAGTCGACCGAAGTCTCGGTCCGCCCGGTGAACTACCGGCGCCCGGACGGTTCGTGGGCGCCGGTCGACACCCGGCTCGTCCCAGTGAGCCCGACAACCGGGGCTGCGGCGACGCAACGCCGCCGACTCGGTGGACATCCGGCTCGCGGCCCGGACCGGCGGCGCGCAGACGGTGCGGATGGCGCTCGGAGCCGGTCAGGAAGTCGGGTACGGCCTGCAAGGCGCCGCGGCGGTTCCCGAGCGAGCACACGAGCGCGGAGTCACCTATCCCGGTACCTGGCAGGACACCGACCTGACATGCGACCTCGGGTCGGGTGGCGTGAAGGAGACCCTCGTCCTGCGGTCGGCCAAGGCGCCCACGACGTTCACCTTTCCACTCGCTTTGAAGGGCCTGTCCGTCAAGGTCGCGGACGGCCACGTCGTGTTCACCGACGCAGCCGGGCACACGAAGGCAATGGTCCCGGCCGGGTTCATGAATGACTCGGCGGTCCGGCCGACTACCTCCACCAGAGTGGCCTACAGCCTGGTGACGGCGGACGGGGTCCCGGCGCTGCGCGTCGATCTGGACCGCGGCTGGCTGGCCGATCCGGCGCGTGCCTTCCCGATCAAGGTCGACCCGAGCGTGGAGATCAACACGGCGGGCACCAGCATGACCGTCACCGGCTCCGGGCAGGTCGGCGGTGGCCAGGACCTGGCGATCGGCTCCCACTCGGCCGCCTATCTGGGCTTCCCGAACCTGGACGACCGGCTGAAGAACCACAAGATCTTCGGGGCGTCGCTGTGGATGGTCGACTACTACTCCGCCACGTGCCGGTTCCGGCTGGCCAGCGTCCGCCCGGTCACCCAGGCATGGCAGGGACAGTTCGGCTTCTCCTACCCCGGCCCGTCGGTGGGGAGCGTGATCGCGCGGACGTCGTTCTCCTATGGGCACATCGAACTCGGCGCGACCAAGTCGCAGTGCCCCACCAAGGCGGTCACCTACAACCTGGGCAAGGGCGGCCGGGATCTGATCCAGCGGCCCGCCGGTCACCCAAGTAGCATCTCTCCAGGACCCAAGGTGATCATCTCGCCGGACGGAAGCCCGCACACTACAAATCCGGCGAATGGACCACCAGGGCCGTTCCGGGTGGAGCGGGAGTTTGCGATCGGACATCGGCGCGCTGATCCGCGTCTCGATAAGGCCGTCCGTTCGGGGTGTCGGTGCCCTGGTGGCCGGCGACTGGGGCGGTCCCAGCAGCGCCGCGCTTGAGCACGGTCCATGGCATCCCGGCCGTCCGTCCACCTGATGGGCGCGGACGGCCGGGAGGGGTGTCAGCGGACGTCGACGTAGTCGCCGGGGGCGGTGGATCCGACGTAGGTGGTGCTTCCGCTGTAGGTGGCCAGGTAGGTGCCGTCCTTGGACGCCGTGAAGCCTTTGCGGAAGGCGCCTTTGGAGTCGGTTTTGACGACGGTAATCAGCTTGCGTGCGGTCGAGCCCTTGGCCTGGAAGTAGATGTTGATCGCCGCGCCGGCCCCGGCGCGTTTCCAACCGGTCATATCCCGTTCCAGGGAGCCGGTCACGGTGATCGTCTTGCCCTTGCGGACGGGCTCGGGGGCGGCGTTGAAAGCGCTGAAGCGGGTCCGGTACTTGACCGCGACCTTCTGTCCGGTGCTCACCGAGGGCAGGCTGTAGGAGTCGCCCTTGACGGCAGCCCGCCAGTATCCCGCCTGGTAGGCGCGGGCGGTGAAGTTGAAGGTCCCGGTGTCGGGGTTGGTGATGCTGGCGGCGGCGAACTGCCACGTCTTGCCGTCGGGGGAGAACTCGGCGTTGATCTGTGTGCCGTCGACGAGCGTCTCGGGGCCGTCGAGGCCCTGGCGCACAGCCGTTCCCTTGAGCGTGACGTTCTGGCCCGAGACGACCGGTGTGGGGGTGACGGTGAGACCCTGGATCACTGTCCGGTACGGCAGGGTGATGTTGCCGCCGTAGGAGGCGTACGCGGGGGTGAACGACTGGCCGTCCGGTTCGAAGGACAACGACCACAGCGGCCGGACGGGCATCCGGACGGCGTACCGGTAGGTGCCGTCGGCCTTGGTGTAGACGTTGGTCCTGATGCCGGTGTTCACCTCCCACACCCGGACGGGCTGACCGCCGAACGGGACGTAGTCTCCCGTGGACGTGCGGCGTTCCAGCTTCCCGGCCAGCTCGGCGGTGTCGCCGACGGCCTGCGGGGTCGGCGCGGGCGCGACGGACAGCCGTGTCTCGGCCTTGGCGACGGTGATCGGGACCTTGTCGGAGAATCCGCCCTTGTACTCGCGGCTGCCCTGCGTCCAGGCGTAGACGGTGCCCGTCCGGTGCGCCGGGGAGGAGCCGGCGAAGCGGCCCTCGGCGTCGGTGGTGGCCGTGCCCCATTGGTCGCGGCCGTCGCTGATCACCACGCGCAGGCCCGGTACCGGGTGCTCGGCGCCGTCGGCCTCGTCGGCGACCAGCCGTCCCTGGTAGGTCACCGGGCCGTGGTCCACGCCGACGTCGGTGGGCGCGACGGAGAACTCGAAATGGGTGGGGACGGGATCGCCCGCTGCGTCCGGCGCGGCGGACGCGGGCAGCGGCACCAGCACCAGCGCCGCCGGCACCAGCACGGCGGCCAGCATCCGGCTCGTGCCGCGGGCCTTGGGATCGTCGCGTCTCAAACACGCCTCCGTTGGCGAGGACACGCGGCCCTCAAGATCGTTCCTGTTGGGTGTTCGGGAGACGTCGGACGATCATGCACGGTTTACCGGGGAAAGCGCCTACAAGGACACGATCCGGTCACAGCGGCGTGATACCTGAACGTCGCCCTTCACGACCGTGACGGCCTGGCCGCGCCGCATCCGTCAACGGTTGGTGGTGACTGCCGTACCGAATTGGCGGCTGGTCGAGGTCAGTGCTCCGGCCATGGCCGCCTGGTCGGCTGGCAGACCTGAGAGGGCGATGTTGGTGACCGGCCCGGTGATGAGTCCGAAGCCGGCGCCGATGATGACGTAGGCGCCGGCCAGGTAGCCGAGCGCGGTGTGCGGGTCGAGCCGCAGGAACATCAGTGCCCCGATGGCCAGCAGGACGCAGGCCAGCAGAAGGGGAAACCGAGGCCCTCGTGCGGCAACGAGCCGGCCGGACACCGTTGCCAGCACCGCCAGCGCGATGGCCATCGGAACCGTCCACACCAAGGCCTCCCGATGGTGTGTGCTGGCTCCGGGGTTCCTCGGTCGGTCGGCCGGGGAACTCGGAGTTGGCAGGCTGGATCAGTCCGCGAGGCGGGCGCCGCGGCGCCAGATGGCGCGGATGTCGAGTGTGGCGGTGATGTCGGTGGTGGGGTCGCCGTCGACGAGGAGGAGGTCGGCGCGCAGTCCTTCGGCGATGCGGCCGCGGTCGGTGAGACCGAAGCGGCGCGCCGGGGTGGCGGTCGCCGCGGTGAGGGCCTGGACGGGGGTGAGGCCGGCGCGGACCAGGTATTGGAGTTCGTGGTGGACGCTCGCGCCGTGGGCCAGTCCGCCGAGGAACGGCAGTGGCATGGAGACGTCGGTGCCCGCGAGGATGTCGACGCCAGCGTCGTTGAGCGCCTTGACCGTGCCCAGCACGTCGGACAGTTCGCCTTGCGGGTAGTGGCCGAAGCTGGAGCGCAGCGTCTGGTCCCAGCCGGGTGCCAGGCGGGACGCTACGCGCGGGTCGTCGGCCAGTTCGGCGGCGTCGATGCCCATCATGGAGGCGTTCAGGACGACGCAGGGGGTGACGAACACGCCGGCGTCGGCGATCATTTCGATGATCTTGTCGGTGTGGCGGCCGTCCATGAAGATGTGGGCCAGGCCGTCGATGCCCGCCTCGATCGCCATGCGGGTGGCGTCCAGGGTGAGGGCGTGGGCGACGGTGAGCATGCCGTGCCGCTTGGCCTCGGCGACGCCGGCGTTGAGGGTCGCCTGGTCGAGCATCGGCAGGCCGGGGTGGCCCTCGACCGAGCCGTCGTCGACCATGAACTTGATGTAGTCCGAGCCGCGCTCGATCAACTGCGGGATGAACGCGACGGCCTCTTCCGGCGTGCTGGAGAACGGCATCAGCGGCGGCGCCCCCGCGGGCTTGCCCCCATCCGGCTTGCCCTCGCCCGGCTTGCTGCCGGCAGCGTGCTTGGCGGGGTGGAAGTCCGGCGGGAACAACTCGCTGGGGTGGCCGCCGGGCGGGGTGATCCCGAAGCCAGCGGAGCGCACGTCGGCGACCGAGTCGTCCTCGGTGATGTGCGCCCGGTTGGGCCGGGTGTTGTTGCCCTGCATCTCCAACTCGGTAGTGACACCGAACCGCAGGGCCTGCGCGAGGGACTCCTTGCTCGTGTGGACGTGCGCATCGATCAGCCCGGGCAGCAGCGTGCCTCCGGCGCCGTCCACGATCTCGGCACCGGCCGGCGCCTCCACGCCGAGCGCGGCGATCTTCCCGTCCTGCACGAGCACCGTGGTCGGATCGCCGACCCGGGTGCCGTCGAAGATCCGGGCGCCGGTGATGACGGTGGTGGTAGCGCTCATTCCTTGCCTCGCTCACATGTGCGATGTGCGGTCGCCTCCATCGTATGACATTTGTAATGGACTTTCTGCTTGTGATGGATATGCAGACTGGGTGTTTGCCTTCGTAGACTGGGGAGGTGAGCAACACGACCCGGGCTTCAGCGTCCTTCACCGCGATGCAGGACGAGCAGCTGCTGGACGCCATCGGCCCGGCCTTATCGCGGCTGCGGCGCCGCACCCCGGGTTCGAGCAAGGACCTGGCCCGCAACGTCCTGCTCAACGTGATCTATGACGCGCCCGACGGGATCACGGTCGGCGAGGTCGCCGTCGAGATGGGATACCTCCAGTCCGCCGCCAGCCGGCTGATCTCCGCGTGTATCGCCGAGGGTCTGGTCCGCCGTGCCGCCGACCAGAGCGACGGCCGCCGCACCGTCCTGGAGCTCACCGAGGACGGCGAGAACGAGCGTCGCAGGTACGCCACCGCGCAGCGCCGCGCGTACGAGGAGATCACGCACGACTGGAGCACAGAAGACCGCCTCCAGTTCGCGCGCCTCGCTCTGCGTTACAGCAACGACAGCGCCGCCTACAGCCGCGGCCGCAACGCTCCGACGGCCCGCGACGACACTTCCTGATCTTCGCCCGAGTCGAGCCGGTCAAGAAGTACGAACAGTTCGCCGAGCGGACGACCGTCCCGGGCGAGATCTGGCGCGCCAGATTGGAGTGCGTCCTCTGGCAAGACCAAGACGTCGCCGAGGCGCCGCCCGGCGCGTCCTACTGAGGTTTTCGGTAGTTGGGGGTGCAGGTGCAGGCTGGTGTGGGCCAGGTATGACCGGGGAAGCCGGGGCTGGGTCCAGACACGTTGGATGCCGCGTTCAGCAGCGTCGGCGACGTCGGCGAGGTGGTCGCCGGCCAGGTTGGCCAGCTCACAGGTTTGATCGACGACCACAGCAGTTCCACCGGGTTGAGTTCGGGTGCGTAGGCCGGAAGGCGTTCCAGGGTGAGCCAGTCCTGGTCTGCGCTCCAGGCGCGCATCGCACGGCTGCGGTGCGCGGCCAGCCCGTCCCATACCAGCACCACCCGCTCACCGGCGAAGTACTCCTTCATCCGCTCCAGTACCGCGATCAGTGCGGTGGTGTCGTAGTTGCCTGGCTGGAGATGAAAACACCGACGGGCGCCGCGTCCGAGGTCGGTGGCGTAGTAGCCCAGCGCGGCGGCCATCGAGGCGCGTTTCCAGTTCAGCCGATGCCGCAGCGTGGGGGTGCGGCCGCGAGGCGCCCAGGTGCGGCGCACCTGCGGCAGCAGCGAAACACCCGATTCACTCGTAGAAAACGACCCATGCCCGGTTCTTCACGGCCCCCTTGTGATCCGCGGCCACTCGTGGGCGACCCACCGGGCGATCTCGGACTCGTCACGTTCGACCGCGCGGCGCTGCGGGCGTTGCAGGCTCAAGCCCAGCCGCTCGGTCGGCAGGCGCCACACCGAAGTGGATGCCAGCCTCACGCTGGTGAGGCGTTCGATCACCGGACCGGCCCGCTCCAACGTCCACACCTCGGCCTCGAAACCGTGAGCCTGGGCGGCCCTGGTGCAGGGCGGCGCGGACCTGCTCGATCTGGGCCGCGCTGAGTTCGGGCGGGCGCCCGCTCGCCGGACGGCGGCCCAGCGCAGCGCCGGCTTGCCGGATGGCGGGACAGCGCCGCCACGCCGTCCTTGTCCCACACGCGTTTCCAGCGGCGGACGCTTTCGGGATGGACCCCGAGTATTCACACGATCTCGACCTGGGAGCGGCCCTGCTCGAACAGCTCGGCGCCACGCATCCGCCGTGCCTCGGCCACCCGCATGGTGTGCTCCCCGCGGCCGTGGGGTAGGGCCGCCGAGGCCCTCACTCGGCCGGCCCGCCCGACAGGCGACCATCGACAGGCGGCCGCGCGTCCAAGGGCGTAAGTGTGGTGTGGCGGAAATGCAGGCGGGCGTCAGAAGGCGGTGGGTGTGTGGCCTTGGTGGCGCCAGACGATGCCGCGGCGTTCGTGGGCGAACAGTTCTTCGACGGCGTGGGCGATCTGGGGGCCTACTTCCCGTTCCAGCAGGTGAAGGCCGAGGTCAAGGCCGGAGGTGACGCCGGCGGCGGTGACCAGGTCGCCGTCGTCGACGACGCGGGCGTTCACCGCGTGGACGCCCGCGGCGGCCAAAGCGTCCAGGCCTGTGTGATGGGTGGTGGCGTAGCGGCCGTTCAACAGGCCGGAAAGGGCCAGGATGATCGAGCCGCCGCACACGGCGCTGAGCGTCACGTCGGGGTCGTCGTGCGCCGCCTTCAGCAGCGTGGGCAGGTCGGTCGCCAGGGCGCGGTCGAGCAGCACGTGAACCGGTTCGTCCTGCCGCCGTTCCCCGGTGTCCGCGTCGTGGCCGGGCTCTTCGAGACGGCCCGCGGCGCCGGGGACCAGGACGAGGTCCGCGCGTGCGGGATCCAGAGCGGCCGTGGCGTGCAGTGCCAGGCTCCCGATTCCGCCGACCACTGCACGGGGCCCTTCGGCGGAGACCAGTTCGACGCTCACCGCGCCGCCGGAGGCGGTGCCGCCGGCGTACAGCACTTCGTAGGGGGCGACGACGTCGAGCGGGTCGAAGCCGTCGAACAGGACGATCTGGGCGCGCATGAAGAGTCCCCTCGCGTGTGGCGGCCATCCGGCCCATGCCGGAATCGTCCCCGACGCTAATCGGCCACCGGCATGCCTCCCAGTGGCAATAGTGACGCCTTTCAACGGGAAATCGCCAGACGGCAAGTGACGCTCTGAACTGCTCTGAGTCAAGCTGAAAGCTGAGATTGGGCGTCGGCGCAGAGGTATCTTCTCGCCATGCACACCGTCGCCGTTCTCGCCCTGGATCAGGTGATCCCGTTCGATCTGTCCACTCCGATCGAGGTCTTTTCCCGGACCCGCCTCCCGGACGGACGGCCCGGCTACCGCATTCGCGTCTGCGCCGAGCGGCCGGAGATCGACGCCGGCGCCTTCACCATGCGCGTGCCCTGGGGACTGGACGGGCTCGAAGCCGCGGACACGATCATCGTCCCCGGCATCGCCGACCCTGCGGCACCGCTCGCTCCCGCCGTCCGCGACGCGCTGCGCAGGGCCGCCGCGAGCGGCACGCGCATCGCCTCCATCTGCTCGGGCACCTTCCCGCTGGCCGCCGCCGGGCTCCTGGACGGTCTGCGGGCCACCACCCACTGGACAGCCACCGGTCCGCTGGCCGCCGCCCACCCCGGTATCGAGGTGGATCCGGACGTCCTGTACGTGGACAACGGCCAGATCCTCACTTCCGCCGGCGCCGCCGCAGGCCTGGACCTGTGCCTGCACATGATCCGCCGCGACTACGGCTCGGCCGTCGCCGCCGACGCCGCCCGGCTGTCGGTCGTGCCCTTGGAGCGCGAGGGCGGGCAGGCGCAGTTCATCGTCCACGATCATCCGCCCGCCCCCCGGGGATCGGCACTGGAGCCGCTGCTGGCCTGGTTGCAGGACAACCTGGGCTCCGATCTCTCCCTCGCCGACATCGCCGCGCACGCCGGAGTCAGCTCCCGGACCCTGATACGGCACTTCCGCGAGCAGACCGGCACCACCCCGCTCCAGTGGCTCCACCGCGCGCGCATCCGCCGGGCCCAGCACCTCCTGGAGGCCACCCACCACTCGGTGGAGCGCATCGGCGTTCAGGTCGGGTTCCGCTCGCCCACCGCTTTCCGCGACCGCTTCAAAAGGACCACGGGCGTCAGCCCCAACGCCTACCGCCGCGCCTTCGGCTGACGCGGTCCGCGGCCGCCGCCACTGCCGCGGGCTCACCAGGCACGAGCGGCTTCCGATCGTCTCGGTCAGCCCGATCGTGCCACCCGCGCCGGAGCGAGGCGCGGACCTGCACGTGCGCGTGACCGCGCCGGTCACCGGACGCGCCCCAGGCGGGCCAGATGCGCGCCGGGGGGAGAGGGCACGGGCGGACCGGTCGGCGGGTGTGGTAGCCATGGCGTCCACCATGGCGCCGCCGCGCCGAGGCCGAGCGTAGAACCTCGTACTGTGGATAACGTTCGCTTCGGCTTGACTGGCCGTGTGATGAGGGCGAACGGGCTTATGCACTTTGCTGGCCGCCGCCTATGAGGGGTCGAGCCCACATCAGTCGAGGGACTGTGTTGAGCCCTTGCGGCCGTCCGGCCAGGTGGCAGTGGCATCCCCGTCCGGCAGACCGGCGAACTCGGCAGGGACCGCAATGGGCCGTCTGCGGCGGATGGAGCGACTCGCGACGTAGACGAGGGCGAGGCTGCCGCCACCGAACATGACGACCAACCAGTACCTGTCGAACGCACTGCGGTTGGCCTGGAGTACGGAGCCGGCGGGGTCGGCGGGGCCGTAGCGGACCTTGATGGTCTCACCGGCGCCGGGGAGCCGACCGTTCCACCGACCGTTGCTGATCTCCGCGCGTACGATCCGTTCGGTCCGGGTGGTGAATTGAACTTCGATGTGGCCGTACTTGCTGCGGTCGACGCTGATGACCTTGGCGGAAACATCGACCCCGTTCCGTTGCAGGCCGAACTCGCTCGCGAAGTTGACTAAGGCCAGGAGTCCGAGCAGTAGAGCACCGAGAAGGTACCCGATGATTTGCGCCGTGCGCCCCCGTTTACTTTTCCCCATGCAGGTGAGACGCACGTCTTCGAAGATCCGTTGCAGCGAGACCCAGGTGGAAGCGTGTCCGCGTGCGGACGGCGACTTCCGCCCCTGGCCCGAGCATGCAACGCAACCGAGTCCATCACTCGGTCCATGGCGCCGCTCGCCAGCCCTGTGCCTGCCGAGAACTGCGTCCGTGCGGGTGGGACGTGCAGGAGGTGGGCTCTGACATGGGGCTGATCAGTGGCAGGGACAGGCCGCGGTGAGGCGGTTGCCGCGGGATGATGGGTGGCCGTGCTGTTGCGATTGGCCTGCTTGACCGTGGCGAACACCTTTGCGGCCCTCCGCCTTTCTCCCGATGACTGATCGAAAAAAGGACACCGAAATTCTGGTGTTGCGGCATCAGGTCGCCGTATTGGAACGTCAGCTGGCCGGGACGCGGGTGCGGTTCACCGCTTCGGACCGGGCACTGCTGGCGGCGCTGCTGAACCGGTTGCCTCGCGGCGTACTGCGCCGGACGCGGCTCCTGGTGCGGCCGGACACGGTGCTGCGCTAGCACCGTGCCCTGATTGCCGGTCGGCACGCTGCCCGCTCGAAACGCAAGCGCGGGCCGTCCACCGACCGTCCGTTCCATCTGGCTGCTGGTTCTGCGCTTGGTGCGGGAGAACCCGGGCTGGAGCTATCGGCGGGTGCACAGCGAGTTGCTGGCGCTCGGTATCAAGGTGGCGCCTGCCACCGGCGGGGAGATCCTCAACGACGCTGGCGTCGACCCGGCGCCTGAGCGTTCCGCCACCACCTGGGCCGGGTTCCTGCGTTCCCAGGCCGAGGCGCTGCCGGCGTGTGCCTTCCTGGAGACCGTGACTCTCACCGGCGCCCGCATGTACGTGCTGGCGGTCATCTCCGCACCCGACCGCCTGTGAGACCGACCCGCCCCCGGGCACGAACCGACGGCCAGTACGACGACGCGGCCCGCGACCCAGCTCCGTGACGCCCCGCCCCGACAGCCCCGTCCCGGGCAAAGATCACGGCGAGAAGGCCTCCGCCATCACCAAGGTCATCAGGCAGATGGACCGGGACAGCACGATGGCCGGGCCGACGGCGCAGGTAGTTCGACGGTGCGGGGCTGGACCTCTCGGTCGTCGAGGTCCCGACACTCGGGCGCTGTGGGTGATTCGTAGTTGAACTAAGCCTTAAAAAAAGTGATGGAGAAGCATTGACAGTGCGCTTGCCGCATTGTTTCCTTCTCGTTACCGCCGTCACGTCGGGCAGCGTGCGGGGGTGTGCGACGACCGTCCCCCGACGAGGAGATGCATCGATGCCCGCGACCGGCAGCCCCCGCCTCCGTACCGTCCTGACAGCCGCCCTGCTCGCCGTGCCCGTCCTGGGCGCCGTCGCGCCGCCCGCCTCGGCGGCCGGGGAGACGGTGAACGTCTACCTGACCACGACGTCCGACCCGGGTGGGCGGGTCGTCACCCGCGGGCTCCAGCAGCAGACTCCCGTCGCCTTCGCGGCCACCAGCCCAGGAGCCACGCACACGATCTCGGTGAACGAGAACGTCCGCTACCAGCAGTTCACCGGCGGCGGGGCGTCGATCACCGACACGACGGCGTACCTGTTCCGGGGCGGCGCGATCAGCGCCGCGACGCGGGACGCGGTGATGCGCCGCCTGTTCCATCCGGTGGACGGCATCGGGCTGTCGTTCGTGCGCAACCCGATCGGCGCCTCGGACCTGTCACGGCCGGGCAACGTGTCGCTGGACGACACGTGCTGCGACCTGAACGACTTCGGCGCCAACGGCTACGACACCGGCGTCCGGCTGCTGACGCAGCAGGCCAAGCAGCTCAACCCGCAGCTGAGGGTGATGGGCGTGCCGTGGAGCGCGCCGGGCTGGATGAAGGACAACGGCCGGATGGACCAGATGGGCTGGCTGAAGTGGGAGTACTACCCCATGTACGCCCAGTACCTCGCCAAGTACGTCCAGTCATACCGGGCGGCCGGGGTACCGGTGGATTACATCTCAGTGCAGAACGAGCCGAATTGCTGCCAGGCCGGCAACCCGACCGCCATGAACTACCCCGGGATGTCGTGGAATCCCTCCGGCCTGGTGGAGTTCACCAAGAACCACGTCTACCCCGCGTTCCGTGCCGCCGGCCTCACCACCAAGGTCATCCACTTCGACTGGAACTACGGCGACTACGCGAGCTTCGGGTCGCAGATCGTCGCCGACACCGCCCTTCGCAACGACCCGCTGTCGGCCGGCATCGGATGGCACGACTACGCCGGCAGCCCGTCGGTGGGCACCCAGACGCACGACCAGTATCCGTCGATGACGCAGTTCAACACCGAGCACTCCGGCGGCACCTGGGTGTCCAACCAGCACAACGAGGACATGGGAGACATCGTCGAGCACGCCCGCAACTGGTCCAGCGCCGAGGTGAAGTGGAGCCTGGCGGTCAACCAGAACATGGGCCCGCACAACGGCGGCTGCGGCACCTGCACCGGCCTGGTCACCGTCCAGGAGGGCGGCAGCCGCGCGGGCCAGGTCGACTACACCATCGAGTACTACACGATGGGTCATCTGACCAAGTTCGTGAAGCCGGGAGCGCGCCGCATCGACTCCACCGCCAACGGCACCGTGCAGAACGTCGCCTACGCCAACCCCGACGGCTCCAAGGCGCTGATCGCCCACAACGGCGGCACCGGCGCCCAGTCGGTGAAGGTGGCGTGGGGCGGCCAGTCGTTCACCTACACCCTGCCCGCCCGGACGACCGCCACGTTCACCTGGTCAGGCACGCAGTCGGGCGCCAGCGGCACCCGGCAGATCACCGGCCTGGCCGGCAAGTGCGTCGCCGACGCCGCCACGGCCAACGGCACGGCCGTGCAGCTGTACGGATGCAACGGCACCAACGCCCAGCAGTGGACCCGCCACGCCGACGGGACGTTCCGAGCGCGGGCAAATGCCTAGGTACCGTCGGCCCTCAAGCGGCGACGCCACGGTGACGCACCTGCGGGACTGCCACGACGACTCCTCGCAGCAACGGACCCACACGTCGGACGACCTGGCCAAGGTCTACTCGGGCAAGTGCCTCGATGTCACCGGGAACGTGTCCACCAACGGCACACGGCTCCAGCTCTGAAGCTGCACCGGCGGCGCCGACCAAGCCAGCCCAGCCCCACGGCCGCCTGCCACCCATGCAATGAGCCGGGGTGCCACCGACCTTCTCGGCGGCGGCACCCCCCTGGGACGGTCCGCCGTCCCCTGGGGAGCCGGCACTGCCCGGCCGGCTCCCCGGTGAAAGCCCCACTTGATCAGGCCGACGCTGGACGCCCCGACCGGCCACCCGCATCGCGTTCAGAGCCATGGAAGCATGAAGGTGCAGAGACGAACCGCCTCAGCACCGCCGCACCCTGAGGCTGAGCCGGACTTTCGGGCGTCGACAACGTCCCCCTTAATCCCTTTCCGGCGTATTCCGGAGCGGCTCCCTTACTGCGCGGCCACCGGAGTCGACATCGCCACCCACCAACTGCGGCAACGCCGGGGTGTCCATCGAGGCGTCCGCCGACGTCTCGGCCACACCAGTACCGAGACCACACAGCTGTACACACTGCTGGACGACAAGGTCGCCGACGCCGAGATCCGCGCCGCCCGCAGACGACGCAACCGAACACTCTGACCAGTCCAACCCGAACCCGCGCCAAGTTCGGCAGGCACCCCACCCCAGGCCCATCAGGCCTCGGCGCTACCTTGCCCTTCGCCGGAGCTTCAAGAGTCCCGGCCGTTCCGGTACGTGTCCACGAGCCACCCTCGAGCCGACATTGGAACGAACTAGGGCAAACGTGACGGCGGAGAAGCCGGGTGTTCTCGCGTTTTCGCAGGTCAGGGGTGGTGGGTCGCGTGAGACTCGAACCCACAACCTACGGATTGAAAGTCGGCTGCTCTCGTATCAGAACAGTGCTCTCAATATCAGACTGTACCGCTCTATTCGCATCCAGCACCATCCCCATGCCGCCACATCCCCCTCCGTGTCAGTCCGTTTCGGAACCGCCGAGCCGCCAACGAGCCGACATAGGCCGTTGAAGATCTGTTCCCGCTCGTCGGTGACCTCCCTTGACCAGCACGGACAGAGCCTCCGGCAAGCGCAACGCGGACGGAGAGGGTGCGTCCCTACCCATCGTGGACGTAGTCGCGTTGGCTGTTGTCAAAAAGCGCAGGTCACAAGCCTTTTTCGGAGTGGCCGTCACGGAGGTGCCTCTTCGGCGCACTTACAAGCATTCCCAGCGCCTCCGTCACTGGGCGGAGCGCCCCGGCATGACGAGGTGGTGCTGCATGGCAGTGGAGCAGATTCATATCGCTCAGGACGTAGACGACAAGCTCGGTGAGCGGTCGTTGCGGGAGATCGCCCGATGGCTTTGGGCGGTGGACTGCCAGACCTGCGGGCGGTTCTTGGGAGATGACCCGCCTTCGCTGTGCGTCGACGACATCATGATTCTCGCGACGGCGACGCTGCACCATCAGGTGTGCCGGGCTTCGGAATGGAACGACAGCGGGGTGCTCGACCGCACGCCTGAGGCCCATCTCAGCTTCATCACCGGCCTGACCATGGTGCCCACCACCGCAGACGGCTCCGACCACATCCCGATGGTGCTGCTGAACCCGAGCCTGGAGTCGGTAACCCTCGAGCAGGACGCGCAGGAACGCTGGCAGCCGCGTCTGAACCTCGCCTACCGGAACGCCGGCCTTGCTCCACTCGCGGCTGACGGGACCGTCGGTGCTCCCATTCAAGGCGCGTTCGCCCGGGTCACCGAGGATTCCCTGGCGGTGTCAATGAAGAGCGCACCGTTCAACAGCTACGAGGTTCCAGCGACCCAGCAGGCGTTGGACGCCGCCCGCCGTCACGACGGTGTCCTGTTCGCAGTGACACAGACACCCCACCCCGGAGAGATCACTCCCGAGTCGCTTGGGCGGGCCATGCAGGCGGGCGAGGTCCTGGTCGGGCGGGTCGCGCTGCACGGTTCGAACGCACACGACGCACCGGCTAGCGCTTCCGCTCCCGTCCGGTATCCGCTGTGCGAGGGAGAAACAGCAACTTCTGCTCTGCAGTGGGACGACCGCTGCGCGATGGTCGGGAAGATCCTGGGCCATAAAGCGCGCCCGATGACTGATCGGAAGGCGCGGCTCTGGGCAGCTCGGATCATCGAGACCGCAGCTCGTAAGGCGGGAGTCCCGTGCTCGTTGATCGATTGGAGCCCGCTGCACGACGAGGAGCCCGGTGAGGGCTGGTTCACCATGGAGGCCCTGCAAGCAAACATGTTCCTGCTGCGGCAGACCACCGACGGGTGGCGGTTGGTGCACGTCTACTCCCGCCGCGGTGGCGGCCCCAGGTTCGAAAGCGAGAATGAGGCCAAGGCGTGGGCCTTCGGCGTGCTCGGCCATCAGGCCGGGATCCGCGGCCTGACCTGGAAGCCTAGGCCGTCCACACCGCGCTCGAACACGCTCTACGCCACGGTTTGAGCGCGGCGATCCCGCCGGTTCATGGAGGCGTGACGATGGCGCAGGAAGGAGGGATAGTGCGAGACGAGCCAGCACTACAGCGCCGAGACAGCCGGCACCCAGCGCTGGACTTCACAGCACCCGCGCCGCCCGTCACAGTGGCTAGCGTGACGAACTTCGTTGAGTTCTTCATCGCCGAGCAACCAGGCCTGGTCCGGTATCTGCTCTCTCAGGGAGCCGATCAGTACGAGGCCGACGACGCCGCTCAGGCGGCGTTCGAAGAAGCCTTGAAGGCCTGGGTCTCGATCCAGCATCCCAAGGCCTGGCTGTACAAGGTCGCCTGGCGCAATTTCTTAGGGGCCAACGTCCGTGTCCGAGAGCATGAGACGCCGACGGAAGAGACGCTGCTCGATACCTCGCATCGGCTGGCCAGCGGGAACCCCGCCGAGTTCACCGATGACGAGCAGATGATCCTGGACGCCATCAAGGCGCTGCCGCCCATGCAGCGCCAAGTCATGGGCATGACGATCGCGGAGTTCAGCCCCGCCGAGATCGCCGATTTCCTGGAGTGCGACTCCGCAGCGGTCCGGCAGAACCTGCGCAGAGCCCGCGATAACCTCGCCCGGCAGCTGGGGCTCACTCGAAGGAGGGTGCAGTGACCACCCCGAACCCCGACAATCTCGGCCCCCGCGACTACGACGCGGAACTGGACGCCATCCTCGAGTCCGGCATGGCCGGGATCTTGGCCAAGCTGCAGGCACGCCTAGAGCCGCAAGCGGCACTGGCCGACCTCCAGAATCGCGTGCGCGGACAGGTTCCGCCGCCCAACCAATCCGACCAGCAAGCGTCCTCCGCAGCGGATGAGGCGGACACGTCTCGGGCCACTAGCCAAGCATTGCAGGCCGTGTGCGACCGCATCGACGCCTTCGACTTCTACCTGCGGACCGTCCTGCGATCTCCAGACGATTTCTTCGCAGGCGCTGCGTTCATCGCCAACGCCCGCCCCGCTCTGCTGCAACTGCGCTCGGGGCTGGCCAACCGCAGCCTGACCAAGAGCCAAGCACAACGCATCTTGGATGAGATCCAGCAGAATCTGGACCAGGCCGACCGCGTCATGCGGCAGCAAGGCAGCGATCTGGACGCTGCTCTGCGTGACCGCGCCCGCGGCCAGACCGCCTCCAACGGGACTGCCAGCGCCCAGATGCACAGCCTTCACACCCACGTGATGCGCCTGTTCGAAGGAAGCGGCCACCACGCTGCCCTTCAACCCTCTCGCTAGAACCAAGCACCCGCAACTCAGCGACCAGCACGGAGCAGGCTCAAGCCGAGCTCAGGCATCACGTTCCTCTGCTACGAAAGGGGCCGGAGTGGCGGACTGGCAGGCACGCAAGCACCGCGGCGATCAGCACGAACTCCGCGTCGCCGCTGAACTGCAACGACTCGGCTGGACGGTGCATCCCTGCGGTTAGGGCACCTACCCCGCCGCCATCCAGCGCGTCCTCAGCGCATGTGACTCAGCACTGCGGCAGTTCCCGGACATGATCGCCGCCCGCGGCCCCGACGTGGTCACCATCGACGCCAAGACCCGGATGCGCCCGCACACCGGCCGGTACGCCATCTCGCGTACCTGCGTCCAGGCCGGCTTGCAGTTCGCTGGCGCCAACGCTCCCATCCCGCTCTACTACGTTCTCGGTGACGCCTTCAGCGACCTAGCCGTCCTGACACCCGCCGAAGTAACGGCGTACACAACGACCGGGCACCTACACCCCAGCGGCGCTTACTACATGATCGAAGCCAACCACGCACGCCCCTTCGAGACAGTCTTCGGCGCAGTCGCCCAGGCAAAGATCGCTTGACGGCTCTCAATTACGACGCAACTCACCTCGCTGTCATGGCGGCTCGGTGCAGTCGACCGGGCGACCGGTCAATGGCCCGAGAGGTGCCCGACGGCATACCTGATTACCTGGCGTGTGACGATCGTTCTACAACAATCACGGGGCCAGGCAATCCGGCAGGCGTTGATCCGGCCGCGAACCTGATGATCACCCTGCGGCACTCCAAGCAGGCGCCGGTGCAGGCAGCCGCGCCGCTCATGTTTCGGGCGCGCCTGAAGTTGATCGTGCCCCTCAAACCGGACGACCCGAAGGCGACCATACCGCACCGGGCAGGTAGGCAACCTGACAGCCGGACGTGCGGATGACCGCAATCGGCATCGCGTCGATCGAGGCGGTTCGGTCGATCAGCATCAGCATCAGGCCATGCCCGGCGAGCCGATTGAACAGCACCCGCAGCTTGGCCTCGTCGTTGTGCAGCGGCTTGTCGTGCAGCCGTTTACTCAACGGAGTCGCGGTTGAGTTCAGGGTCATAATCGCTCCGACTGCTTGGTCCGCCCTCGTCCGCTACTGGTCAACCCACTCCGGTTCCGGTGGCGAAACGGTTCCATGCGGATAGAAGATGGAGCGAACGAAGTCAACTCATCACCGGAGCGAGGGCGTGGTGACGGATCCGCTGACGCTGTCCGTGCTCGGCGGGGCAGTGCTCACTCAGGGGGTCACTTTCATCTACGGCCAGGCGAGTGAACTCCTCAAGAGCCGTCGTGAGAGGCGCGAACCGGAAATGGCGCGACAGCGAGCATCGATTCCGCTGGACGTCTCGATGCTGGAAGGTCACCCGGCTCCATTGGTCGCCAACCTGGAGGTCTTGGACCACGTTGCCGATGAAGTGGCCGAGTTGCGCAGGCGCCTTTCTGACTACACCGACGAGATCAAGCCTGTCACCCCAGCCGACCAAGACCTCCTCTTGATCCTTGACGCACTGCGCGGCCTGCTGGAAGCGGTCTACGGACAGCGCTTCACGTTCCGCGGCGAGGACCGCCAGCCATCTGGACCGGTCATCGCGGGAACCATCAACGCCGAAGAAGTCCTAGGACGGGCTGTGGCGGTACGGATAGGCAGGGTGTCGGGAGCCGCCGACATCACCGGTAACGCCAAGGTCGAACGAATCGACAAGGGCGCTGAGGTGATCGGCGTCGACGTCGACAAACTCGGCGACTGATGGCTCCCGAAGATGTCCTCTTTGAGGAGGTCATCTCGGCTGCGCTAGACGAGCGTTACATCGAACGCCAGTGGCTGGCCGACCTGGTGGAAAGACATCTCGCCGATCCCGGCTGCCGATTCGTCCTCCTACTGGGTGGTCCAGGCACCGGAAAGACCTCATTCGTTTCATGGATGACCCGCCGCCACGAGGTCTCGCCACGCTATTTCGTCCGGCGAGACAGCGTCGGCAGCTTTGCCGGTGGTGACGCCCGGTCAGTGCTGCTAAGGATCGGCCACCAACTCGCCGTCCTCGTCCCCCACGTCATGGGCCGGGATGTCACCGCGACAGTGGCCCAGCAGGTCGGCAAGGTCACCAGCGACGGTTCGCTCGTGGGAATTCGAGTCGGGCTGTTGCAGACCTCTCCGTTCCGGCGGACTGCGCTCCGCGTGACCCAGCAGGCCAGCAGCGTCCAGGGAACCGTAATCGGCCTACAGATCGATCATCTGATTACCGACCCACGCTTAGGTGATCTGGGCAATCTGCAGTATCTTGCGCTGCTCGACCCGGCCGTCGAGCTCGCCCACCGTACTCCGGGCGCCCTGATCGTGCTCTTCGTCGATGCGCTTGACGAACTACGCCACCAGGTCGGCTTCTTCGGCCGAGGGGAGAGCGTCCTTGATTGGCTCGCTCAAGTTCCTCAACTGCCGGACAACATCCGCATCATCCTGACCTCCCGCCCAGACGAGAGTCTGCACAGCCTGCGGATCCGGCAGCGGCCCTGGCTGCGCGAGGAGACACTCACCGACTCGACGTAGCTGGTGACCGAGGATCTGCGCGCCTATGCCGACACCGCGCTGGCCGAACCGGCCACCGCCGCCGCACTGGCCTCCAGCCCCGTGACTCCCACCCGGCTGAGCCGCATGGTCGCTCAACGGGCCGCAGGCAACTTCCTGTATCTCAGGCTCTGGGCCGACGGCGTGCGCAAGGCGGTGACCGAAGGGGATCGGCGCCGGCTCGCCGCGCTGACCGATCTGGCCGAACTGCCGACCGGCCTTGACGGAATCTATGAGTACTTCCTGGTCCTGGTGTACGACGCCGTGCGGCTGCGAGTCGGCACCGGCTGGCGCACCACCTGGCAGGAGGTCTACCGGCCACTGCTGGGCGTGCTGGCGGCCGCCCAGGACTCACTATCTGACGATCAGCTGGTGATGCTGTGCGCCTCGCGCGACGGGGACCGCAGAGTCACCGCCGCTCTCACCGATCTGGCGGAGTTCCTTGTCAGTGCCGGTGCGGGGGTGCGCCTGTGCCACACCAGCTTGGCAGAATTCCTTCTTGACGGGGGTAGCCCAGGCGAGAGACAACCGTGGAGCGTGAGCCCCTTCGAGAGCCACTTCGAGATAGCGCGACGGTACATCGACGCTCATCGTGCATCCTGGGCAAACTGCGAAGACGACTATGCACTGGCGAACGTCGCGCGGCACGGGGTACTGGCTATCCAGGCGGCACGTTCCGAGACTGAACGCACCCGGGCCGCCGCCCAGGTCGCCGATCTACTGGGCGAACCGTCTTACGGACTGGCCAAGGCTTCACGCCTGCAGACCGAAGATCTGCTGATGGACTACGTGGCCGGCTACGAGGCGATCGAACCTATCGCCGCGGACAGGATTCCTGATCTCGTCAGCAGCCTGACGTCGATCTTGGCTCAACGAGCGGCATCGACCGACGAGCCCCTGCCGGAAACCTTGCATGCGGTACTGGGTTATCACCCGCGCGGTGACCCACTGAACGCCGCGGTACTCGCTAGGCTCACCGACGCCGACGCGGTGAGTGAATTCATCGCCGACCCGCAGCGACGCACTCTGACGGTGCTGGGCTTCGCGCACGGTTCGGCCAGTCGCCTGCGCC
The DNA here is from genome assembly GCF_900659615.1 of Actinomadura fibrosa. Taxonomy (GTDB): domain Bacteria; phylum Actinomycetota; class Actinomycetes; order Streptosporangiales; family Streptosporangiaceae; genus Spirillospora; species Spirillospora fibrosa. The sequence goes on along the minus strand of NZ_CAACUY010000018.1, from coordinate 16,510 downwards.
GCTTGGGTGATCCCGACAATCTACGGCGGGCCCGGAACATGCTCCAACAGGCGATCATCACCGCTGAGCAACTCGGCACGGGCGCCGACGCGCTCACCGAAACCCGGATCTCCAGCCTGACTTACGACTTGGGCTACCTCGACTTCCTGCACGGCCAGATCGCGAATGCTGATGGGTGGTTCCGCCGCAGCGTGACAGCAGCCGAGCGGGCCGGAAACCGCACCAGCGCTGCCATCTCCCGGCTGGTCGCACTGCACATGCACCTGTACGCCGGGACTGTTGCGCCGGACTTCTACCGGGCTCAGGTGGAGGAGGCCCTGACCTATTTCACTCAGGAGGCCAAGGGGCCGCACGCCCAACGGTGGATCATGAACTGCCAGAATATGCTGCTCGACCTGGCCAGCGAAACCGATGACGTGGAGCTGGCCCAAGTTCAACTGGAGCTTCTAGAGGAAGACCCCTGGCTGCGTCAGTTAGCCCAAGACGACCTGCTCCGCGGTATGCGCGGCCGTACGGCAGTCGTCCTCGGCGACTGGCCGCGGGCGATCACCCTGTTCGCCGAGCATCTGGCCAGTGATCTGAACGGTGAACCGTCTGCACGTGAAGGACTAGCCCGGGATCTGCTGTACTACGGCCGTGCGCTCGCAGCGACCGGTCGTGCTTCGCAGGCACGAACGATCTGGGAGCAGGGCCTGCGCTGCCCAGACCACGCCGCCAACTGGCCCTGGAAACCACGCATCGAACGTGAACTGGCAGCCCTCGATCAGAATCCCGAGCCGTGACCCAGCGGCGCCAAGGACGCCTGGGGCAACAAGAACAGGGTCCCGGCGAACGACACAACACCAGACGCGGCCGCTGGGTTTGCGCCGTCAAGCGGCATTGCCGACGTCCTAGGCTCGTTTGCAAAAAATTTTGTGGGACGGACCCTTTGACCACCCCCACAGCAGACCCGTCCCCTCATCGTGGTGAAAGGGCCGGGCCACGGCCGTGGCATGCCCAGGCGTTCAGAAGGCGCCGGGCGGAGTTGCCGATTGGGCCTACAGCGTCTGCGAGGATGACATCGTCGGGTAGTTGAGCCTCCGCGACGGCTGCCACCGCGTCCACAGCATTGTCGATCGTCGATGAGCAGACCGAAAGCAGGTAGTCGGGCACGCTCAATGCGGGGCCGACGCAACCGATCGCAGGAGTTCCGACGGCGACGACGAGCGGGAATGCCGTGCCCGGAATCCCGATCGCGACGTCCGCGCGTGCGGACGCCTGCACGGACGGCACGTCGCTAACCTCGTACTGCTTCCATAGCGTGCGGTTCTCACGAGGGTGCAATCCGACCAGAATACGCCTGCCCGACTCATGCAGGGCCTTTGCCGCCGAGAGCAACAGCTCGGTGCCTGGTGCCGCGGTGCCTGTCCCGTCGGGGTGCGTGACGCTGGTGAGCACGAGCACCAGTCCTGCCTCAGGTCTACGGACGGGCAGGTCGTCAGTCTGGGGTGATCCGACCACCTGGATGTGCCGCCGGGTGCCCAAGTGACTGGCGAATGCCCGGCTCTCGGCCGGGGACGAGGAGGTGATGCCGTGCAGCCGCCGCCTCAGCCGTGCCGCCCCGGGTGCCTCCTGCGGCCCCAGGTAAGCGAGCGAACTAGCCATCAGCGGTAGCTGTGGGAACCGCGCCGCGCACTCCAGCGGCCAGTCCCCGGCCCCTGACACCACAAGCAGATCAGCATGCAGCGCATCCTCGGGCCTCGCGACCGGTACCGGGTCAGCCAGCGAGATGTGAGAACGGTCCGGCACCAACTGGGTGAGCCGCATATCCCGGCGCTCGGCCTCGGCAAGCAGCGACCTGACGTGGTAGGTGCCCCACGGCTCGTTCGTCGCGATCAGCACCTGCGGCAGGGCCGATGGGTTCACATACTTGGCCGGCGCAAGCGTGGCTGTGCCGACTGCGCCGCCCAGCCCCGTGCGCGGTGACAGTCCGGCAGCATTGTCCACCCACCAAGCCTAGGAGTACGGCCGGACATCCGCACGCGATGGGCCCCGAGATTATTCTAGATCAGCACGATCGGTGTGCTCGCCGAAAAGTACGTTTGGGCAGCTCCGTTGCGGCGGGAACGTCGTCGAAAGCAGATGCAGTACCGCGAACGCGTTGAAGCCCACCGGGTTCGATGAAGTCCGGTTTACCTGGCGCCGGTTGACGCTGGTGCGTTGATGGAACGGTAGTGGGCAGTCTCGTACTCGATGGGCGGGACGTCGCCGATGGTGGTGTGTAGCCGGCGGTGGTGGTACCAGCCGACCCAATCGACGATGGCGTACTCGATCTGGTCGCGGGTGCGCCAGGTGCGGCGGTGGATCAGCTCGGTCTTGAAAGTGGCGTTGAGCGATTCGGCCATCGCGTGGTCATAGGAATCGCCGACCGAGCCGACCGAGGCGGTCACGCCCAGGTCGGTCAGCCGGGTGGTGTAGCGGAAGCTGACGTATTGGCAGCCCCGGTCGGAGTGATGGATCAGGGTGCCCGGCTGCACTGGCCGTTCGCGGCCGCGTTGCCACAGTGCCATCTCCAGTGCGTCAGGTCGGTGCGCAGGTGGTCGGCCAGTTGCCAGCCGACGATCCGGCGGGAGAAGGCGTCCAGCACGAACGCGACGTACACCCATCCTTCCCAGGTGCGCACGTCGACACCTCACGTGGGTGAGTTGTCAAGCTGCCTGGGGCGGGGCGGGGCGGGGCGGGGCGTGTGCTGGGCGGGTGGGCCAGGCGGTCGTCTCGTCGTAGGGGACGTGGTGGTGCAGGCAGTGCGAGAGCTTGGCGATCAGTTTGTTGGCCAGGTTGCGGAGGGCTGCGTTGTGGGTGTCGCCTGCGGCTCGGCGTCGGTCGTAGTGGGCGCGGGCGCCGGGGGACTAGGTGATGGCGGCGAAGGCCCGCCAATGGCAGGCGTCGGCGAGGCGGTCGTTGCGGATGTGGCGCGCTGAGACGATCCTGGACTTGCCGGAGGCGCGGGTGATCGGCGCGGTCCCGGCGAATCCGCGCAGGCCCGCGATGTCGCTGAAGCGGGCGGGGTCGTCGCCGAGTTCGCCCAGGAGGCGGGCACCCAGGACCGTGCCGATGCCGGGGACGCTGGTGATGATCGCGGCCTACCTGTGGCAGGCGAACAAGACGTTGAGTTGGTCCTGCAGGGCTTTGATCGCACCGCTCATCGCGGCGATGATGTCCAGGAGTCCGGCGGCCGCGACGCCCAGAGCCTGCTCGACCTCGGCAGGTTGGCGCATGGTGTCCTGACGCAGCTGAGCTGAGACCCGTTCGGCAAGGCCCGGGTCGTTGCGCCGGCCGGCTTGGTGCAGCAGCGTGGTCACCCGTGCAGGGCTGAGACGGGCTGCGGCCTTTGGGGTCGGTGCGGCCCTGAGCACGGTGAGTGCGGCGGCGTGGGTCAGTTTCGGGAAGGTCAGCAGCGCCGCCGGATAGTAGTCGCGCAGCAAAGAGCGCAGCCGGCTGACGGTCTGCTGCCGGGCCCAGATCGCTTCCTTGTGCTGCCTGGCGGCCGCCTTGATTCCACGAGCCAGCGCCGTGTCGGCTGGAAGTTGCCGGTGCCGGTGTCGGTCGATGTGCAGAATGTCGGCCAGGACGGCGGCGTCCCCGGGGTCGGACTTGCCGCCTGCCTGTGCGTGCCGCTCCCGGTAACGGGCCACCGCCCGCGGGTTGATTGCGAACACTGTGAAGCCCGCCGCGACCAGCGAGGTGACCAGCAGTCCTTTGTCGGTCTCGATCGCGATGTCGATCCCGGTCGGTCCCGCGTTCTCGGCCTGCTCGGCCAGCAGTTCTGTCAGCTGGGTGAACCCGGTCAGGTCGTCACCGATGCGGGCGCGTTCAACGACCTGACCCCGCCTCGTCCATCAGCGCGACGTCGTGATGCCGCTCCGACCAATCGATCCGCACGTGATACGCAACAAGCCCTCCCTGAAGGTCACCGAGGTTCGAGCCGAGAGCCTGCGCCGCACCCTCATGGAAGCGCTCGTGGCGCAACACCTCGCCAGCCGGCTGCAAGCCCAGCAGCCGACGGGGCCACCGTCCAACTTCAGACCTCGCGGTCGGTGATGTCTCAGTGGTCACCCGCCGACGGCTCGACCGACACCCTGCCAGCACCGCGATCACGCGGCTCGATCAACCCTGTGGCTCACCCATGAGGTGATATTGCCCAGCCATAACCGGTCCGGCCGGTCGGCGGTGAAGCGCCGGTTGACCAGATCCGGTGGCCGCGGCATCGACTCCTCGGGGGTGGTGGAGCGCCGCCTGGCTCCGCGGCGCACCCCTTCCAGACCGTGCTCGTGAGGCGGTTCTGGTCGGGCCGAGGGCAGGTTGGGGTTATGTGGTCACCTGAGGTGCGGGGTCAGGGTCCCGTGCGGGCCGAACAGTTCGTTGCGCCAGTGGGTGAGGGTGGCGGTGGAGTCGATGTCGCTGGGGTGGAAGCCGGGTTTGTTGTAGGCGCGGATCTGGCTGATGACGTCGCGGTCGAGGAAGGGGGCGTGGCGCAGGGCGGCGAGACTGCGTATCAGGCGGCGGGGGTTGTAGGCGGCGCGGTCGGTCAGCAGGGACAGCAGGGTCCAGAGGCTGACGTGCAGGAGGAACAAGACGGTGACCCTGCGCATGGCGCGGATGCGCATGCGGTCGGTGCCGCCGATGGAACGGAAGACGTCGAACGCGACCGCTTTGTGCTCAGATTCCTCCAGGGCGTGCCAGAGCAGGATGTCCCGGACGGTCGAGTCGCCTAGCAGGACGCGTGAGCGCTCGTCGGTGAGCAGGTTCTCGGCGAGGGTGGCGGTGTAGTGCTCGAGCGCGGCGGTGGCCGCCAGGTTGGCGCGGGCGGGCAAGAAGCGGGTGTTGAACCGCAGCCCGCGTTCGACGGAGCGGTGGACGCGGTGGGTGGGGTAGCCCAGCCGGCGCAGTGTCTGGTTGAGGGAGTCGTGTTCGCGGCCGTGCACGACCTCCTGGCCAATGAAGGTCTTGACCTGTGCTTTCAGCTCTGGGTCGGTGATCTGGCCGTGGTAGTGACGGACCGAGCGGATGAAGAAGTCCTCACCGGGCGGGAACGTTGCCGACAGGACCGCGACGAGATGGCTCATCACCAGGTCGCCGTCGACGAAGTGGCGGCGTAGGGAGCCTTCGCCGTGGGGGAAGTGGATACGGCGGACCTTCATCGAGTCCGACTGGTTCATCTGGCCCTCGCCTCATCACCGTGGTCGTGGGTGTCTCGACCTCAACCTACGAAAAATGAGGAGTTTAGGCAATCACTCATTTTTATAACACGGTATCGTGGCGAGGTGCCCGCCACCACCAAGGCCGCCCGTACCCGGCAGCGGCTGCTCGAGGCTGCCATCGCCCGTTTCAGCAAAGACGGCTACCGCGGCACCTCGATCGCCGAGATCACCCGCGATGCCAAGCTCAGCGGCACCGCGGCCTACGTCTATTTCCCCAACAAGGAGGCCCTGTTCGTCGCGGCCGTCGATGCGGACGCGACCGCCGTCATCGAGGAGGGCCTGGCTTGCCTGGCCGAGTTCTCATCGCAGGAGCACTGGCGCGACACGATGATGTCCACGCTGCTGCAGGCGCTGGCCCATCATCCGCTGGCCCACCGGATCCTCAAGGGACTGGAGCCGGAGTTCACCGTTCGGTTGCTGAGCATCCCTGCCCTGGAACGGCTCCGCGAGGAGTCGGCTGCGCGGTTGCGTGGCCAGCAGGAGGAAGGCACGGTCCGTCCCGACATCGACCCTGATCAGATGGCGCACGGTCTGGTCACGCTGACGCTGTCTATGCTCATGGCCCTGACCCAGACCGGCGTCGAACCATCGGTTCTGCTGGGACCGGGTGTGGCCGCCGTGTTCAACGCCGCCCTCAACCCCCTAACCTCGGCGCAGGAGCAGGACCGGACCGCACAACAGTCCGGCCGCGACCACCTCTGAGACGGAAGGCGGGGCCTCGGCACCCAGCTGGCGGCGGTGCGGTGCGCTCGACCCGTCCCATGCGGCCCTGCGATGAAGAAGCCCGATCCCTGGGCGGGATGCCCGAGAAGACCTGGCGGGGGACTGGCCCGCGAGGAGCTCGCGAGCTCGGCCAGATGCCCGGCCGGCTCCTCCTCCAGCTCCAGCGCCGCCAGCACCCGCGGCCGCGCCGCAACCCACCCTCACCATCCAGCAGGCGGGCCCGCGGATCGCTCCATCGATCGGCGCCCGCGGCGAACACGTCCCGGCTGCGCAACGCGGCGTGCAGGTGCATCAGCGCGCACAGCGTGAACGCGGCCTTGTCGACCTGCCCAGCGGGCAGGTCGGGGTTGGCGAACACCAGCGGCCGCCACGACCCGACCACCAGGTCCTCGTGCGCGGCGACGTCGGCGCGGTCGTAGCGGCGGCGGGCCTTGGCCCTCGCGGCGGCCGCGGCCACCATCGCCAGCACGCCCCGCCCGGCCTCCGCCGCACGGAACTCGATCGTCTCCAGCAGCAGCTCGATGAACTGCTGCACCGTCCGGTCCCGTTTCACCAGCTCGGCCCGCCACGCGGCCGCCGCGTCGTCGTCGGTCTCGGGCACGAACGCCGCGACCACCTCGACTGCCGCCGACAGCTTCTCCCGCGGAACCACCCGCTCGATCTCGTTCCACACCTCCGCCAGCGACACCAGGCGGTCCTCGATCGCCTGCGGGGCACCCATCAAGATCTCCATCGCCGAGGCGACGTGTCGCGCCGCGAGGCGCAGCTTCGGCAGCGTCCGCAGCTGCTCGGCCTTGCCCGCCCGCTCGGCCCGCGCCAACAGGTTCGAGGTGATCAGCAGGTCCAGCACGTCCAGCGTGTCATCGATCGACGCGGTCTCCAGGTGCCGCACCGTGGCCAGCAGCGTCGCGGTCTGCCGCCGCTCCTTCAGATCCCGCAGTGTCGGAGCCTTGGACGCCATCCCGCACCGGGCCAGCGACGCCAGCTTCACCGCCGGCACCGGCTCGGTCGACACCCGCCCGGCGTCCAACCCGGCGATCTCGGCGACCCGGCTCAGCTCCCGTACCAGCACCCGGCCTGACGCCTTCACCGGCGAGGTCCGCAGCCGCTCCAACTCCGACATCCGCCGGTCCTCGGGTACCCGCAGCAGGCGCCGCAACGCCACCGCGGTCTCGGCCGGAGTCCGCTCGGCCAACAGCCCGTACAGCCGGGCGTTCTCCGCCCGGCGAACCTCGGCCACCAGACGCGTCAGCGTCGTGATCCCTGGCAGCAGAACCCGAAGCTCCACCAACCACACCACCGCCCGGTCGAACAGCGCACGCGGTCCCTCCTGCGACGCCACACCCGCGCGCCCACGAACGCCCGCACCTGCTCCTCCACCGACGAACTCGGTGTAGCCCTAGGCGTCCCGGATGTCCCACGCATGCTCATACCGGCTCTGCCGCCGCTCCGCATACGCCCCGAACTCCGCCGGATCGGCGTACCTGGTCCGCAGCGAACCGCACCACCGCCTCCGGCACCCCCGCCAGGTCCTCGGTCACGAACGCGCCCAGCATCCGTACCGCGCCCCACTGCACCGTCAACCCCAGCCGATTCGCCGCCGCCCGCTTCGACCGGGCGTGCGTCAACGCGCGCTCATCCAGCCGGAAGAACATTCCCAGCTCACCCGGCGACGGCTCCACCGGAACCGTCCGTACCTGGCCACTTGCTCATCAGACAAGAAATCCACTGGCATACCCGGCAACGTAGGAGCCGTAACCAGGCCAAACGGGCCAAGTGATCAACCGAAGCGAAGATCCAGCCGTTGTCGCTACTGGCCGTTCCGATCCTCCCCGCGGGCCAGTCGGGCGCGAACGCGGAAGGGAGCTTGGCGAGCCCCGGTGAACGGGGCTCTGGCGGCGCGTTCACCGGGCCTGGTTCCGCAGGGCCGCCGATGGCTGTGCGCGGTCGGTAACGGACGTGCCATCCGCTGGCCGGTGCGATCACACCTGCGTAGGTTGCGTGCGGCGCGTAGGGTGTGGCCACACCTTCTTGTGGCGAGAGGTACCGGCCTCATGAGGCTCGAACTCACCAACTACGAGGCCCTGCACGGCTGGGGCGTCGTCAACAACAGCGCCGCTTGGCATGCCCAGCGCAACCGCAGGCCTTCCGCGGCCGAACAGGCGGTCGGAGACATCCTCTTCACCGCGTACGACCGCCGGACCGACACCACGACCACGGTCGACCTCAGCGACGACGAGCGGGCGAGCCTCGCCGAACTGGTCAGCGACCACATCGCAGCGTGGGTGAAGCGCGGCCAGGAGAACGCCGCAGCGCCTCACCTGCGCTCGCTGATCGCGAAGCTGAGCGGCTGACATGCCTACGCCCGGCAGCCCGCAACGAAGGTTCCGACTCGCCGATGATGCCCTGTGGGCCGAGTACCACCAAGCGTGTCGTGACATCAACGGCAGCGCGAACCGCAGTGACGACATCCGCAAACAGGTCGAGGCCGTCGTCGCCGAATGGAAGAAGCGACGCCAGGCGAGATGATGCTCCAAAGGGGCGGCCGAGCGGCCCGGTTCCATCGAAGCCGGCTGCCGGGCGCGATTCGTAATCCGCGACCGCGATGGCAAGTTCCCCGAGGTGTTCGTCGCCGTCCTGGCCGATGCTGGTATTCGGGTGGTGCTCACCGGGGTGCGAATGCCCAGGATGAACGCGGTCATGGAGCGGTGGGTGCAGACCTGCCGCCGCGAGCTCCTGGACCGCATGTTGATCTGGAACCACCGGCACCTGCTTCACGCGCTCTGTGAGTTCGAGACCTTCTACAACGAGCATCGGGCTCATCAGGGCATCGCCAACGCCCGCCCTTGAAGCCGCTGCCTCCACCGATCACCGAATCCGACGAGATCGCCCACCTGAACCTCCGAAGAAGACCACGCCTGGACGGAATCCCCAACGAGTACGAACACGTCGCTTGACCTGCGCGGACGTGCTATTCGGCAACTACACCGCTGGGCTGGTTGGTGGACCGGGTGGTCGCGTTCGCGGCGGACGAGGAGATCGTCCGTGCCGGGATCACGTTCGCGATGGAGGATCGCGACAAGCGGGGCGATCTTGTCATGGTGGCGCAGTCGCTGCTGTCGCTGGGGGCGCTGGTGAAGGTGGCCGGTGACGGGCAGGCGTTCGTCAACCGGAGCGACGATGCGCTGTACGACGTGGACCGCCGCGTGCTCGCGGTGCTTCTGGCGACCCGGCGACGTGCTCGGGCATTCCAGCATCGTGTTGACCGCCGACACCTACACCGGCGTGCCGCCCAAGGTCGCGCACACCGCCGCCGAGCAGACCACCACGCATGTGCTGCGGGCCGGGTGGCGGGTGCCCGGCACCAGACGGCGCCGACGACGCGCGGTGCTCAGGCGGTCCGCCGCCGCGCGTGCCGGTGGCCGGTCCGCCGCAGCGCGTGCCGCGTGATCGAGAGCGTCCGCTGCCACCGCGTGCCGATCTGGTTCGGAACCGCTGAGCCGACAACGAGCCGACATGGACGGTTGGCGATCTTGTGGCCCGCTCATCGGCGGCCCTTCCTGCGCACGGTATATGTGGCCCGGATACGCGGCGGCGAGTTCGTTGAGGGCTTCGGCCCACCCGTAGGTTCTCTGGCCCTCGATGAGACGGGCGGGGTAGCTAGTGCGGGCGCCGTTCTGGCGGGCTCTGGCGGCGCGTTCGCGCCAAGGTGGCCCCCGGGTCGTCCTCACCGGCCGCCGACCGTGGAACGCATTGTGATCGGCGATGCTCAGAGGTCCGGAACAGGCCCCGCTCTGCTACTGGATACTTGCCGAGTGTAACGGCATCTTGGGTCCACACTTGGGCGCATGAGGGTTGCCGAGGACCGGTTGTTCCGGGACCTGTGTGCGGCACTGGTGCCAGGTGCCGGGCTTGAAGAGACGGGGGCGGCGCTGTCGGGGGTGATCGCTCGGCTGGTCGCGCATGACGCGTTGCGGTGTTGCGTGATGAGCCCGTCTTTGGGCATGGGCGTGTCCGGGCTGGGGTTCTGGCACGAGTATGGGCCCGATCTCGGTCGCGAGGTGGTGAGCGTCGGCAGCATGGCCGGGGACCGGCCCGGCAGCCTGACCGCCCTGGCGCGGCAGCCGGTGCCGGTGGGCGTGGCGGACCGGGTGCGCCGCGTGGATGCGCCTGACTGGCTGTTCGCCGAGTGCGGAGTGGGTGAGGAACTGAGCTTTGTGCTGCGCGACCTGCGTGGCGTGTGGGGAGTGCTCGGCCTGGCCAGGGCGGCCGGCGCCCGGCCGTTCGACGCGGGTGACCGTCATCGGATCGCCGCGGCCGGATCGTCGCTGATCGCCGCCGTGCGCAGTTACGTGATCGCGGGGCCCCTCGTGCCCCCGGCACAGCGGCCGCCGGCGGGCCTGCTCGTCGTAGGCCCCGACGGCAAGGTCAAGTCATGGACACCGCAGGCCCGGCGGTGGCTGGACCCAATGGTCGAGCGGCAGGCGATTCCGGATTGGCTCTTTGAAGCCTGCGCCGCCACACTGGCGTTCGAGGCTCGCGAGCACGCCCGCGACCCCCGGGCGCGCTACCCGCGGGTGTGCGTTCCGTCAGTCGGAAACGGCGGATGGATCGCGGTGGAGGCGCAGCCGCTCGGCGATGACGGGGATGTCGCGATCTTGATCCAGTGTGCGACCGGCGCCCTGCTGCTCCCGACGTTCTGCGACTGGTACCAGATCACCACCCGTGAACAGCAGATCATGCACTCCTTGCAGGACGGCTCCGCGGCCAAGCAGATCGCCCGCCGGCTCGATCTGTCGGTGAACACCGTCAACGAACACCTCAAGGCGATCTACCGCAAGACCGGCGCCTGCGGACGGCATGACCTGATAGCGGCCATTACCGCATGACGTCCAGCCGACTCGTGTAACCGGGCTCGGCCCGCCGCCCGCCGCCCGCCGCGTCGGCGGGCGGCGGGCGTCAGTGCCTCGCGCGCGTCAGGGTCAGGAGCCGCACCGCAAGGTCATGTCGTCCAGCCGGACGAACTGCTTGACCCCGTTGTCCTTGCCGAAGATGGCCTGGACATAGACCTTGTCGATCCCACGCAGGTCGACCGGCCTGGTCCTGATGGGCTGGTAGCCGGGGCCGGTGAGCCAGGGCGCCGTGGCGGTCAGCTTGCGCCAGCCGTTGGGGTCCCAGATTTCGAGGCCGACCTGGGCGCCTCCGCCCACCGGCTGCGCGTAGATCTCCGCGCTGCAGTTCGACCGGTCCGACCAGGAACCGACCGGTACTGCGATGCGTTCGGCCGCCCACCCCTGGCCGGTGTACAGCCAGCCGTTGTTGGTGCCGGTCCGGGCAAAGCCCTGGTCGATGTCCACGTCGGCCCTGCCGTCCCCGCTCACCAGCGCCTCCCAGCGGCTCCAGGGGTTGCCCTCGAAGCCGTCGGAGAGTGAGACGGACGCGTGTGCCGCTGTGGCGGACAGACCGGCGAGTGCCAGTCCGATGACCGCCGGCATTGCGAGGAACCGTGCCGTGCTTTTTCCTGGGGCTCTCCTTGACTCGCTGAATCGCCTCACAGGGCGTATGAGACGTGACATCCACCGGTCTTTTGCCTTGATCACGGTGCGCTGCATGGGTGCTCTCCTTCGGTGCCCGTGCTGACCCCTTCAGGCTCAGGGAGCGCAGATGCGCGCGGTATCACCAAGACTGGGTATTGCGAAGAACCGGGCTGCCGCTCACCCGACCCGGCCCCGGCACCCGAACCTCATCATTTCTCTACGTCGTCCAGCCTGCGACTTCCATGCATCCCGACGGCTCTTGCCTACTCGCCCGGCCTCTTGGGGCACCTACGCCACCGCCCGTGTCGACTTGCCCCCACGACCGGCCAAGTCGTCGCTGCTCAAGCCTCGGGTACAGCAGCGCGAAAGGCCATGCCATGATCGGCATTCGGGGCGACGCCTCCCAGCCATGGGTGTCGGAGTGACGCCGCCGGCCGCCGTGCAGCTCGATGCGCTGGAGGCAGCTGCCACGACGACGGTGACCGAGAAGGAGGCAGGCAAGGGCGGCGCGCAGCACCCGGCGTGGGAGGAACTGCCCAAGCCGCAGGACGGCGACACGTCGCGGTCTGCGCGGAGTCGATCGACCAGCCGACCACCTTGCGGGAGAAGGCGTCCAGCACCACGCAGCAGTACACCCTGCCCTCCCGGGTGGGATGCTCGGTGATATCGGTAACCCACAGCTCATCCGGCTCGCTGCGGGCGAACTGGCGGTCCACCAGGTCGGCTGCGGTCGGCGTCTGGTGGATCAGGCGCCGCCGCCGGCTGCCGGGAAGACCACGCAGGCCGGCGCGGCGCATCAGTATCTCCACTGCTCCGTGCCCGACGGCGATGCCCAGGCCGAGGGTGAGCTCGGCGTGCACGCGCTTGCCGCCGTAGGTGCCGCGGAAGTCGGCGTGCACGCGGCGGATCTGCTCGGTGAGCCAGGCGTGCCGGATCGCCCGCGGTGACGGCGGGCGCTTGCGCCACATGTGGAACCTCGACTCCGACACGCCCAGCACCCGGCTGCGGAACTGGCTCCCCACCTGCACCCGCGGCTGTGCCCCGAGCTGGTGATCGTCGCCCGCGCCACGGCGGCCTTGTACAGCCCCGACGACACTCAGAGGGTGGCGTGGGAGCGCACTGGGCTCCAGCGAACCATCGCCGCCGGAGGCCGGGTCGCGGCGATCTCCGCGTACATGCGAGCCCACCTCGCCGACGCCTACCACCTGCCCGATACCGGACTGCTGGACCTGCCCAACGGCCTCACCGGCGACGACTGGCGCCGCATCGCGCCGCCCGACACCCGGCTACTTCCACCGAAGGCCCGCACCGGATTCGTCCTGGCGATGGGCCGCGCCGTCCCCTACAAAGGCTTCGACGACCTCCTGGACGCCATGGCCATCTTGAAGAGCCGCGACGTCGCCGTGCCTCACACGCTGCTCGCGGCCGTCACCGACACCCGCGATCTCACTGACTACCAGCAGCATCTCGCCCAACGCATCGCCGAGCAGAACCTGAATGTGACACTGCTGCCCCGCTTCGATCCCGGTCTGCGCAGCCTGCTCGTCCACCCCGCGCTCGCCGCCGTCGTGGTGCCCTCCCGCGCCGAGCCGTTCGGAAGGATCCCCTTGGAGGCGTTCGTCGCCGGCGCCGCCCCCGTCATCGCCACCACCGCCGGTGGGCTGGCCGATCTGGTCACCACCGGCGCCGGATTCACCGTCCCGGCCGCCGACCCCCGGGCGCTCGCAGCCGCCCTGCAGCACGCCCTCACCATCACCACCGCCGACCGGGTCCGGCTCCGGGCGACAGGCCGCCGGGTCGCCGCCCGCTACAACTACGAACAGACCGTCCGGGAGTTCCTTCACCGTAGAGCGCCTTGGACGATCAGCCCGGCACCGAAACCACCTGGTCGGCTGACGCTCGGGACCAATGCTCTCCGGGAAGGGCAGGATCGAGCTGACGAGCCGACCGGACCAGCGCCCGATCGGCCGCGATTCGCTCAGTCGACGTAACCGGCCGGCGCGGGCGAAGTGACCGACAGCTTCCAGAGTTCCTCGGCGACCCGGGCCGCCGCTTTGGCCTGGGCCACCGCTGGTTCGCCCCACCCCAGCACCTGCGGGGCCTCAGACAGCGAGGTCATCAACCGGCGATACACCCGGCCGCCGTCGGGATCGGGCCGTCGCGGTTCGAACGCGCCGATCAGCCCCGCCATCCGCACCTGCGCGTACGGGACCATCCCGGGCCGGTGCACCTCCTGATAGCCGAGGTAAACCGCGTCGGTGACCCGCACCTGGTTCTCCTCGAACGCCTCACGGACCAGCGTCGCCACGATGTCGTCGTCCCACCGCTCGGGAGTCCCGCCCGGCAGGTTGAACCATCCCTCGTCCTCTTGCACCAGCACCCGCGCCGTCTGCGGACACAGCAGGTGCCCGTACACCTGCGTGATCTCCACGTCGGCGGGCACCGCCGCCTCGTGCCAGAAGTAGAGCACGTCATCAACCGTCACCCCAGCGACCGTAGCCACACCACCGCGCCGCCACACCGCAATCAAGGCCACTGCGGGTAGGGCCAGCTGAGCCAACCTTCCGATCTCCAACGCCTCTGAAGGTGGAGCCGGAATGGGGTGCGGACCGAACCGCCGGTTGACGGGCGCGTTGAAAGCCGCCCGATCAAGGGGGTTTCCGATGTGGCCGTGTGTCCCGGTGCGTGCCCACGAGCCGCCCTCGAGCCGACATGGGAACGAAGTAGGGCAAACGTGACGGCGGACAAGCCGGGCGTTTTCGCGTTTTTGCAGGTCAGGGGTGGTGGGTCGCGTGGGACTCGAACCCACAACCTACGGATTAAAAGTCGGCTGCTCTCGTATCAGAACAGTGCTCTCACTACCAGACTGTACCGCTCTGTCCGCATCCAGCACCATCCCCATGCCGCCACATCCCGCTCCGTGCCAGTCCGTTCCAAAACCACCGAGCCGACAACGAGCCGACATGGCACCGGTCGGATCTATCCATGTGCGACCGGGGGCCGCGACTCACGATTCTCGCGCTCCAGTTCGGCGATGCGCTGCGCGTCTCTGACCGTGGTGCCCTGACGCTTCTCGCCATCGACCTCAGCCAGCCGGATCCAGGTCCGCAACGCCTCACGATGCACCGCGCGTTCACGCAGTTCGGCAGAATACTCTTTCTGAGGCGCCATAGCCCGTCACCCCTCCAGGTGACTGACAAGGGCCTCCAACCAACCCGGAACGGTCCACCTGGCAGCTATGGCCGCTCTTTTAGCCGCATCACTTTCTGCCGCAACGGAGACGGCCGTCGGCCAGCCGTTGACACGGTGCGGCCGTCCGATCATGGACGCGCCGGAGAAGCCGCAATGGAGACGACCGTCGACCGGCCGTTAACACCGGCGACCCGAGACGTTAACTCCGCCGAGTATGCGCCACAACGGAGACGACCGACGGTCGGCCGTTGGCACGTTGGTTGACTGCCCGGTGACGGTTATCTCGAAGTCGCTGCAACGGAGACAACCGTCGGCGGTCGTTGGTTCCTGCCCATCGTGCCGAGTGCCGCCGGGCGCGGCCTCGGGCTGCAACGGGAACGACCGTCGACGGGTCGTTGACACTCACGGCGGTGCCGGGCGTGGTCTCCTTGCCGATCCCGCCGCAATGGAGACGACCGTCGGCCGCTCGTTGCCGCCCGGCGGACTCGAAATGATCGCCACCCCGGCGCAAGGGCCTCAACGGTGACGACTGTCGGCCGGTCGTTGACACCATCCGGCGGTGTGCGCCGTCGCTGGTCGCGGTCGGGCCGCAACGGAGACGACCGTCGGCCGGTCGTTAACCTCCGGCCAGCCGGGCTGTGCATCGTGGACTACGGGCAGCCGCAATGGAGACGACCGCCGGCCAGTCGTTAACCCTACGACTCGCTCGTTCCTACTGGCGCCCGCGATCCGAGGCCCCAATAGAGACGACCAGACGACCGTCGACTGGTCGTTGACACGTGATCAAAGATCTGCGCGACTTCTTTCGGGACCACAGGCCGCAACGGAGACGACCGCCGGCCGGTCGTTGGCACGCCAGGGCCCGGATTATGAGCTCGCGGGCGATCATGGCGCCGCAACGGAGACGATTGACGGTCGGTCGTTGAAACGCGGGTAGCCGGTCGGCCCGTTGACCGGCGGGTAATCGATGCCGTAACAGAGACGACCGCCGGACGGTCGTTGACACCCGGTGAGGCGGCAACCCGGCGGCTACGTACGAAGCCGCAACGGAGACGACCGTCGGACGGTCGTTGACACTTTGGTCGCCATTGCTAGCGCCGTAGGATGCCACAGGCCGCAACGGAGACGACCGGTGGTCGGTCGTTGACACCCGGGTTGAGTGCGTCATCTGTGACCTGCGTATTGGCAGCCCCAACGGAGAGGACCGTCGGCCGGTCGTTGACACCCGCGTGCTAGGGCGCCGCGCTGCTGATCACGGGAGGGCCGCAACGGAGACGACGTCGGTCGGTCGTTGACGCCTTAGAGGTCATAACAGAATGCTTATACGGCGGGACGTGTGGTAGTTCGCGGTGTTCGGTGAGGGCATGCGCAAGGGCGAGCAACCCCCGTGGATCGTGCCCGACAGCCTGTGGGAACGGGTTGAGCCGCTGCTGCCGAGGGTGGAGCGCCGCAAGCATCATCCCGGCCGCAAGCGGCTGGACGATCGCAAGGTGCTGTGCGGGATCTTGTTCGTGCTGCACACCGGGATCCGGTGGGAGTACCTGCCCAGGAGCTGGGATTCGGGTCAGGGATGACGTGCTGGCGCAGGCTGGCCGAGTGGCACAGGCTGGGGTGTGGGAGCGGCTGCACCGGCTGCTGCTGGAGGAGCTGCACGCCGCTGGACGGCTGGACTGGTCCAGGGCGGTGATCGACAGCTTCCACGTCCGAGCGCTCAAGGGCGGCCCAAAACCGGGCCGAGTCCGGTCGACCGTGGCCGGCCGGGCTCTGAGCACCACGTGCTGACCGACGGCCACGGCACCCCGCTGGCTGTGTCCCTGA